>NZ_JBNWUK010000026.1:0-21395 GCF_050563205.1 Zafaria sp. Z1313
CTCTTCAGCGCTGCCGGACTGGGATAGCGCATGAGCAGGTCGGTCACGGCAGGGTGGGACAACCGCGGCCCGAGGACGCGTTCCAGCGACGGGTGGATCTGCGTCAGGAGCCCGCGGAGCCGGTTGCTGACCTGAGTCGCCTGGGCGGCGAGATCGTCGTCGAAACCGCAGAGCATCGAGAGTTCGGCGATGTTCTCCTCGCTGACGGTGATGCTCCGGAGCGTGTGGGGCATCGTGCGGGCGGTGTCGGCGATGATGAACGCGTCCCTCGCATCCGTCTTCGCCTGTCCTGGATGGAGGTCTGCGACGCGGCGCATCGTCAGGCCCGGGAGATACGCCACGTCGATGCCGATCGACTGGGCGATCGCCACGGGCAGCGCCCCGATGGTTTTCGGCTGGTCCACGACCACGAGACAGCGACCGTGCTCGCGCCCGAGGCGTTCGAAGAGTTCCCTGATTCCCGGTTCCGACTGGGACAGTGTCTTGTTGTGGACGATCGTCCCGTCGGCCGTGAGCGCGGTGGCGTGGTGTTCGCTTTTGCCGACGTCCATGCCGATGAACAGGACAGGCTGGTCTTTCATGGCAGTCACCTTCGATTCGTGGACCAGATCCTGGGCGGCCACTAGGCGGTGACGTTCACATCCACGTTACGCAGACCCCGGACTCGGGCGTGCTTCTATTAGCGATCCGTGACCGCCAGTACCGGCTCCGGTGACTACACCCCCCGGATCATGAAGGACTGGGGGCAGACATCATGCCGGAGCCGGCTGGCTACCCGCCCCCTGATCATCGCCGATCAGCAGGCCACGAAAAAGGTAACGGGGCACGCGCAGGCGGACTCGACGGCATAGGAGAAGGCGGGCGGGTGGCGGCGGTTCGTGTACTCGAACTCGCTCCTGCTGGTCATGAAGGCCGTGTTCCTGCTCTCCTGGTGGGTGCAGATCGTGGCCGGACTGGTGGTGTTCAACGACGAGGACGCCCGTCACGGGGAACCCGGGATGGGGTGGATGGAGTACGCGGTGTCCACGGAGTTCCGGAACCGGACCCTGCAGAACCGGCAGTCCGAACTGTTTGCGGTGGGCAGCATGGTGGTGCTGTCCACCTAGCTGCGCCAGCGCGGCTCGTCCGAGTCCAAGCCCGTCGGTGCCCCGCATGGCCGGACGTCGACGGAGAGCGGGTGAGGCCATCCCCGGGGACAGGCGCGGCGGTTTCAGCCCGTCGAGCATACGGATGTGCCCGGCCGACGTGGAGGGTTTCCTTGGTCCCGGGTTCGCGCCCCGGTCTACCGCGGCGGCGACCGGATCACGACCGACAACGGGTCCGACTTTTTATCGACCTCTGACTAGCAACTATGTGGTGATTAGGAAGCTCTCCCTGTTCTGTGCCGTCTGCTGGCGCAAAGGTGCGGTGGGTGATGCGCCGAGTTCTCCCACCGGGCGTGCAACTGGCCCGGGTCCTGTAACGGAAGTCAAGACCCGGGCTGTCGAACGTGGGCGCCCCAGGGGGCGGGATAGTTGCTGAACGGCTGGGGGCTATGTGCCGCGGACCAGACTGCTGTCCTTCGTTTCCTTCATCAGGATGCCGGTGAGCAGGGTGATAGCGGCAACGGCGATGAGGTAGTAGAGGAACCAGTCCTGGCGTCCGCTCTGGGAAAGGGCGGCGTTGATGTACGGGGCGGTGCCGCCGAAGATGGCGGTGGCGAGGGAGAGCGGCCCGGCGACGCCGGCTGCGCGGACCCTCGTGGGGAACACCTCGGCCCAGATGGCGCCGTTGACTCCGAAAAGGAGGGCGAGGCCGGTCAGTGCGGCGAGCAGAGCCAGGAGCAGTCCGGAGAAGCTGCCGTCGACGAGGCCGTGGATGGGGATGGTCAGTGCGACGAATACGAGGCCGAAGGCGATGACCAGGGGTTTGCGGCCGATGCGGTCGCCGAGCCACCCGGCCAGGAGGACGGCGCCGAGGAAGTACACCTGTGCGATGAGGCTTGCGGTGAGGGCGCTGGAGGGGTCCTGTCCGTGCTGGAGCTGGGCGTAGGTGGGCATGAAGATGAGCCAGGTGTAGAACATGATCGAGCCGCCGGCCGACAGGCCGAAGACCACGAGGATGGCCTTCCAGTGGTCCAGGAGCCGAGGCTTGCGGGGTTCGGCCGCGGTCTCGTGCGTCCCGGCGCCGGCGTTCTTCGATGCCTCCTCGAAGGCGTCGGTCTCAGTCAGCCGACGGCGGAGGTACAGCGCGTAGAGACCCAGCGTGCCGCCGATGCCGAAGGCGACGCGCCAACCCCACTCGCGGACGTCGGACTCGGAGAGGTTGGCGGTCAGCACGAGGCCGGTCACGGTGGCCAGAATGGTGCCGAGCACGACGCTGAACCAGGACGTGCTGCCGAACAGGGCGCGCCGGCCCCGCGGCGCGCGCTCGACCAGGTAGGTCACGGACGTGCCCATCTCCCCGCCGTGGGCCAGCCCCTGGACGAGCCGGGCGAGGAGCAGGATGACGGACGCGGCGATTCCCACCGAGCCGTAGGTCGGTGCGAACGCGATGACGAGGCTGCCGAACGCGGTGAGCATCATCGCGAGCGTGAGGCTCTTGCGGCGTCCGACCCGGTCCGCGTACGCGCCGAAGAGGAAGCCGCCCAGCGGCCGCGTGACGAAGCCGACGGCGAAGACCGCCAAGGTCGCCAGGAGCGCGGACGCCGCGTTGTCCGGCTGGAAGAACTGGACGGCGAAGTAGGGGGCGAAGATGGAGTAGATCGTCCAGTCGTACCACTCGAGCGAATTGCCGAAGTTGACGGCGACCAGGTCCCGGACGCGCTGGGCCGTGGAGTTGGGGGTCTTTTCCTTTTGTTGGACCATGCTTGCCTCGCTCATGCGGCTCGCCCCTCCAGGCCCAGTTGCGCGTCCTTGTCCGCGCCGGGAACGCGCATCTCGAATGTTTCGCGGACCACCGTGTAGTCGAAGTACCCCAGGCGGGCGATCGGTTCGATCCTCCCGATGTCCAGTCGTCCGTCGACGGTGATGACCTCGTCGTCGATGTGGATCGTCTCCACCGTGGCGAAGACGATGTCGACCGTCCCGACCGTGGACTTCCCCGGCACCCGGTGGGTCGAGTGGTACTTGCACTCGAACTTCACCGGACTCTCCTGGACCATCGGGACGGGGTGGTTGTCGGCGTAGACGCGGGTGAGTCCGAGGTGGTCGAACTCGCTTTCCTCGGGCCCGAGCGCCATCGCGCTCTTGTTGACCGCGTCGCGCAGCGGGTAGGTGGCCATGTTCCAGACGAACCATCCGGTGGTCTCGGCGTTGATGACGGTGTCCTTGCGCCGTCCGTCGGGGTACTGGTTGGCGGAGAACATGACCATCGGCGGGTCGAACGTGAGGTTCTGCCACTGGCTGTACGGGGCGATGTTCTCCACGCCGTCCGCGCTCACGCTCGAAAGCCATCCGATGGGCCGGGGCACGGTGCAGCTCTTGAACGGGGAATAGGGCAACGGACTCGGCTCGTGGGCGGGACGGTACTTCAAGGCGATCCTCCAAGTGATCGGGGTCACGACGACTCGGCCAGCGTAGCCCGTATACGCGGAATATATCAAGAGTATGCGTCCGTCTATTGTGTAGCCTGAGAGCCGAAGGGGAGTGCTATGACAAAGGCCGACGAGGCATACGTGCTACTCGCGGAGATGATTGAGACCGGACGGTTGGCTCCGGGCGCGTTCCACACCGAAAGCGGTCTCGTGGACCAGGTCGGTGTCGGTCGCACCCCGTTGCGGGAGGCGGTCCAGCGGCTGGACCGCGACCACTTGGTCCGCATCCGGCCGGGACGCGGGATCGAGATCCCCATCAACTCGGTGGAGGAGCAGTTGCGCCGGCTGGAGGTCCGCCGCGTCATGGAGCCGCTCGCCGTGGCCCTGGCCTGCGAGCGTGCCTCCGCCGTCGAGCTGGCCAAGGTCGCGGTGCTGACCGAGGAGATGGCGGAGCTGGACGAGCTGGAGGCGTACGTCGCGGCCGTCAGGGAAACCCACGGGCTCTTGTGCGAGGCGTCGCACAACGAGTACCTCGCCGACGCCATGACCCCGCTTCAGGGTCTGTCGCGGAAGTTCTGGCTGGCCCACATCATGGATCCCCTGGAGGAGGTCCGTGCGGGAAAGGACCTGCATTTGGCGATGCTGCGCGGCATCGTGGTCCGGGACGTCGACGCGGCGGCGGCGGCTTCGATCCGGTTGAACGATTACCTGGTCGACTCGGCACTCGCTGTGGCGACGCGCAAGGCCCGTGTGGGGAGCAGATCGGCCGCTGGATACTGAGCGCGGGTCCGGGTCCGCGCCATGCGGTGGGCGTCCGGCCTGCGTCCCGGGGCCATGGGGTGCCCCGGCTCGGGGGAGTTCGCTGACCGACGTCGAACCGAGGGTTCGGGTTGTCCCGTTTCCGGCCTATCGCGCCGGACCGGCGGCTCAGTGTTGGGTTTCGGCGTAGAACCATTCGATGTGTTCGCGGAGCAGCCTGGCGGCCAGTTTGCCTTCCCCGGCGGACACGGCGGCGAGGATGTCGTGGTGCTGGTGCCGGAGCACCTCGGCCACGGGCTCCCAGGCCTCGTCGCTGCGGACCGACTCGGCCACGTAGTCGCTGATGGACAGGCGCAGGGACTCCATCATGGCCTCGATGACCGCGTTGCCCGCCAGCGAGGACAGCAGCACGTGGAAGCGGGCGTCGAGCGCGTGGAAGTCGACCCGGCCCAGCGTGGGGTCGTCCATTTGGTCCAGGAGCGCGGCGGCCTCGTCGAGCTTCGTCCGGGTCGAGGGGTCCTCGCGGTCGATGGTGGCGGCTTCGGCGGCCCCGGTCTCGAGCAGGATGCGGGTCTGGACGATCTCGGCGACGCTCAGCTGGCGGGTGGCCACGTGTAGCCGCAGCGCGGAGGCCAGTCCGGCGGCCGGCTCGGAGATGATGACCGCACCGGCGTTGGGTCCCGAGCCGGTGGACGTGCGGACGACGCCGTGCACGTCGAGGATGCGGATGGCGTCGCGGACCGAGGCGCGGGAGAGTCCGTGCCGTTCGGCCAGGGTTCGTTCCCCGGGCAGCTGGTCCCCGAGTTTGAGTGCCCCGGAGCGTAGCTCGGCCTCGATGGCGTGGAGCACGGCCTCGTAGGCGCGCGGGGCCGAGACGGGCTTGGATTCCTCGATGGTCACTGGTCCATTCTCCCATGTGCCAACGGACGGCCCGCCCGTGGTGGGGCGGGCCGTCCGTTGGCCTCGGATGCCGGAGTTAGGACTTGTCGGCCCGGATCCCGGTGTGGCTGGCCGCGGGGGGCGGCGTCTGCTTGAGCATCCACCGGATGGTCAGGGCGATGGCGGTGAGGAGCAGGGCCAGCATGACGGTGCCGAGGTTCATTCCGAGCCCGTGGATGAAGAGGAAGGCGACGATGCCGCCGGCCAGGCAGTAGTAGGTGGTGACGAAGATGGTTTGGCGTAGGAGGTCGCCCTCCCGTCCCAGCAGGCCGACGGTCGCGGAGGCGGCGACGATGTTGTGGATGGAGATTGGGTTGCCTCCGGCCCCGCCGACCGCCTGCGCCGCGACGACCAGCTCCGGCGGGACCCCGATCTGGGCGCCGGTGGAGAACTGGAACTGCGAGAAGGTCAGGTTGGAGACCGTGTTGGAGCCGGCGACGAACGCGCCCAGCGCTCCGATCCACGGGGCGATGAGCGGCCAGGATCCACCGGAAACCGCGGCGGCGCCCTCGGCGAGGGTCACGGGCATGCTGGACAGCCCGGATGAGTTGAGCTCCGGGCCGGACTGGATGAGGATGCGCACCAGGGGCACCGCGAAGAGCAGTGCGACGGCGGTGCCCGCCAGCTGGCCGGCGGAGACCTTGACGGCGCGGAGGATCTCCTGGCGTTTCATCCGGTGCAGGACGAAGGCGAACACCGAGGCGAGGATGAGCACGAAGCCCGGGAGGTAGAAGGGCTGGATGCCGGTGCTGATGCCGGTGCCGAGGATGTCCGTCACGGGCATGGCGAGGCCGGTCAGGAACGTCTTGAGTTCCGGGATCGCGCGGCTGGCGACCAGCAGCGAGCCCATGAGGATGTAGGGGGCCCAGGCGCGCAGGGGGCTCATGTGGAAGCTCGTGTCGACGGCCTTTGTCGGGTCGAGGGTGCCCATCCAGCGCTCGGACCAGGCCGACCGCGGGCCGAAGTCGAAGGTGTCCTTGGGCATCAGGAATCCCCGGCTGGAGGTGAGCATGACCAGCGCGAGGCCGATCAGGCCGCCGAACAGCGAGGGGAACTCGGGCCCGAGGAAGCGTGCGGTCAGGATGGAGGGGACGGTCATGGCCAGGGACGCGTAGATGGCGAAGGGCCAGACGGCCAGTCCGTCGCGGAAGCGCCGGTCCGGGCCGAAGAACCCGGTGAGCATGCAGACCATCATCAGCGGGATGAGCAGGCCGACGATGGCGTGGATGGCCGCGACCTGGAATCCGATGGAGTTCACGTATTCGGGCATGGTCAGGCCGAGCACGTTGATGCGTTCGGCCACGGCCGGGTCTCCGCCGAGCCCCTGGTTGACGCCGATGAGGATAGGGGTGCCGATGGCTCCGAAGCTCACGGGCGTGCTTTGGATGACCAGGCCCACCATCACGGCGGCCATGGCGGGGAAGCCCATGGCCAGCAGCAGCGGCGCGACGACGGCGGCCGGGGTGCCGAAGCCGGAGGCGCCCTCGATGAAGCTGCCGAAGAGCCAACCGATGATGATCGCCTGGATCCGGCGGTCGGGGGAGATGTTGTTGAACCCGGCGCGGATCGCGGACATCGCCCCGCCCGCGGAAAGGGTCGCCAGTAGCAGGAGCGCGCCGAACACGATGTAGAGCATGGTGCCGGCGACGATCAGGCCCTCCAGCGAGGCGGCGAGCACGCCGGCGAAGTCCATCTGCCACACCGTGAGGGCCACCACCACGGCGACGACGTAGCCGACGGGCATGGCGTATTTGGCCGGCCACCGGAACCCGGCGAGCAGCACGCCGACCACGAGGATCGGAGCCAACGCAAGGAGGGAAAGTACCGCTAGGTTGTCCACAATTCTGGTCCTCTCTGACCAAGTTCCCGCAGGAAGGATCCGGCCTGTGCCTGGATCCGGGCCTGTGCCCTGGGATGGGAAGCATTATGGTCGGACCACTATGGTCCAACCACGCCAGAGTAGCGCACATTCTCGAAGAATGTGAGGGTCGTCACCAGAATGCCGCCTGACTTGCGGCGCTGGACGCGGCCCCGCTTTCGTGCCTACTATGGTCTGACCACACGCGGTCGTGTGGTCTGCCACACTTCCGAAAGGCGCTTCATGAGAATCGCACTCTTCGCCACCTGCATCGTCGATGCCATGTACCCTGACACCGCCCGGGCCACGGTGGCCATCCTGGAGCGGCTCGGCCACGAGGTCGTGTTCCCCGCGGGCCAGGCCTGCTGCGGGCAGATGCACCTGAACAGCGGCTACTTCGACAAGGCGCTGCCGGTGGTGCGGAACCACGTCGAGGCCTTCGGAAACGGGGACTACGACGTCGCCGTCGCGCCGTCGGGCTCCTGCGTGGCCTCCGTGAAGCACCAGCACCCGATGCTGGCGAAGCGCTGCGGCGACAATACGCTGGAGGCGGACGCCCGCGCGGTGGGCGCCAAGACCTACGAGCTGTCCCAGCTGCTGACCGACGTCCTCGGCGTGACCGACGCGGCCGCCCAGCTGGGCTCGCATTTCCCGCACCGCGTCACGTACCACCCGTCGTGCCACGGCATGCGGGTGTTGCGCCTCGGAGACCGCCAGCTGGACCTGTTGCGCTCGGTCGGCGGCATCGACGTGGTCGAACTGCCGGAGGCGGACCAGTGCTGCGGATTCGGGGGCACGTTCTCGCTGAAGAACCCCGAGGTCTCCTCCGCGATGCTCGCGGACAAGACCGCCGCGATCGACTCCACCGGCGCCGACATCTGCACCGGGGGCGACGCCTCGTGCCTGCTGCACATCGGCGGCGGGCTCTCCCGCACCGCCAGCGCCGCCGGCACCCTGCACTTCGCGGAGATCCTGGCCAGCACCCGGGAGCACCCGGCGTCCGCCGCCGGGGACACGGCCGCCCGGATCGGGGCACGACGATGAGCGGGACGTTCCTGGGCATGCCGTCCCTCCCCGTCTTCGGCACCGGCAACCTGCACGCCAGCGAGTCCTTCCCCACCGCCGCGCGCCGCGAGCTCGGCAAGCCGCAGCTGCGCGCCAACCTGCGCCACGCCACCCACACCATCCGCGACAAAAGGCTGAGGGTGGTGTCCGAACTCCCGGACTGGGAGGACCTGCGCAACGCCGGGTCCGCCGTCAAGGAGAACGTCATGGCGCGGCTGCCCGAGCTGCTGGAGCAGTTCGAGGCGAACTTCACGGCCCGCGGCGGCACCATCCACTGGGCCCGCGACGCGGCCGAGGCCAACCGGATCGTCACCGACCTGATCCGCGCGACCGGCTCCACGGACGTGGTCAAGGTCAAGTCGATGGCCACCCAGGAGATCGGGCTCAACGAACACCTGGAGGCCGAGGACATAACCGCCCTGGAAACCGACCTGGCCGAACTGATCGTCCAGCTCGGGCATGACAAGCCCAGCCACATCCTGGTCCCCGCGATCCACAAGAACCGCACGGAGGTGCGCGACATCTTCCTGTCCGAAATGCCCGGCGTCGACCCCGCCCTCACCGACGACCCGGCGCTGCTGGCCGGCGCCGCCCGGGCGTACCTGCGCCGGAAGTTCCTCGACGCCAAGGTCGCCGTGTCCGGCGCGAACTTCGCCATCGCCGAGACCGGGACACTCGGCGTGGTGGAGTCCGAGGGCAACGGGCGCATGTGCCTGACCCTCCCCGAAACCCTGATCACCGTGATGGGCGTGGAGAAGCTGCTCCCGGCCTGGTCCGATGTGGGCGTGTTCATGCAGCTGCTCCCGCGGTCCTCCACCGGCGAGCGGATGAACCCCTACACCTCGTTCTGGACTGGCACCACCGCCGGCGACGGCCCGACCAGCGTCCACCTCGTGATGCTGGACAACGGACGCAGCGCCGCCCTCGCCGACGAGATGGGCCGGGCCGCCCTGCACTGCATCCGCTGCAGCGCCTGCATGAACGTCTGCCCCGTCTACGAACGCACCGGCGGGCACGCCTACGGCTCCACCTACCCCGGACCCATCGGCGCGATCCTCTCGCCCCTGCTCACCGGCATCATGTCCGAGGAGAACGGCTCGCTGCCCTACGCCTCCTCGCTGTGCGGGGCCTGCTACGACGCCTGCCCGGTCAAGATCAACATCCCGGAGATCCTCGTCGAACTGCGCGCCCAGGACGTCGAGGCCCAACACGAAAAGCGCAGGATCCCCAACCAGATGGACCTCATGATGACCGGGGCCTCCTGGGCGTTCGCCTCCGGCAAGCACCTGGGACTGCTCGAGAAGGCCCTCCCGCTGGGACGCCTCGCCGCGGGCAGGGCCAAGAAGATCAAGCGCCTGCCCGGCATCGCCGCCGGCTGGACCAGCAGCCGCGACATCCCCGCCCCGCCGTCCAAGTCCTTCCGCGACGGGTGGGCCAAGGACCACCCGAACCCCGCATCCGGCACGGACCCCCAGGAGGACGCCAAATGAGCGCGCGCCAAGAGATCATGGACCGGCTGCGCGGGGCGCTCAAGGACGCCCCAAAGGCCCCGCCCATCCCGCAGACCCACCGGCTGAAAGGCGACCTGGATACCGAGGCCCTGATCGAGCAGCACGTCGACCGGCTGCTCGACTACAAGGCCGGGGTGCGCACCATCGACGCCTCGGCACTGCCCGAGACCCTGGCGGACCTGCTATCCGGCGCCACCAGCTACGTCGTCCCGCCCGGGCTGGAGCCGGCCTGGCTGGACCACCCCGCGCTGGCAAACGACTCCCGCCGACGCACCGACAGCATCGAGGCCCCGCTCACCCTGGCCGAGCTGGACGCCACCGCCGCGGTCCTGACCTCCAGCACCGTGTCCGTCGCCGAGTCCGGAACCATCGTGCTCGACGGCGACCCGGACCAGGGGCGGCGTGCGATCAGCCTGATCCCGGACCACCACATTTGCGTGGTTGCCGCGTCCTCGATCGTCCAGATCCTCCCGGAGGCCCTGCCGCGGCTGGACTCCACGCGCCCGCAGACGTGGATCTCCGGCCCCAGCGCGACCAGCGACATTGAACTCGAACGGGTCGAGGGCGTCCACGGACCGCGACGGCTCGACGTCGTCATCGTCCGCGACCTGTAACCCGACACCCGGCCGGGGTGCCGGCACAACCACCAGCAGGCCCGGCGGCGCCGCCACACCCGCCCGCCCCGGCCCGCCATGCCCGCATCCCACCCGGGATCCGCGCGGTAACAACGACGTTTTCGACAGAGGAGTCCCATGTTTTCGAAGGTTCTGGTCGCCAACCGTGGCGAAATCGCCATCCGGGCCTTCCGCGCCGGCTACGAGCTGGGCGCCAAGACCGTCGCGGTCTTCCCGTACGAGGACCGCGGGTCCATCCACCGCCAGAAGGCCGACGAGGCCTACCAGATCGGCGAAGAGGGCCACCCGGTCCGCGCGTACCTGGACGTCGCGGAGATCATCCGCGTGGCCAAGGAGTGCGGGGCGGACGCGATCTACCCCGGGTACGGCTTCCTGTCGGAGAACCCGGGCCTGGCGCGCGCGGCCGCGGAGGCCGGCATCACGTTCATCGGCCCGCCCGCGGACGTGCTCGAGCTCGCGGGCAACAAGGTCGCGGCGCTGAAGGCCGCGAAGAAGGCCGGCGTTCCGGTCCTGAACTCCTCCGAGCCCAGCGACGACGTCGACACCCTGATTTCCGAGGCGGACAAGATCGGGTTCCCGCTCTTCGTCAAGGCCGTCGCCGGCGGAGGCGGTCGCGGGATGCGCCGCGTGGACACCCGCGACGCGCTGCCCGAGGCGCTGTCCGCCGCGATGCGCGAGGCCGGGAGCGCGTTCGGGGACCCGACCGTGTTCCTCGAGCAGGCCGTGCTGCGCCCGCGGCACATCGAGGTGCAGATCCTCGCGGACGGCGCCGGCAACGTGGTGCACCTCTTCGAGCGCGACTGCTCGCTGCAGCGCCGGCACCAGAAGGTCATCGAGATCGCCCCGGCGCAGAACCTGGACGAGGGGATCCGCCAGGCCCTGTACGCGGACGCGGTGAAGTTCGCGAAGGCGCTGGAGTACCAGAACGCCGGCACCGTCGAGTTCCTCGTGGACACGGTCGGGGAGCGGGCCGGGCAGCACGTGTTCATTGAGATGAACCCGCGCATCCAGGTCGAGCACACGGTCACCGAGGAGATCACGGACGTGGACCTGGTGTCCGCGCAGATGCGCATCGCCGCCGGCGAGACGCTCGAGGACCTGGACATCCGGCAGGAGGACCTGCGGATCCGCGGCGCGGCGCTGCAGTGCCGCATCACCACGGAGGACCCGTCCAACGGCTTCCGCCCGGACGTGGGCACCATCACCGTGTACCGCTCGGCCGGCGGATCCGGGGTGCGCCTGGACGGCGGGACCATCTACACCGGCGCCGAGGTGTCCCCGCACTTCGACTCGATGCTCGTGAAGCTCACCTGCCGCGGGCGGGACTACGACATGGCCGTGCGCCGGGCGCGCCGCGCGCTGGCCGAGTTCCGGGTCCGCGGCGTCGCCACGAACATCCCGTTCCTCATGAACGTCCTGGGCGATCCGCAGTTCCTCTCCGGCGACGTGGCCACCGACTTCATCGACTCGCGCCCGGACCTGCTGGAGGGCCACCGTTCGCAGGACCGCGGCACCAAGGCCCTGACGTTCCTGGCCGACGTGACCGTGAACCGGCCCAACGGCCCGCGCCGCGAAGGCCTGGACCCGCGCGACAAGCTCCCGCACTACCCCGGGGACAAGTCGGAGGAGCCGTTCCGCTCCCCGTTCGACGGCCCGTCCGAGCACCAGCCGCCCGCAGGGTGGCGCCAGCGGCTCCTGGAGCTCGGCCCCGAGGGCTTCGCCGCCGCCCTGCGGGCGCAGACCGCCGTCGCGGTCACGGACACCACGTTCCGCGACGCGCACCAGTCGCTGCTGGCCACCCGGGTGCGCACCCGGGACCTGCTGGCGGCGGCCCCGGCGTTCGCGCACACGCTGCCGCAGCTGTTCTCGATGGAGGTCTGGGGCGGGGCGACGTACGACGTCGCGCTGCGCTTCCTGGGCGAGGACCCCTGGAAGCGGCTGGAGCTGCTGCGCGCGGAGCTGCCGAACATCCCGCTGCAGATGCTGCTGCGCGGCAGGAACACCGTGGGGTACACCCCGTACCCCACCGAGGTCACCGACGCGTTCGTCAAGGAGGCCGCCGCGACCGGGATCGACATCTTCCGGATCTTCGACGCGCTCAACGACGTGTCGCAGATGGCCCCGGCCATCAAGGCGGTCCGGGAGACGGGGACCGCGGTCGCCGAGGTCGCCCTGTGCTACACGGGCAACCTGCTGGACCCGGCCGAGGACCTGTACACGCTGGACTACTACCTGGGCCTCGCCCAGGAGATCGTCGACGCCGGGGCGCACATCCTGGCGATCAAGGACATGGCGGGGCTGCTGCGCCCGGCCGCCGCGGCGAAGCTGGTGCGCGCGCTGCGCGAGCGCTTCGACCTGCCCGTCCACCTGCACACCCACGACACGGCCGGCGGCCAGCTCGCCACGCTCATGGCCGCGGTCGACGCCGGGGTCGACGCCGTCGACGTCGCCGTCGCGTCCATGGCCGGGACCACGTCCCAGCCCTCGTCCTCGGCGCTGGTCGCCGCGCTCGCGAACACCGAGCGCGACACCGGGATCGAGTTGGAGGCGGCCGCGGCCCTGGAGCCCTACTGGGAGTCGGTGCGCGCGCTCTACGCGCCGTTCGAGTCCGGCCTCGCCGGCCCCACGGGCCGGGTCTACCGGCACGAGATCCCCGGCGGGCAGCTCTCGAACCTCCGCCAGCAGGCGATCGCGCTCGGGTTGGGCGAGCGGTTCGAGGCGATCGAGGACATGTACACGGCGGCGAACAGGATCCTGGGCCGGCTGGTGAAGGTCACCCCGTCCTCGAAGGTCGTCGGGGACCTGGCGCTGCAGCTCGTGGGCATGAACGTGGATCCGGCGGAGTTCGAGGCGAACCCGAAGGCCTTCGACATCCCCGAGTCCGTCATCCAGTTCCTCTCCGGGGAGCTCGGGGACCCGCCCGGCGGCTGGCCCGAGCCCTTCCGCACCAAGGCCCTCGAGGGCCGGACGGTCCGGACCCGGATCGAGGAGCTCTCCGCGGAGGACTCCGCGGCCCTCAGGGGCGACTCGGACACCCGCCGGCGGACCCTGAACCGGCTCCTGTTCCCGGGCCCGACCCGCGACTTCGAGAAGTCCGCGGCGGAATACGGCGACGTGTCCAAGCTCCACACGCGCGACTACCTGTACGGGCTCACGATGAACCGCGAGCACACCGTGTCGCTCGGCAAGGGCGTGCGGCTGCTCGCGACGCTGCAGGCGATCTCCGAGCCCGACGAGAAGGGCATGCGCTCGGTGATGTGCACCCTCAACGGGCAGATGCGGCAGATCACCGTCCGCGACCGCGGGGTGGAGTCGACGGTGAAGGCCGCCGAGAAGGCCGATCCGTCGAACAGCGGGCATGTCGCGGCCCCGTTCGCCGGCGCGGTGTCCCCGACGGTCGCCGTGGGCGACACGGTCGAGGCCGGCGGGACGGTCGCGACCATCGAGGCCATGAAGATGGAGGCGGCGATCACGTCCGCCGTGGCGGGCAAGGTCACGCGCATCGCCATCGACGGAACCCTCCAGGTCCAGGGCGGCGATCTGCTCGTGGAGATCGAGGCCGGGGACTAGAGGAGCTCGCGGCAAGCCGGTGACAGCGCGCCGAGGAGCGACCGTGATTGTCGTCGGGGGGATCCTTGGGTTTTGGACAGATGGCGGTCGGGGCACAGGAACCCAAAGACGGTCCGCGCCGCTGAGCATCGCTTCCGGAATCCGTCCTAAAGCGGCATGCAGTGCATGCCAGCTAGCGCTGGGGAACGCCTGAGGGACGCGTGTCTCCATAGGAGTGTCTTGCCACTTGCCGCTTGCGAGACAGTTCCCCTGTGCGTATGTCAGCATCCGGACGCAGAGGGCATCGGGTTATTGGGCGCAGGGGGTTATTCGGGCCGGCGTCTGGTGGACCGCCGGTCAGTGCCGGCCTCCTTTCCCAGCACGGTTCAACGGCTCGAAAGCCAGCCGGATTCAGCCGACGTGCCAGTGACGGCGAATGAGCTCCTCACGAGCGGCCTCGTCTTCCGCGAGCTCCCCGACCAGCACGGCGTCGTCGGTGTCGCGTAAACCGGCGAGCACGGCGTCGATGAGCGCGCTGGGGAAGACGCCGTCGGCCTCGAAAACTTCGCGCTCGGCCTCGAGCGCGTCGGCCGACTCCGCACATGAAGTAGGCAGTTGCTCGAAGTCGTCGTGGTTGGCGGTACTGAGCCGCTCTGCCAACTCCAAGCTGCCCGGATCACTGAGCCCGCGCTTCGCCCCGACGGCCATCCCGGCCAGCAGCAGGTGCACATCAGCTGAGCCGTCGCCGAGCCGGAGCTCGACGGTCTGGGGGTGCGTGGCGGATTCGGGGACGGGCTCGGTGCTGCCGGGATTGGCGTGGGCGACCATGCCGGCCAGCACGTTCCCGCCCCAGGCCAGTGGAACCCGGACCAGGCCGGAGCGGTCCCTCATGCCCCAGCAGATGCCCTCGGGCGACTCGCCGCCGTCGGCGAATCGCAAGTAGGACGTGGGGACCGTATTGCCGAACGCAGTCAGCGCCCTGGCCGCCGCAAGGTAGCCGGCGATCAGCCGGCGCCCCGTGTCGTTGATTTCCTCCGTGCCGACGATGGCGCTGGCGCCGTCGCGCACCAGCCGGCTGTGGATGTGCAGGCCGTTTCCCGCGCCCTTGCCGCTCACCGAAGGGGCAAACGTCGCTTCGAGGCCGTGGGAGTGGGCGACCTCGCGCACCACCCACTTCGCCAGGACGAGGTTGTCGGCTGCCTGCTCCAGGGGCACGGGTTGGAGCTCGATCTCGTGCTGGACCAGTTGCCGTTCGTCCTCGAGGATGTTGCCGACCTCGCCGTGGGCGTACTTCAGCGGCACCCCCATGGCACAAAGGTGGCCCAGCACCTGCTCTCGGATCCGTTCTCCCTTGGAGAAGGGTCCCGACTCCTGGTAGCCGCGCTCCTCTTCGACGGGATAGATGGGCTCGGGCTTGTCCACGAGGTAGTACTCCAACTCGCCGAAGGCTTCGAGGGTCATGCCGGTTTCCCGCGTCAGGACCTCGGCGGCGCGGCGCACGATCTGCTCGCGCGCGTAGGACAGTGGGTTTCCGGACTCGTCGTAGAAGGAGCACAGCACGTCCAGCGAGCACCGCTCGCCGAAGGGATTGACGAAGGCGGTGCGGTGGCGCGGAACGACGTAGACGTCACTGTTCTCGGTTTGGGTGCCGGCAAAGACGCTCGAGCCGTCCACGCGCTCGCCTCGGGTCAGCACCTCGAGGAGGTGGTCGCGCGAGTTGATGGGGAAGGCCAGGGTTTTCAGACGCCCGTCGCCGCCAACGTAGCGCAGGTTCACCTGGTGCAGTCCCAGCTGTTCGATCGCCCGCACGAGGTCTGCGCCGGTGAAGTCGGCCGCGGGCTTGCCGAGAAGGCGGACGATCGGGTGGGGTTCAAACGCGTCGATGGCCATGCTCCGTTCTACCAGCGTCGAACCGTGTTCTACCACCGCTATGACGCAGAGGTCCTCCCGTGAGCGGCTGGTCCTGCGAGAGCCGCGAGACCGTCCACTGGTACCTCCGCGCCGGTTCCGTCAAGGGTTCCGAGGCGGACTCGAATAGGGCAAGCACCTTGCATGCCCTGATCGAAGGTCTGCCCGCCGGTCCCAGGGCGATCCCCACACTCACCCTCTACAAGCTGCCGCGGTGATGGCGTGGGGGCGTGCACACCAGCGTGGTTCTAGGTTCCGGCGCCCGAAGCGCCGTCGTTCTCGTGCTTTTGCCGGAGGGTCCGGCCTTCGGCGTGGTCCTTTCGTTCCTGGGCGTCCTTCTTGTCGCTGGCCTTGGTGTCCCGGGGCGGGAGCTGGATCGTTTCCTCGGCCTCGATCCCGCCCTGGAGCTGACGGCCGCGTTCCGTTTCGGCGTCGAACTCGGCGCCGAAGAGCAAGGAGATGTTCGCGATCCAGATCCACAGCAGCAGCACGATCATTCCGCCGATGGCGCCGTAGGTCTTGTTGTAGTTGCCGAAGTTGGACACGTAGAAGAAGAACCCGAGCGTGGCGACGGCCAGGACGACCAGGGAGATGAGCGCGCCGAGGCTCATCCAGCGGAACTTCGGCTGCTTCACGTTGGGCGTCGCGTAGTACAGCACGGCGATCATGAGGATCGCGAAGGCCACCAGGACCGGCCACTTCGCGATGTTCCACACCGTCACGGCGGTGGCACCGAGGCCGATGGAGTCGCCGATGGCTTGGGCCACCGGGCCCGAGACCACCAGGAGGATGGCCATGAGCACGGCCATGAGCAGCAGCACGACGGTGATGGCGAGCATCACGGGGCGCAGCTTGTAGAAGGGGCGGCCCTCGTCGACCTCGTAGATCCGGTTCATCGCGCGGCCGAACGCTCCGACGTATCCGGAGGCCGACCAGATCGCGCCCGCGAGGCCTGCGACCAGGGCAAGGCCGGCCGCGGGGGCGCTG
Source organism: Zafaria sp. Z1313 (assembly GCF_050563205.1). Lineage (NCBI taxonomy): Bacteria > Bacillati > Actinomycetota > Actinomycetes > Micrococcales > Micrococcaceae > Zafaria > Zafaria sp. Z1313. The sequence continues at coordinate 16,726 of NZ_JBNWUK010000026.1, forward strand.
GTGAGTTGCTGGATCGGTTGGCGGAGCGTGTCCACCACGGAGGGGTTAGCGAGGGTCTCGAGGGTCTGCAGCAGCGTCTGCGTGGTTTGTTCGGCCTGGCCGACCACCCCTAGGAGCGAGACGAGAGCCAGCAAGGCGGGGAAGAGGGAAAGGACGCCGAAGTAGGTCAGCCCCGCGGCCAGGTCGGTGCACTGGTCTTTGGAGAACTCGCGGACCGTGCGCTTGAGGATGTATTTCCAGGAGGGCTTGTCGACCTCGGCGGGGCTGTCCGGCTTCCGGTCGTCCTCGGGATCGGGGGCGTCCCGGCCCGTTGGGGTCCCGGTCTGTCGGGAGTTGGTTTCGCTGGTGGGCATGGGGGCCTCCGGTTGTGGTTCTCTGCGCGGGGTATGGCACGCGTTTTGTGGGTGGCCGTCGTGTTTGCCCGGGGCGGAATGATGGCCCGCCTGGACGCTCGGCAGTTCCCCCGTGAGCCGTCCCAAGTAGGACGTCCGCTTGCCGTCTCGGCGGGGGGGGGGGGGTGCTTCTATGGTTTTCGTCAAGCCGCTTCGGGGAGCGGGTGGTTCCTGCGCTCGTAGAAGGTTCCGTCTCTGAGCATGGCGAAGAGGACGTCCGAGCGCCGTCGGGCGAGAGCGATCAGGGCTTGGTTGTGTCGTTTGCCTTGGGCTCGTTTGCGGTCGTAGTAGGCGCGGGATTCCGGGTCGTGGAGCGCCGCGAACGCGGAGAGGAACAGGGCGCGTTTGAGGACCTTGTTGCCGCGGCGCGAAGATTGTTCGCCTCGGATCGAGGTTCCGGATCGCCGGGTTACCGGCGCGACCCCGGCGTACGAGGCGAGGTGCGCGGATGACTTGAAGTCCTTGCCGACGACTTCGGTGAGGATCCTCGCGGAGGTCCTGACGCCGATGCCGGGCATCGACGTCAGGACCTCGGTGAGAGGGTGGGCATCGACCGCCTGGAGGATCTCCTCGCCTATCTCGACCCGCTGGCGGTGCAGTTGCTGGAGTTGTTCGGCCAGCCGGCCGGTGACTTTCGCGGCCGCGTTGGTTCCGGCCACGACGACCGTCTGCTCGGCCAGGGAGGCGAAGATGTCCTCGGTCAGGCGTGCGGCCATTCGTGGGGTCTGTTTCCTTAGGCGGGCCCGCACGTGGCCCCGGCCGGCGCTCTTCAGCGCTGCCGGACTGGGATAGCGCATGAGCAGGTCGGTCACGGCAGGGTGGGACAACCGCGGCCCGAGGACGCGTTCCAGCGACGGGTGGATCTGCGTCAGGAGCCCGCGGAGCCGGTTGCTGACCTGAGTCGCCTGGGCGGCGAGATCGTCGTCGAAACCGCAGAGCATCGAGAGTTCGGCGATGTTCTCCTCGCTGACGGTGATGCTCCGGAGCGTGTGGGGCATCGTGCGGGCGGTGTCGGCGATGATGAACGCGTCCCTCGCATCCGTCTTCGCCTGTCCTGGATGGAGGTCTGCGACGCGGCGCATCGTCAGGCCCGGGAGATACGCCACGTCGATGCCGATCGACTGGGCGATCGCCACGGGCAGCGCCCCGATGGTTTTCGGCTGGTCCACGACCACGAGACAGCGACCGTGCTCGCGCCCGAGGCGTTCGAAGAGTTCCCTGATTCCCGGTTCCGACTGGGACAGTGTCTTGTTGTGGACGATCGTCCCGTCGGCCGTGAGCGCGGTGGCGTGGTGTTCGCTTTTGCCGACGTCCATGCCGATGAACAGGACAGGCTGGTCTTTCATGGCAGTCACCTTCGATTCGTGGACCAGATCCTGGGCGGCCACTAGGCGGTGACGTTCACATCCACGTTACGCAGACCCCGGACTCGGGCGTGCTTCTATTAGCGATCCGTGACCGCCAGTACCGGCTCCGGTGACTACACCCCCCGGATCATGAAGGACTGGGGGCAGACATCATGCCGGAGCCGGCTGGCTACCCGCCCCCTGATCATCGCCGATCAGCAGGCCACGAAAAAGGTAACGGGGGGGGTCCAGGGGCACGATCTCGGTGACGGTGGCCGCGGTGGACGGGCCCTCGAGGAAGTGGGGGTCGATCTTCGCGGCGGCGCTCGGGGAGGCCGGAGGCGCGGTCACGGCGGGGGAGGAGGCGCCGGGGGAAGCTGACGACGCCGGGGCGCCTCGGTGCTAGGCGGTGGCCCGGCGGCGGTGGGCCACCAGGAGCAGCGCGCCGAGCAGGAGGGAGCCGAGGCCGGTCAGGGCCAGCCCGTTGCCCTCGGCGCCGGTCGCGGCGAGCGGGGAGCCCACCGTGCCGCCGGTCGCGTAGATGCCCGTCCCGTCCTTGACGAGGACCTGGCGGCCATCGCTCGCCTGGCCCAGCGGCAGGGTGACGCTGAGGGCGTCGAGCGCTTCTCCGGCCTCGTAGAAGCCGGCGAACGCCGCCGTTCCGGCCGCGGTCAGGGTGACCGGGGCGTGGGAGGCGCCGACCTGCCGCGAGCCCACGGAGGCCCCGCCGAGCTTGACGGTGCCGATGACGACGCCGGCGCGGCTGAACTTGTTGCCGTCCATGTCAGAGGAGGTCACGTTGGCGATCAGCGAACCGGTCGCGGGGCCGCTCTGCTGCAGGTGCAGGTTGGAGATGCGCAGGTCCAGCACGCCGTCGTGTCCGGTGAAGTGGACGGGAGCCGCCGAACTGGGCCCAACCGGTGCGGTTCGCGGTCGAGTAGCTGCCGGTTCCGCCGGTGAAGACGAAGTCGGAGCCGTTGTAGCTGGCGCAGTTGATGGTCCAGCCGCCCTGGGCGATGCCGCTGCGGATGTAGTTGCGGAACGAGTCCTTGACGCCCCAGGTGAGGGTCGCGCCGGACACGGCGTTGGACAGGCAGACCGTCTCGTAGACGGGCTTGGTGTCCTGCGTGGTGGTGCCGGTGGAGCCCGTCGTGACGGTCGTGCCGGTGCCGGTGTTCGTTCCGGTGTTGCCGCCGGTGCTGCCGCCCGTGTTCCCGCCCGTGGACGGGGTGCCCGTCCCGGTGCCGGCCTGGGTCGCGGAGAGCTGGACGCGCACGTTCTGGCTCGTGTTCGTCGTTCCCTGGCCGTGGGCCTTGGACGTGTAGACGGTGAAGCCGGAGGCCGCGCCGGCCGGGACGGTGAGCGTCAGCGAGAAGCTGCCGTCGGCGGACAGCGGGGCGGTGCGTCCGGCGGCCGTGGTGCCGGTGGAGTTGCCGGTGGCGACCCACACCGTCTGGCCTTCGACCAGGGCGCTCGCGGTGGCCGCGGCGTAGAAGCCGGCGTGGCCGCTCTGGCCGAGGCCCACGTAGGGGGGTGTCAAGTTTTCCGTGTAAGGGACCGGTCGGTGATCCGCTCTGCCGGGTGGTCAGATCGGGAGTCGGTTGGGGAATTGGACGGCGAAGGCGTTCAGGGCCTGGTGCCATCCCTGGGTGCCGGTTCCGAGCTCGCCTCCGCGGGTGGTCTCGATGTTCCGGATCCCCAGGTAGACCAGCTTGAGCGCCGCGTCGTCGGAGGGGAACGAGCCCCTGGTCTTGGTGATCTTCCGGAGCTGGTAGTTGATCGATTCGATCTGGTTCGTGGTGTAGATGACCTTGCGTATCTCGGGTGTGAACGCCAGGAACGGGGTGAAGTCCTCCCACGCGTTCCTCCACGCCAGCACCGCCCCGGGGGCCTTGGCCTGCCAGGCCTCGGCGAAGGCCTCCATGGCCAGCTCCGCGGCCTGCACGGTCGGAGCCGTGTAGATCGGACGCATGTCCTTGGCCATCGCCTTGCGGTCCCCGTAGGAGGCGTAGCGCATCGCCGAGCGCAGCAGGTGCACCACGCACGTCTGGACCACGGTCTGCGGGTAGATGCTGTTCACCGCCGCCGGCAGGCCGCTCAGCCCGTCGCAACACAGGACCAGGATGTCCGTGGCGCCGCGATTGCGGATCTCGGTGAGCACGTTGGCCCAGAACTTCGCCCCCTCCGAAGCGCCCAGCCACAGGCCCAGGACCTGCTTGCGGCCCTCGACGTCCACGCCCACGGCGATGTGGCAGGCCCTGTTCGCCACGACCCCGCCGTCACGGATCTTCAGCCAGATCGCGTCGATGTAGACGATCGGATACACCGCTTCCAGCGGCCGGTTCTGCCATTGGGCGACCTCGTCGGCGATGACGTCGGTGACCCGGGAGATCGTCGCGGCGGAGACCTTGGCCCCGTAGATCTCCTCGAGGTGGGCCCCGATGTCGCGGGTGCTCATCCCACGGGCGTAGAGCGAGAGGATCATGTCCTCGACCTTGCCCAGCCGGCGGGACCGCTTGGGCACAATGACCGGCGCGAAGGAGCCGTTCCGATCCCGTGGCACGGTGATCTGCACCGGCCCCTGCAGGGTCTGCACGTTCTTGGTGGTCTTGCCGTTGCGCGAGTTTCCCGTCCCGGCCCCGGCGGGGTCCCCGGACTCGTAGCCGAGGTGGTCGCTCATCTCGGTCTCCAGGCTCCGTTCCAGGACCGCGCGGGTCATTCGCGCCAGCAGCTCCTCGACGCCGTGGCGCCCCTGCCCGAGATCCTCCGCGGCGGTGACGAGGGCGTCGATCTGATCGGCGCTGAGAACGCCTTCAAGAGGGTTCGGAATGGTGTTGGTATCTGCCATGAGGCCCGTCCTTTCAAAGGGGTGAAACCACAGGTCACACCCCAGTTAGAGACCGGACCCTTACACACTCTATGAAACACCCTC
>NZ_JBNWUK010000027.1:0-1097 GCF_050563205.1 Zafaria sp. Z1313
GGAAGCGAAGGAGAAGGGCGTCAGCCTGGTCGGCCCGGACGGGCTGCTCGCCGGGCTAACGAAGCGGGTGCTGGAGACTGCGCTCGAGGTCGAGATGACCGAGCACCTCGGTTATGACAAGCACCAGCCCAGCACCGGCGAGAATGCCCGTAACGGGACGCGGGCGAAGACCGTGATGACCGAGGTCGGTGCAGTGCAGATCGACGTTCCCCGGGATCGTGAGGGGTCGTTCCAGCCGAGGATCGTGCGCAAGCGGCAGCGTCGGCTGGACGGGATCGACGAGATCGTGCTGTCATTGACCGCGCGCGGGCTCACGACCGGTGAGGTCGCGGCGCACTTCGACGATGTCTACGGAGCCAGCGTCTCGAAGGACACGATCTCGAAGATCACCGACAAGGTGATCGAGGAGATGACCGAGTGGCAGAACCGTCCGTTGGACCGCGTCTACCCGGTGGTGTTCATCGACGCGATCGTCGTGAAGGTGCGGGACGGGCAGGTGCGCAACAAACCGTTCTACGTCGCCGTCGGCGTCACCACGGGCGGGGAACGCGACATCCTCGGGATCTGGGCCGGCGACGGTGGTGAGGGCGCGAAGTTCTGGCTCGGCGTGCTCACCGAGATCAAGAACCGCGGCGTCGAGGACGTCTGCATCGTCGTCTGCGACGGGCTGAAAGGCCTCCCGGACGCGATCAACACGACGTGGGAGCTGACGACGGTGCAGACATGCATCATCCACCTGATCCGCAACACGTTCAAATACGCGTCGCGGAAGTACTGGGACCAGATCGCCCGCGACCTCAAGCCGGTCTATACCGCCGTCAACGAAGCTGTCGCGAGGGCCAGGTTCGAGGAGTTCGCCGAGAAGTGGTGCACCATGTATCCCGCGATCCGGCAGCTCTGGGAGAACGCATGGGCGGAATTCATCCCGTTTCTGGACTACGACGTCGAGATCCGCCGCATCATCTGCTCCACGAACGCGATCGAGTCGCTCAACGCCCGCTACCGGCGCGCCGTCCGTGCCCGCGGGCACTTCCCCAACGACGCTGCCGCGCTGAAATGCCTGTATCTCGTGACCCGGTCGCTTGACCCGACGGGGC
>NZ_JBNWUK010000027.1:1107-21352 GCF_050563205.1 Zafaria sp. Z1313
GAGGTCGGGCACGGTGGGTCACGAGGTGGAAGCCCGCGCTCAACGCCTTCGCTATCACCTTCGAAGGCCGAATCAACTGACAATGCGCCAGGCCAGATCCACCGTTAATCTGACAGACCCCTTACAGCTTGTAACTCAGCCTTATGAGAATACTCGTTTCTCACGAACGTGGGGTCCCCCCGATAGGATGCGGTCCGTGTCCAAACCCGCTGATCTCGCCCTGCCCGATGACTACCCGGCCTTTCTGGGTGAGCTGAAGGAGCATGTCCGGGGAGCACGGCTGCAGACGCTGCGCCGGGTCAACACGGACTTGCTCGGGCTCTACTGGAGGATCGGGCGTGACATCCTGGCCCGGCAGCAACACCAGGGCTGGGGTAGCGGTGTCATCGGTCGGCTGGCACAGGACCTGCGCGCCGAGTTCCCCCAGATGACGGGCTTTTCCCGGAGCAATTTGTTTTACATGCGCGCCTACGCTGCGGCATGGCCGGACTGGGACCCGAATGTCCCACAGGCTGTGGGACATTTGCCGTGGGGCCACGTTCGGGTCTTGCTAGACAAGCTCGACACCGCGTCGGCGCGGGACCGGTATGCCGCTGCGGCCGTGGAGCATGGATGGTCGCGGAACGTGTTGATGAACATGATCATGAACCGGTCCCTGGAGCGTTCCGGCACCGCCCCGTCGAACTTCGACACCCATCTGGCGGAACCGGATTCGGAGTTGGCGCAGCAGGTCGCCAAGGATCCCTATTCCTTCGAGTTCCTGGGCCTGTCCGGAGCTGTCGCCGAGCGGGACCTGGAACAGGCCCTGATGGACCGGATCACCGAGACGTTGCGGGAGCTGGGGCATGGCTTCGCGTTCGTGGGGCGTCAGGTGCACCTCGAGGTGGATGGGGACGACTTTTACATCGACCTGTTGTTTTTCCACGTCGAGCAGCTGCGTTACTTCGTCATCGAGCTCAAGACCGGCAAATTCCAACCGGAGTATGCCGGCAAGTTGAACTTCTACGTTGCCCTGGTTGATGACCGGCTCAAACGCGCGGCCCACGCGCCAACGGTGGGGATCCTGATCTGCGGCAGCAAGAACGACCACACCGTCCGGTACGCGCTGGGCCGGTCAACGTCACCGCTGGCGGTCTCCGCCTACACCTACGACCAGCTGCCGGCGGCCGACCGGAGCCTGGTCCCGGCCGAGGACCAGCTCACCGCCGCCCTGGACGCCCTGCCCGACGAGGGATCCTAGGCGCCGAGGTCGAGGAACTCCGGGGGCGTTGTTGCGGACGTTTCCGACTGCGGGAGCCGCCTCGTCGAAGGTCTGGGACGCGCTTTCGTGGTGGCTGCTGTGTCTTGCGAGGAGTGGCCGCGGTGTCATCGGGCGTGTCACACGGCCGACCCCGGGCGACGAAACCCGGGGCCGGTGGTAGGTACCCGTGGAGGGGTACGGCGGTGAGCTTATCGGAGGGGCGTCCAGGGTTCAGTGATTCGGTGGAGATCCGCGGGCGCAGTCCACTGGGCCGGTGCGTGATGGTGGAGGTGTTCGGCCAGGGTGTTTTCGAGGATGCTCGGCGCAGGAGCGTCGAGGGCCCAGGTGCGGACGCTGACAGCGTGGGGGTCGGTGATGGTGACGCTGCGTCGGTCGGTGGTGATCCAGGCGATCCAGCCGGGCAGGATCGTGAGGGCCAAGGGCGCGACGGTGATGAGCAGCGCAGTGGCGATTCCAAGAAAGGCCTCTGGGGTGTGGCCGTGAGCCATCGCTGCGCCAGTAGCGGCCAGGGCCACCCCGGCAGCGCCGGCCCGGAGGGCCAGGCGGGTGCGGGCGGCTCGGCCGTCTGGCCGGCGGGCCACGCGCAGCTCGGCGCGGTAGATGAGGGCCAGGGCGGCGGGTAGTTCATGAGGGCGTACGGCGAAGGTCCTGGGTTTCAGGGTGGTGTCCATGGTGGTCTCCTGTGGTCGGAGGGTGCCGGTAGATCCCCGCCGGGCGGGCGGGGGGCTACCGGCCCCGAGGGGCCCTGGTGCTCAGGTCACAGCGTAGAGTCCTGAGCCTGTCCGCCGCTGGCGGGCGGGGCCATCTTGTGGATAACCCCGCCCGGTGGGATTACTTGGAGCGGGGTCGGCGGGCGCGCTCCGGGTCTCGTGCGACCGGTGCCCCTCCCGGGATTGTGGTGAGCCGGGACAACAACCGGGCGTAAGTGCTTTCCGGGTCGAGGGTGCAGGCTCGATCAATGGCCGTCCCGGCGGCGGACCCTTCGCCCTGCATCCAGTGGGTGTGGCCGAGGGTGGCCAGCAGGTGCGCGGCGTCCTGGTCGCTCGCGCCGGTGATGAGCGTGCGCAGGACGCCTTGCGCGGCCTCCACGCGGGTCCAGTCCACCGGTCCCACGGGGTCGCCGATAAATACCTGCTCCCATCCCTTGCCGTCTCCGGCGCTGTAGGTGTCGGCAATGAGGCGGTCCCGGCTCTCGGCCAAGCACAGGGCGGCGGTCAAGGTCAGGGCCTGTGCCTCGGTGGGCTGGTGGCCGGTCAGGACGTGGCTCCAGAGGTCGCGGACTTCAGTGATCGCGGCCGCGTGGTCCATGTGGATCAGCCGGGCTTTTTCGGCCAGCGCGTCCGGTGCATCCGCTCCGGCGGGCTCGGGGATCTCGGGCACGGGGGTGCGAGTCGCGCCTTGGTAGGCCAGTTCAAGGCCGACGACCGATTCCCCGGCGCTCCACTCGCCGCCCAGCCCGTCACTGGTGCTGTAGTGGTCGCCGTCCACGGCGACGGACTGGTGCACGGGCAGACCCTGCCCGGTGATCGCCTCGGCCAGATCCTGCACCGCCTCGGGGTCCACGTCGTAGCCGACGAGGACGGCACCGTCGGCGATGGTGTGGGAGAAGTGCGGCATGATCGCCTCCGCCACCAGACGGGCGGGTACGTGTGCCGGGGGCGCGTCCATGCGGAGCACGGGGCCCAGCGCGTTGTCCTGCATGGGCAGGACCGCGATGGAGCGACGGGGCCGGATGCCCAGAATGGCGGTGATGTAGTCGAGCAGATCGACCACGCTGGTGGCCTTGATGATTTCAGACATGACTTCCTCCACGGATAGGTGAGGGGGTACGCGGTGCCATCCCCGCGCTTCGTCGTTCCCCCGTATTTTTTGCCTGCTGGCGAAACGAAGTGAGCTGCCCCGGACGGATCCGGCATCAACCCGTAGGGCGGTGGCGGAGGAAAGCTTGGGGAGGAAAGAAGCGACCGAGGAACGAGGGAGCGCCGACCCAAGGTTTTCGGGGGAACCGGTCCCGGAGCGCCAGCGGAGGGGCTTGTGCCGGTGGAGCCGGGGCGCATAATCCGCAGGACAGCAGGCAAAAAAATGGAGGTCGGCCCGCCAGGGCCGGCGTCCTGGCCCGCCGCCGTTCCGGCGGACCAGGGTCTACAGCCGGCCGCAGGCCGACCGCGGGTGGGGTTCCGAGCATGCAAGGAACCCCACCGGGCTTGACTCGGACCCACCTGCCGGGGTCGACAGCATTCAGCACGGCACCCGCCCAGCGCAGTTCATTGTGCACTGTATAGTTCAGCGGGTGCTGACTATTACTTCTCGTTTGGATGTGATGAACCGGTTGGGTAGGGCCATGGCCGACCCAACCCGGTCGCGGATACTGATGACCCTGCTTCAACGACCGGCCTACCCGGCCGAACTGGCCCGGGATCTGGAGCTGACGCGTTCGAACGTGTCGAACCACCTGGCCTGCCTGCGGGACTGCGGGATCGCGGTCGCCATACCCGAGGGACGCCAGACCCGGTACGAGATCGCCGATCCACATCTAGCGCGGGCGCTGACCGCCTTGGTCGAGACCACCCTCGCGGTCAACGAGAACGCCCCGTGCCTGGACCCGGACTGCTCGGTGCCCGGCTGCTGCACCACGGGGGTGGGCGTGTGATCCTGTCTTCGATCCTGCAGGCGATCGGCCTCTTCCTGGCCACGAACATCGACGACATCATCGTGCTCTCGTTGTTCTTCGCCCGCGGCGCGGGCCAGCGCGGGACCACCGCGCGGATCCTGGTCGGGCAGTACCTCGGGTTCGCCGGCATCCTGGGCGCGGCCGTGCTCGTGTCGCTGGGGGCCGGGGCGTTCCTGCCCCCGGAGGTCATTCCGTACTTCGGGCTCGTCCCGTTGGGCCTGGGACTGTGGGCGGCCTGGCAGGCCTGGCATGGGGACGGCGACGATGACGCCAAGGTCGAGGGTAAGAACGTCGCCGTATGGACGGTGGCCGGGGTGACCTTCGCCAACGGCGGGGACAACATCGGCGTCTACGTCCCGGTCTTCCTCAGCGTGGGCCCGGGAGCTGTGGTGGCCTACTGCATCGTGTTCCTGGTGCTGGTCGGTGCCCTGGTGGGCCTGGCCAAGTTCGTGGCCACCCGCCGGCCGATAGCCGAAGTCCTGGAACGCTGGGAGCACATCCTGTTCCCGATCGTCCTGATCAGCCTGGGCATCTTCATCCTGGTCAGCGGTGGAGCCTTCGGCCTCTGAGCAGACCCGCAACCGACCGCTCAGGTCCCTCGTCCCCGTCCCATCGGTCCGGTCTCTCCTCAGTGACCAGGCCGGCGGGACGGGGTTTCTGGTTTTAGACCGGGGTGATGAAGGTGCCGGCCAGGTTCTGCAGCTGATACATCCACAGCATCCAAAGCCCGGAGACCATCAGGACCCCGGGGCCGCCCTGCACCCCAACGGCATCCTCAACGCCCCCGACGGGACCAGCCCGGTCAAGGGCCTGTACACGATCGGCCGGCCCTGGCAACGCAACCGCGGATCGGCCCTGCTGGGCTTCGTCTCCGCAGACGCCGCACAACTGGCCCCACACATCACCCGGACTTTGACCCAGATCCCGCGAACCGCCCCGACTCACCCCGTAGGCAATGGACCTGGACCCACCTTCCCGCCCCCTCCTGGCATTGATCGCTCTTGGGCTAGGGGCAGTACCAGGGCTAGGAGAGTTCCGCGCCGTGTCGGTTTCGGGCAGGCCTCTGACGAGGTATAGCGCCTCCGAGCGAAGGCGTCAGCGGCGGACCACTACCAACAACGACCGATTTGGTCGCTATTTGCTGCAGTCGAATACTGACGGCTCGGATTTCGGCCTACCGCGCTCATTTGTACTGACGTTTTTGGGAGGCCCGCCCGCTCTTACGAATGTCTCGGAGATCGAACAATGAAGCACGATCTGACGGCATATCGTCGTCAACTCCGGAGTTAACCGAGTGGGCATATCCGGCTTGGCACTGCTTGGGCGGAACCGGATCACTATTTAACTATGCTCTGGACCCCTCGCGTGTGGTCAGGACTTGACGAGACGGGCAATGGCGGCAGAGGCCTCGGCGATCTTCTCGTCGCTTTCGACCCCGCCGTTCCGCGCGGCATTGACGACGCAGTGTTTAAGGTGGTCGTTGAGCAGGCCGAGGGCGACGTTCTCCACAGCAGAGGTCAATGCGCTGATCTGGGTGAGGATGTCGATGCAGTAGACCTCCTCGTCGACCATGCGGTGGATGCCGCGGGCCTGTCCTTCGATGCGCTTGAGACGGGCCAGGTACCGGTCCTTGTCGGAGATGTATCCGTGGTGCCCGGCATGGTGCGCGGCTTCGGTCGCTTCGGCGGGGGTGGTCATGGTGGTCTCCACTCGGTCAGGCGTCATACGTTTCAGGTGGTTAGGGTGTGGGCCGGCTGGGGTTCCGGCGCTGGACTGGCGGTCGGCACGGTGGTGCCGGCCTTGCTGGTGAAACCACGTAGCCGGAGGCTGTTGCCGACTACGAAGACGGACGAGAAGGCCATGGCCGCCCCGGCGAGCATCGGGTTCAGCAGGCCCAGGGCGGCCAGCGGAATCGCAGCGGTGTTGTAGGCGAAGGCCCAGAACAGGTTGGTCTTGATCGTACCCAGGGTCTTGCGGGACAACCGGATCGCGTCCGCGGCAGCGCGCAGGTCCCCACGGACCAGGGTGATGTCCGCCGCTTCGATGGCCGCATCGGTACCGGTGCCCATGGCCAGGCCCAGATCCGCTTGGGCCAGGGCCGCGGCGTCGTTGACGCCGTCACCGACCATGGCCACGACCTGCCCGCGCTCCTGCAGCTCGGTGATGATGCGGACCTTGTCCTGGGGCATCACCTCGGCCAGGACCTCCTCGATGCCCACCTGGGCGGCGACTTGTTGGGCCACGGCCTGGTTGTCACCGGTCAGCAGGACCGGTTTCAGACCCAGGCTGCGGAAGAGGGTGATGGCCTCGGCACTGGTGTCCTTGAGGGCATCTGCCACCACCAGCACACCGCGGACCTGCCCGTCCCAGGCCACAACGACGGCGGTCTGGCCAGCGGACTCGGCTCGGGCCTTCGTGTCGGCCAGGTCCGCCGGCATGGTCAGCGACCAGTCGGCCAGCATGGTCTCGCGACCGACGATGACCAGGTGTCCGTCGACCACGCCCTGCACGCCGCGGCCTTCGTGGTTGGCAAAGGCCTCCGGGACCGGCAGTGCACCGACGCGTTCGGTGGAGCCGCGGGCGATGGCCTGGGCGATCGGGTGCTCGGAGGCGTCCTCCACGGCGCCGGCCAGACGCAGCAACTCGTTCTCGTCGGTCCCGACGGCAGGGTGGACACCTTGCAGGGTCATCGTGCCGGTGGTGACGGTGCCGGTCTTGTCCAGCACGATCGTGTCCACCTTGCGGGTGGACTCCAGCACCTCCGGGCCCTTGATGAGGATGCCCATCTGGGCGCCGCGGCCGGTGCCCACCAGCAAGGCGGTGGGGGTGGCCAGGCCCAAGGCGCAGGGGCAGGCGATGATCAGCACGGCGACGGCGGCGGTGAACGCGGCGGCGGCCGGGAACCCGGCGCCGAGCCAAGCAGCCAGGGTGGCCACCGCGATAGCGATCACGATCGGCACGAACACCCCGGAGATTCGGTCGGCCAACCGCTGGATCTCGGCCTTGCCGGTCTGGGCGTCCTCCACCAGCCTGGCCATCTGGGCCAGCTGTGTGTCGGAGCCGATGCGGGTGGCGCGCACCACTAGGCGGCCGCCGGTATTGACGGTTGCCCCGGTGACCGGGTCGGACTCGGCGACCTCGATGGGCACGGACTCGCCGGTGAGCATCGAAGCGTCCACCGCGCTGCGGCCGGTGACCACGACTCCGTCGGTGGCGAACTTCTCCCCGGGACGCACCACGAACTCGTCGCCCACGGCCAACTGGTCGGTGGGGATGCGGACCTCGGCGCCGTCGCGTAGCACGGCCACGTCCTTCGCGCCCAGGTCCAGCAGCGCGCGCAACGCGGCCCCGGCCTGGCGCTTGGAGCGCTTCTCGAAGTAGCGGCCGGCCAGAATGAACAGCAGCACCCCGGCGGCGACCTCGAGGTAGATGTTCCCGGCCCCGTCGGTGGGGGCCACGGACAGCTCGAAGGGGTGGGTCATCCCCGGGGTCCCTGCGGTGCCGAGGAACAGGGCGTACAGAGACCACAGGAACGCCGCGATGGTGCCCATTGAGATCAGCGTGTCCATGGTGGCGGTGCCCTGACGGAGGTTCATCCAGGCGGCCTTGTGGAACGGCCAGCCGGCCCAGACGATCACTGGTCCGGCCAGGGCGAGTGACAGCCACTGCCAATAGTAGAACTGCAGGGCCGGGATCATCGCCATGGCGATGACCGGGATGCCCAGCACCGCGGCGCCGATCAGCCGGTGCCGCAGGGACACCAGCTCGGCGTCGGGACGGTCATCTTCCCCGTCTTTGTCCTGCCGGCCGGTGTCGGGCAGTGTGGCGGCGTAGCCGGCCTTCTGAACCTCGGCGACCAGGGACTGGGGGTCGTAGCCAGCCGGGGCGCTGATCCGGGCCTTCTCGGTGGCGTAGTTCACCGTGGCGGTGACGCCCTCGAGCTTGTTGAGCTTGCGCTCGATCCGGTTCGCGCAGGAGGCACAGGTCATCCCGCCGATCGCCAGTTCGACGTCGGTACTGCCCGCCTGAGGCGCGGCCAGGGGTGCAGACATGGGGTTCATCCTTCTTCCGGTATCGCCGGGGGTTCCGGCCACACTCATTGATCATCGGCCGGGGTCAGTGGTCGTCGTCCGTGTCGGCTGGCTCAGGCGATTCGGCGGGGGCGGGGTGCTGGTCCATTCGTAGCTCCTCGGCCTGCTGCTTCCAGGCTGAGACCGTTTCGTACGGCACTAGGGCTCCGCCGGCCGCGAAGGAGCCGGCGAAGACCACCGCCAGCCCCGCGGCGTAGGCCCCCAGCCGTCCGGCAGCATTCACGCCGACCGCACCGCCTGGTAGCCGGCCTCCTGCACCGCAGAGATGACCGCGGTTTCATCGACGGGTTCGGCGCCGGTGACCACGAGCGTCCCGTCCTGGTGGCTCACCTCGACCGACTCGACGCCGGGAACCTCCTCCACCTCTTCGCGCACCGACATCTCGCAATGCCCGCAGGTCATTCCGGTCACCTGAAATTCAGTGGTATTCATGATCTCTCCCAATTGGACTTCATACCCCAGGGGGGTACATGTACAGTCCTATTCATACCGGCAGGGGGTATCCCTGTCAAGGGCGATCGGGAAAGAAAATGGACCAAGCCGGAATCGCCATCCGGCTCGCGATCGGCAGCGTGGGTGCCGTTGGCACCCACGCACAAAAGCGTCGAGTGTGGATTGCCAGCACGCACACCATTGACCTCAGGAAGAAGGTGAAACGACCTGGGCTTGACGGCCGCGTTCGTCTATGGAGTGATCAGGCTTCAGTCGGATCCGGTTCATGCCGATTACGCAGCGCAGTGCTGGGTACGGGAGATCGTGAGCACGCTTATCGGCAGTGGACGGTGCTTGTTACCCGTTCCGTTCGGATGTCGTTTTCCGCGGCGGCAGGCGCAATAGTATCTCCAACGGGCCGGTCTGGAACCGTCGGGTCCAGAGCCAGGAGAAGGCGACCGCCGCGGTGCACAGGACCGCCGTGACCAGGATCCCTTCGGCCAGGGAGTCCGGGCCGGGGCGGACGACGACGGCCAGGGCCATTAGGTGTCCCACGTAGACGGTCAGGGACAGCCGGCCGGTGGCCGCCAACACGGAAAGGTGCCGGGACACGAACCTTTCCCCCATCAGGCACAGGCCCAGCACGAACAGCGCGGCACCGGAACTGGAGACCAGCCACAACGGCATCTGGGAATGGGCGGTTGCCGAGACGAGCCGGTCCAGCCCCACGGTCCGGCCCGGCGCGCCCAGGACCAGGATGAGGAGCTGCGAGAGCAGGTACGCGCCCACGGCTGCCACCGCACCCCACAACACCAGCCGTCGGTGCAGGGCCGGGTTCCGCAAGTCGAGCCGTCCGAGCAGCATCCCTATCAGGAAGGGAGCCGCCCACACCACCAGCGGGTAAGACCCCGTGAAGAGGATGCCGCCCAGGATCTCAGCGGGTGGGTCCAGCAGGGTCGGCTCCGTGACCTGGAACGCGTCAGATTCCCTCCGCACTGCCAGCCAGACCAGCGGGCCGAGGACCAGGGATGCGCCGGACAGGGCGGCCAGCAACCAGCCGGGTGCCTTCAGCAATGGCAGACAGGCGATGAAAAGGAGCCCATACAAGGGCAGGATCACACTCGCCTCGTGGCCGGCCAACTGCAGGGCCAAGCCGCCGACCAGCAGCAGCGCCGCCCGCCACAGGAGGGTACGCCACGGCATGGACGCATTGCCGGGGGCGCGCACGGACCGGGTCATGATGGATGTCCCCACCCCGGCCAAGAGCATGAACAGCAGGGAGGCCCGCCCCAGGGGGAGGTCGTACAGCGTGCCCAGGATGCCGTCGACGCCCCGGGGGCCCACGTTGACGGCGATCATCCCGATGATTGCCATCGACCGGGCGACGTCCAGACCGACCAGTCGTCCACCTTGCCCTCTGCCGTCGGACCGTCCGTCGCCGGCGCGTCCCACGCTGGCTCCGTGGTCGTCACGCCCCGGTTGACCGGTGCCGCCGTCGGACGGACGCGGGATCCGCCGTTCACCGTCGGGCTGGTCGAAGGAAAAGGGAACAGTGCCCATGGCTGTCATTCTGCTCCCGTCCGGGAGTCGGCGATGGCCACGTCCGCTTCCCGGCGGTTGTCCCTCGCACCGGTGATCTGACCGGTCTCGTAGTCGATCTCCAAGGCCTGCACGGAACCAAAGATCGCCTGATCACGTTCGGTGCGCTGCAGTTCCCAGTCCCGTGCCGCGATCAGTTCGGCCAGCTCAGGGGAGGGCTCCTCCTCCACGGCCAGCACGCCGTCCTGCAGGTGGAATCGGGGTGCATCCACGGCCTCCTGCAGTGTGGCGCCCTGCAGGCCCCACGCCACCAGCACGCCGGTGAGGATGTTCGGGATCTGGTGTCCTCCCGGGCTGCCCAGCCCGAGCACCGGCCTGCCCTCGTCGTCGAGCACCATGCTCGGGGCCGACCAGCTCACGGACTTGCGCCCCGGCTCCGGCTGGTTGGCCTCCGACTCCTCCGTGGCGAACCGGGAGAGCTGGTTGTTGAGGAAGAACCCGCCCACGTACTCCGACTCGTTGCCGCCCCAGAAACTCGTGAGCGTGTTGGTCATCGACACCATGAAACCGTCCTGGTCCACCACAGTCAGGTGCGTCGTGTTCCCTGCCGTCACGGGCTGACCCCCGGCCTGCACCAGTCCGTCCCCGGCGCCGGGCACGACGCCCTCGCGGGCGTCCGGCCCCGTGGAGGCACCGGCGTCGGATCCACCCGCCAGCAGATTCACCTGCTCGGCGATCCGGGCGTTGGCTTCGGGATCCGTGAGCCGATCAACGGGGACGTCCACGAAGTCCGGGTCGCCGATCAGGTGCTTCACCGAACCCTCGGCAGCGATCCATGCCTCGGAGAGCCGGTCTACGTATCCGGGACTACCGGGCTCGTGGCCGTCGATGCCCAAGGCCTCGGCGAGCTGCAACTGCTGGACCAAGGCCGCACCGGGCAGCGGAGGGGCGGCCGAGAGGACCTCGTAATCCCCGAAGGCACCGCCGACCGGCACGACCTGCTCCGACTCATAGGCGGCCAGGGAATCGGCGTCCAGGCCGTCCACCGAGGTCAGCTCCTCGGCCAGGCTGCCGGTATAGAAGGCCTCCGGTCCCTCCTGGGCCAAAGTGGTCATAGTCTGGGCCAGATCCCGCTGGACCAGCCGGTCGCCGGCGGCTAGCGGATCGCCGGAAGCGTCGTGGTAATGGTTGAGCTCCTCAATGGAAGCGGGGCCGAAGTCGGAGCGCAACCGCTGGGCCAGGAACTCCGAGACGGGGAAGCCATCGCCCGCCAGGCCGATGGCTGGCTCCAGTATTTCCTGCCAGTCCAGGTCGCCGTGCTCGGCGTGGAGCTCGGCGAGTCCCGCCACGAAGCCGGGGACACCCGTGCCGGAGTCCGGGATCCTGCCGTCTTGGGCCACCACTTCGCGATAGTCGTAGCTGACCGGTTCGCGGCCGGGGCCGGCCAGAATCGCCGAGCCCCCGCCGCCGATCCCGGAGGCATAGGGCTCCACCACGGCCACGGCGAAGGCCGTGGCCACAGCTGCGTCGGCGGCATTGCCACCCTGGGCCAGGATGTCCATCCCAGCCTCGACGGCCTCCGGATGGGCCGCGGCCACGGCGTGCTGCTGGAGTTGCTGTCCCGGCTCGGATTCCGTCGTCGGGCTGGTGGCACCCGACGACGGGGCGGCGGGCGTGCGAGAGGCGGAAGTGCCGGGGCCGGTGCCGTCTGCTTCCCCGGCAGTGCTCGGCACAGGGGAAGGCGCGCTGCATGATGTCATCAGCAGTGCTGCGGCCAGGGCAGATGCCGCCCGGAAGACGAGGCTTTTCATGAGGTCCTTCACGACGGCGGGAACTGGGAATATAACGTTTGAGACACAGATAAGTCTTGCCCACGTACGATCCCAGACGAGTTCGCCGCACCGGCGGAGGTGCCACCGACGTGAGAGAACCGGGGACAGGACCGCCCGGCTCCCTCAGCGGTCTGTGGCCGACGCGGGAACACGCGTTGCACAAGCTGATTCCTCTCGCTCAGTGCCCTTGTGCACCGTGGCCGGGACGACCTTCGCCAAGGGCCCCGCCGAACCGCTGCGTCTAATCCGAGCCCACCATCCGGGGCCCGCTGGAAGAGGCGCGGTCAGGCACCGAGCGGCCCTGCAGGCCTTTGCCTTGCGGAACACGCTGATTGCGTACCGTTCAGTAGCGGGCGGCGGTACCCATCATGTTCCACGGGCTGTAGTCGACATCCGTCACGGCCACCCCCATCTGAGGATTGCGGGCGTGGGCGATTTTGCCGTCACCGATGTACATGGCCACGTGATAGATCCCGGAGGCCGAGCCGTTGTTGGACCAGAAGACCAGGTCACCAACCTGGAGGTTGTCCAGGGAGACGTATTGGCTGGCGGCGGCGTACTGGGCCTTGGAGTTCCGGGGCAGCTCGATGCCGGCCTGCGCGAAGGCGTTCTGGGTGAAGCCGGAGCAGTCGTAGCCGGTCGGGCCATTGCCGCCCCAGACATAGCCGACGCTCGGATCGGCAGCCTTGGCCGTGGCCCACTGCACGGCCGCTCCCCAACCGTTGCTGCTGGAGGAAGCGGTGGAGTAGGAGGCCCGCTGGATGCCCTGGGCCGGCTCACCGCTGGTCGTTGATGAGTGCGTGTGAGCCCCGGAGGAGCGGGATGTCTCGGTTGCGGTTCCGGAGTCCCAGGTCCAGGCATTGGCGGTGGAGCCGCTGGGAGCGGAGTAGGCGCCTTCGTTGGCAGCGGCCGGGCCCATGCCGGCCACCGTGGCTCCCACCACGGTGGTAAGGCCTACCGCACCCATGGTGAGGGAACGGCGGCGGTGGGAACGGCGGGTCTGGGCTTCAGCCTCGATGCGGGCACGACGGGTGGGGTAGGACATGGGTTACCTCGGTAGACATTGGCGTACATGTTCTGAACTTCTCCCACGGCCACGAGATCCGGCATTTAGCCGGCCATCCCTTTTGGCGAAATGGTCTGTGACCAGAACGTTATGCAACGATACAGATTCGTTATCTGGTCGCAACTTGCCGGCATGCTGAGGTTCCGAGCCGATACAGGGTTGAGCCGGGACCGGAAAGGCCGTCATTTCGGGCCTAGCCGCCCGCTCGAACGGCCCGGTCGGAGCCCGTGGCCGGCAGGGATCTTCACGGAATCTTCAAGGTTGGGCCCTTCATCCGGGCCGAGTGGGGGTCTACGGTCGGTTGCATGGCGGGCCGGTTCTGGCCGGTTCGTCTTCCGAACCGCACCGATGAAGGAGTAAGCCATGACCCATCACGTGAGCTCGATGCTGGAGACCTACCCGAAGGACTTGGGGAACATCGACCAGGAGAAGCTGGCCGAGTGCATCGAGGCCTGTTTCGAGTGTGCCCAGACCTGTACGGCCTGCGCGGACGCGTGCCTGGCCGAGGACATGGTCGCTGACCTGACCCAGTGCATCCGATTCAATCTGGACTGTGCCGACATCTGCGCGGCCACCGGCCGTGTGCTGTCCCGCCAGACCGGCAACAACGCCGAGATCACTCGTGCCCTGCTCGAGGCCTGCCGGACCGCCTGCCAGGTTTGCGCGGACGAATGCGAGAAGCACGCGCAGATGCACGAGCACTGCAAGGTGTGCGCCGAGGCCTGCCGGCGCTGCGAGCAGGCGTGCGCCGAACTGCTCGCCTCGCTGGGCTGAGCACAGCCCGGCCGATGCCGGAATACCAGTCAGGGCAATCAGGCGTGGAACATGTGCTGCTGGCCCTGACTGGCGCGACGGTACAAAAGCATCCCCGCAGAAGGAGAACCCGACGTGCCCAAGACAGAACACAGCAGTGACCAGGGTGGTGATCGCGACGGGGGTCACCACGCGCCCCGCCGCTCTCTGAAAATGTATCTGCGGTTCGCCGCGATGATCCTGACCGGCATGGTGGTCATGTATTGGACGATGTTCGCCGGTTCCTGGGAGTGGGGACACATCCGCTGGAGCGAGAGCCGGCTGTTCATGGCCTTGACCATGGGGGGGCGATGGGCCTGGTCATGCTCGCCTGGATGCTGAACATGTACCGGAACCCAAAGGCTAACGTGGCCGTGGTGCTCGTGAGCGCGGTGCTTCTGGGCGGTGGCATCGTCCTGGACCGCAGCCAGGCGACCGTGGACGACAGCGACTTCATGCGCGCCATGATCCCGCACCACTCGCTGGCCATCACGAGGTCCGAGCGAGCCGGTATCGAGGACGTCAGGGTCTGCGAGCTGGCCGTGGAGATCAGCGAGGCCCAGCGGCGGGAAATTTTCGAAATGGACTGGCTGATCGAGGATATCGAGCGTAACGGGGTCGCCACGACCCCCGAACAGGCGCAAGCACGGTCCGTGCCTGACTACGAGGAGCCGGCCGAACGCCAGTGCCCCACCGGCTGACGGTTCCCCTCAGGGCGCACCTCCGCCCTGTCGAGGATCACGGGTCGGATGGACGCCAACCGATGCTCCAGGACCCACACGGCCCCATCTGCCTGGGCGGGTGGGGCCGTGTGGGTCCTTTCAGTGCAACAGCGGCACGGGCAGAGCCGATCAAGAGGGGGCGGTGGATCCCGTCAGAGGTTTCCGAGTATCTGCTCCATCTCGGCGATCTCGGCCTCCTGGGCGGTGATGACTTGTTCGGCGAGGGCCACGGCCTGGGGGTTCTGGCCGCTGTCGACCTGGTCCTGGGCCATTTCGACGGCGCCCTCGTGGTGGGCTGTCATCTGTTCCAGGTACAGCCGGGCCGCTTCGGCGCCCTGGGCTTCTTCCAGGGCTGCCAGGTCCTCCTCGGACATCATCCCGCTCATCCCGCCGTGGTCCATGCCCTCCATGTCCCCCATGGGCTCTGCGTCCCAGGCGGCGAGCATGGCGTTCATTCGCTCGATCTCCGGACCCTGGGCATCAATGACCTGCTGGGCGAAGTCAGCGACCTCGGCCGGGATGTCGTCCTTGGCCAGCAGCATCTCACTCATCTGAACGGCCTGCTCGTGGTGGGGGAGCATCATCTGGGCGAACATCACGTCCGCGTCGTTGTGTTCGGCCGAGATCTCCTCGGCCGAGCCGGTGGCCGTGGCGGACGGGGCAGCGGTATCCGTGGCCGCGGAGGTGGCAGCAGCCGAGCTGGTGGCCGGGGTGGACTCGGAACCGGCGCCGTTGTCTTCGGCGCCGGTGCCGCACGCAGTCAGCGTCAGGGCGGAGGCCAGGGTCAGGGCGGCCAGGGTGGTGGTGTTGCGTTTCATCAGGGTTCCTTCCGATGGGAGTTTCGATAGGGGGTCCGGGCCCGCGGTCAGCTGGTGGCGGTCGCGGGCTGGGGTGTGGTGTGCCGTTGCGGGCCGCTGGCCGGGGCCAGTCGGGCAGGATCCAGGTCGATCCGACGTAGCAGTTGGGCGTTGAGGGCGACCACGATGGTGGAGGCGGACATCAGGATCGCGCCCACCGCGGGGGAGAGCACGAAGCCGATGGGGGCGAGCACGCCGGCGGCCAGGGGTACGGAGACCAGGTTGTAGCCGGTGGCCCAAACCAGGTTCTGGATCATCTTGGCGTAGCTGGCCCTCGAGAGCTCGATCATCGACAACACGGCGCGTGGATCATTGCCGGCCAGCACGACGCCGGCCGATTCCATGGCCACGTCGGTGCCGGCACCGATCGCGATGCCAACCTCAGCGCGGGCCAGGGCGGGGGCGTCGTTGACGCCATCGCCGACCATAGCCACGCGCAGCCCGCGGGACTGCAACTCGGTGACCTTGGAGTCCTTGTCCTTCGGCAGCACCTCTGCGAAGACCTCGTCGATGCCCAAGTCCCGGCCCACGGCCTCGGCGACCTGCCGGGCGTCGCCGGTGATCATGGCGACCTTGACCCCACGTTCGTGCAGAGCGGCCACGGCGGCCCGGGACTCGGGACGGACCTTGTCCTCTACGGCCACCGCTCCGATGACGACACCGTCACGGACCACGTGCAGCACTCCGGCACCCCGGTCGGTCCAGGCTCGGGTGTCAGCGGCGAGGGACTCGGGGGTGTCCAGGGCGAGTTCGCGGAGCATATTCGGCCCGCCCACGAGGACCTCCGATCCGCCCACGGTCGCTTTCACCCCGCGGCCGGTGGCGGACTGGAACCCGGTGCCGCGCAGGCCCAGTCCGGCGGCTTCGGCGTGGTCGTTGGCAGCGGTGATGATGGCGCGGGCCACGGGGTGCTCGCTGTCGGCCTCGGCAGCGGCCGCGTAAGCCAGCAGCTGCGCCTCGGAGGTTCCCGGGGCCGGTGCGGTTCCGGTGAGAACGTGCGCGCCTTCGGTCAGGGTGCCGGTCTTGTCGAACAAGACCACATCGATCGTGCGCATCCGTTCCAGAGCCAACCGGTCCTTGATCAGCACCCCAGCCTTGGCGGCGCGTTCGGTGGAAATCGCGATCACCAGCGGGATCGCCAGGCCCAGGGCGTGCGGGCAGGCGATCACCAGCACGGTGACGGTGCGAGTGACGCCGTCGTCCGGCCGGCCGATGGCCACCCAGACGACGGCGGTGATGATGGCCGCGGCCAGGGCGAACCAGAACAGCAGCGCGGCGGCCCGATCGGCCAGGGCCTGGGCTCGCGAAGAGGATTCTTGGGCGTCGGCGACCATCCGTTGGATGCCCGCCAGGGCGGTGTCAGTCCCGGTCGCCTCGATGCGTACCCGCACGGTGTTGTCGGTGGCCACGGTCCCGGCCACCACCGTTTCGCCCACGGTGCGGGCCACGGACCGGGATTCGCCAGTGATCATGGACTCGTCGAACTCGGCCGTGCCCTCGGTCAGGGTCCCGTCGGCGGGCACGCGAGCCCCGGAGCGGACCAGGACTGTGTCCCCGACCGCCAGCTCACCGATCGCAACGGTGACGGTAGTGCCGTCCTCGGTGACCTTCTCAGCCTCGTCCGGTAACAGGGCGGCCAGAGCGTCCAGGGCGGAGGAGGCCGCGCCAAGGGCGCGCATCTCCATCCAGTGGCCCAGCAGCATGATGACCACCAGCAGGGCCAGCTCCCACCAGAAGTCCAGCATGAATCCGCCGAGACCCAGGGACGTGATCCAGGAGGCCACGAAGGCCACCGTGATGGCCATCGCGATCAGCAGCATCATCCCGGGCTGGCGGGTGCGCAGCTCCGTGATCCCGCCCTTGAGGAAGGGCATACCGCCGTAGAAGTAGATCACGGTACCCAGCACCGGGGCGATCCACGATGAGCCCGGAAACTCCGGAACCCGGTAACCGAGCAGGTCGGCGACCATGTGGCTGAAGACCACCACCGGGATCGACAGGACCAGTGAGAGCCAGAACCGGTTCTTGAACATCGCCACCGAGTGTCCGGCATGCTCCCCGTGGTCGTGAACCGCATGGTCTTCATCCACCGCGGAGTGGGCGTGTCCCTGGGGCATAGCTTGCCCGTGCGTGTCTTCATCCGCGTGCTGGTCATGCCCGGCATGGTGGTCGCCGTGGTGGTGCGAGTTGCTCATGATATTTCCTTCCCATTGGCCCCCTACGGGCCAAGGCGGTGGGCCAAGTGATCAGGACGTCAGGACGCGGTAGCCGGCCTCTTCGATGGCCGCCCGCACGGTGTTTGAGGAGGCGGCGCCGGTAACGGTGACGGGGGAAATGCCGCTGGCCACCAAGTCAACCCTGACGTCGTCCACCCCGTGCAGGGCGCTCACCGCTCCGGCGATGGTTCCGACGCAGTGCCCACAGGTCATCCCCTCCACCCGATACGTGGCGGAGGTCCCGGAAGCGGCAGGGAAAGACGTCTCCGCGGCGTCGGAGCCCGGAGTAGGGGCGGCGTCCGGGATGCAGCACGAGCAGCCGCCGGAGGCCATCGGCAGGGGGCTGGACATCGGTTCGGTCATGATGGGCTCCTTCGTCGGATGTGGGCGGTGGGACTGCGCCCTCCTCCCGGTATATACCCCTGTAGGGTATCAATCAAGATGTGGTGGAGTGGTTTCCGTCGCCTTGGGCAGGCAGGTGGACGGTGAACGTCGCCCCGGCGTCCGAACCTGCGGAGCTGGCGGTCAGTGACCCTCCATGGGCTTGGACCAGGGCCCGGGAGATGGCCAGGCCGACCCCGGACCCGCCGTGGTCCCGGTCCCGGGCGGTGTCCCCGCGGTAGAACCGCTCGAAGATGTGCGGCAGGTGTTCAGGGAGGATGCCCTCGCCGGTGTCGCTGACGCTGAGCGTGATCCCTCCTGCACTCTGCCGAGCGTCCAGGGTTACCTGGCCACCTGCGGGGGTGTGGCGCAAGGCGTTGGTGAGCAGGTTGCCCAACACCTGACCCATGCGTTGGCGGTCGACCTCCACGGTCGCGATGTCCTGGCTCGGATTCAGGATCAAGGCCACGCCCTTGGCGGCATAGGTGTCCCGATGGGCTTCGGCGGCGGCCTGCAGTAACTCGCCCGCCGATTCGATGGTGCGATCGAGCTCGATCCGTCCTTCCTCCGCCCGGGAGACGTCGTGGATGTCTTCCACCAGCCGGGTGAGGCGGGCCAGCTGTTCGTCCATGAGCTCGCCGGTGGCTTCGCCCCAGCGTGAGACTCCATCCTGCAGGGCTTCGAGGTAGACGGTGAGCACGGAGATGGGAGTGCGCATCTCGTGGGCCAAGTCCGAGAGCATCCGACGGCGGGTGTCCTCGGTGCGTTCGAGCCGCTCGGCCATGGTGTTGAACGAGGCGGCCAGGTCCTCCACCTCGGTCCCTGCCCCCATGGCCGGGACCCGGGTGTCGTACTTGCCGCGCGCCATAGCCGTCGCCGCTTGGGTCAGGGCATGGATGGGGTTCTGGATCCGGCGGGCGACATACCAGGTCAACACCAGGCAGCAGACTAGGGCGGTGGCCAAGGCCACGCCCAGGGTCCAGAAGTTGGTGTCTCGGTAGGCCTGCTCCACGTGCAGCATCTGGGTCGCATCATGCCCGGCCCCGGCCTGTTCCAAATGCTCGTGGAACAGCGGGGGGCCGGCCAGGGAGGCCACCGCCACCGCGGCCAGGATGCTGACCGCCACCACCAGCAACTGGGCCAGGAAGAACCGGGCCGCCAGGCCGCGGTAACGTCGCTGGCCGGTCACTGTTCTGCCATCCGGTAGCCAACCCCGCGGACCGTGTCGACATAGCGCCCGGGGTTTTCGTCGAGTTTGCGGCGCAGGTTGCCGATGTGTACATCCACGAGTCGTTCATCCCCCACCCACCCCGGACCCCAGACGATATCGATCAGCTGACGCCGGGAGAACACTTGATAGGGACGTCCCGACAGGGCCGCCAGCAGGTCGAACTCCGTGCGCGTCAGCCCTACCGGCTTCCCGTCCACGTGGGCTTCGTGGGCGACCAGGTCAATCACCAGCGGCCCGAAGGCCCGTGCCGGTTCTGGGACGGTTGCCGTCGTGCGGGGCCGCCGCATGACCGCCCCCACCCGGGCGACCAGTTCCCGGACACTGAAGGGTTTGGTGATGTAGTCATCGGCGCCCACTGCCAGCCCTTGCAGCCGGTCCGGTTCATTGCCCCGGGCGGTGAGCATCAGCACGTAGCACTCGGAAAAGGCCCGCACGCGCCGGCACACCTCGATCCCGTCCAGTCCGGGCAGGCCCAGGTCCAGGACTATCACGTCGGGATCATGCGTGCGGGCGGCCTGTACCGCATCGGGTCCGGTGTGGGTGGTGGTGACCTCGTAGCCGGCCCGCTCCAGGTAGGTGGCGACCATGCGTGCCAGGGGCTTTTCGTCATCGACGACCAATACCCGCCCGGTGGACGAGCCCGTGCCAAAGTTCATGTGTTCAGTTTCCCCCGGCTCACGGCCCGGAGAGCGACCCAAGACACCAGACCGGGGAATCTTCATCAAACCTTCAAGGCAAACTGAATCGCACCGGGTTTGATGGAGGCATCGATGACCCGGAAGGATTGAATTCATGCCAGCCCAGAGGAAGTACCCGGAGGAACTGCGTGAGCGCGCCACGAGGATGGCGATCGATGCGCGGAAGGACCCAGCAACCCGGAGCGGGGCCTACCGCAGGATCGGCGAGCAGCTCGGGGTCAACCCCGAGGCACTGCGCACCTGGGTGGCGCGGGCCGAGGTCGATGGTGGAGTGCGGCCGGGAACCACCACCACGGACGCGGCCAGGTTGGCCGAGCTCGAGCGCGAGGTGCGTGAGCTACGGCGGGCGAACACGATCCTGCGGCAGGCCTCGGCTTTCTTCGCGGCGGAGCTCGACCGCCCGTCGAGGTGATGTGTTCCTTCATCGAGGAGCACCGCGGCGAGCACGGGGTCGAG
>NZ_JBNWUK010000028.1:0-19088 GCF_050563205.1 Zafaria sp. Z1313
CTCGACCCCGTGCTCGCCGCGGTGCTCCTCGATGAAGGAACACATCACCTCGACGGGCGGTCGAGCTCCGCCGCGAAGAAAGCCGAGGCCTGCCGCAGGATCGTGTTCGCCCGCCGTAGCTCACGCACCTCGCGCTCGAGCTCGGCCAACCTGGCCGCGTCCGTGGTGGTGGTTCCCGGCCGCACTCCACCATCGACCTCGGCCCGCGCCACCCAGGTGCGCAGTGCCTCGGGGTTGACCCCGAGCTGCTCGCCGATCCTGCGGTAGGCCCCGCTCCGGGTTGCTGGGTCCTTCCGCGCATCGATCGCCATCCTCGTGGCGCGCTCACGCAGTTCCTCCGGGTACTTCCTCTGGGCTGGCATGAATTCAATCCTTCCGGGTCATCGATGCCTCCATCAAACCCGGTGCGATTCAGACTTCCCGGACACCATCACCCCAGTCCGGCCGGAGGCGCGGCCACGGTTTCCGAGGATGGCCAGCCGCACGCTCTTGATGAGTCTCTGCACCTGAGGCGTGGCGACCGTCAGGCCGCCGCCCAGGTAATCCAGCCGCTCCGTATCGAACGCCCGGCGCTCGTTCTCGGCCAGAGCCTGATACTGCTCGAGCGTGTGAGGTTGGGGCCGGGCGGGCTGATGTGACAGGAGCCTATTGAGGTCTTCATGACGGTCCAGAGACGGGGTCTCTGCCTGGCTAAAGATCAATTGGCCAGCCCCTTCATTGGGTCGAAGATTTCGATTTCGTCGTACTCGGGGACAGCATTCGCGGCGTCGCGGATTTTGATGGCCTCGATGGCGGGCGTAGCGGCCGGAAGCGGCAAGTTTGCACCGGCCAGGACAGCCAGATTCCGCGCGGCCTGCCGTCGGGCTTCGGCTGCGGCATGGCGCTTGCGCGCCGAAGTGGTTTGCCCGATCAGCTCGATCGCCGCCCGGGTGCTAGCCTCGTCCCCTAGCACCCCTTGGGCCGCGGTGATTTCGCGGGCATTGCGGCGGATGCTGGCCGAGAAAGGCCTGGCGAAGGCGTCGCGATTCATCCAGTTGCACTGGATCCAACCGCCTCCCTCGGGGTCCCGGATCCACACGGCGCTGGGGTCGTGCGGGTTGTAGTGGACCGTCCACTTGCCGTCCCGGTTCACGTCCGGTGAGTTGCGGAGCCGGAACAGATGTAGTTCAGGAGCGTCGTAACGGCGGTAATCGATCTGGATTCCGTCCATCTGGATGGTGCGCAGCTGGGTGGGCAACAGGGCTATGTAGTCTTCGGGCCCGAGCGGCAGCGGCACATATCCGGTCATCGGGAACATGGCCATGTACATCGAGTTTGGAGAATGAACGATGGACGGCACCAACGGGTCGCGCAGCGACTCGTGTTTCATGTTCTGCCACACAATAGCCGTCCACCGTTCGAAGAGTTCCGCGAGGGTATAAACGTCGAGCAGCTCTTCCTTCTCGGGATGTTCTCCGCGCCGGTCGGTGCTGCCACCCGTGTAGCCGGGCAGGTATTGGGCGAACTTGGTCTTGATTGTGTGGAAGGCGCGCTCGACATTCGGTTTGTCCGTGGGCGTGTGTACGGCCGCGCTGGTGGTGTCGATGCCGAACCGGGTGCAGGCTGATTCGAACACCGCGGAGGCATAGTCCGAGCCGTTGTCCTTCATTATGCGTTGGGGCTTGATGAACGGGCGGGTGGTCTCAAACCGGGCGGCGTCCTCGGCGGAGAGAAACTTCGCCCACGGCATGTCGTTCAGCTCGTATTCATTGAACGCGACCAGCCCTTGCGGACGCAGCAGCCGCGGGGTGAGACACTGGGCCAGCATGAACGCTAGGTCGACGCCCTTAACGCCTTGCAGTCTCACGCTGGTGGCGATGATGCTCTGCGTGGCCTTATCCAGCATGATGACCAGGTTCGCCCGTGCGACCTTCAGCTTTCCGTTCTCCTGGTCGAGGCCGGTCACCACCAGCACGTCGAACGGTGAGGAGTCCACGTGCACCTCGTGTCCCGGAGCGATAGCCGGGCGCGAACTGTACATGCGTTTGGGTGCGTTGGCGGCTGTGCGCCTGTTTGCGGCGTTGCCCGTGGTGTATTTGCCCCGGGTGAGGACGTTGATGTGGCGGCGCAGGGTCCGGTCTGAGGGGACGTGGACATCCTCGCCGGGATAGGCGGCGAGTATCTCCGCCTTGATCGTGTGGATAAGTCGTTCGACCGAACCTGTGGACTTGGCAGTCTCACGTGCGATCACGGCGAGCATTACTTCCTTGACCCTTTCATCGAGTCGGCCCAGGGGTTGCTGCCGGCGTTTCTGGCGCCCGTCCACCAGTGCAGCCTGGCCGCGTTCCTTGTAATCGCTTGCCCACCGGGACAGGGTGCGCGCGGAGCATTTGATACCCAGAGCGTTGAGCTCGCGTGCCTTTCGCTCAGTCCGCAGGGTCCCGCTTGCCACCCCGGGGTCGTAGTCACTCCGCTGCGCACCTCCATTCAGGGGCGTCCCGTAGAGCATCTCCTCCAGATGGCCCGCCAGGATTGCGGCGCGCTCGGAGTCCTCCGGATCTGCCCGTTCCAGGGACCGGGGGCCGGGGTCTCCGGGCCCGAAATTCGGCGGAGTCGTCAGCAGGGCAGGCAGAGCGCTCACGTGGACGGCCATCCGCTCGGCGGTGCGGGAGTTTCGCAGGCCCAGGCTGGCCCCCGAGATGCTTTCGAG
Source organism: Zafaria sp. Z1313 (assembly GCF_050563205.1). Classification (NCBI taxonomy): domain Bacteria; kingdom Bacillati; phylum Actinomycetota; class Actinomycetes; order Micrococcales; family Micrococcaceae; genus Zafaria; species Zafaria sp. Z1313. The sequence goes on from NZ_JBNWUK010000028.1 coordinate 2,690, forward strand.
AATGTATTCACCGTCCTCGAGGCTGAGGGTGTCTCCGAGCCGGATGCTATCCACGGCTGCTCCTTCCGATCAGGGTGTTCCAGCCCAGGGGCTTGGATGGGTTGTAGGTGAGGTCCCTGGCCCACAGCAGGTGGTAGATCGCTGGGATGAACCTAGCCGGAAGCTCCGGATCGAGGCCGGCGGCCAGAGTGGCGAGGGGAAGGCGCTCCTCGGCTGCCCTAAGGATCCGGGACCGCGCCGGGGCCTCGGGGGTGATGTAGGGGTGTCGGTAACCGGCTAGCCACTCGAGGTTGTGCCTCTGCACGCCGGTCGCTCCATGCAGGACCTCGTAGCCCCAACCGATTTGTTCGCAGACTTCGCGAGTCTTGGCGAACTGCATCTCAGCTTTTTCATCGATCCGGTCCGCGGGGCGCACGTCGTAGACGACCTGGCTGCCGGAGGCATGGAGGGCAAAGTAGTCCGGATAGTGGCGGGCACCGTCGTTGAACAGTATGCAGAACGGCTGGGCCGCCACCTTGGCCAGACGCTGGCTGTGATCTAGTTCCATGAGTACGGCGTACTCGGTCATCGACTCGTACCAGACGCTTTCACCACTGCCGGCCCACCAGTAGTACCCCTCGTAATTACGGCGGTGCTGATAGTTCGCTGGCCGCCGTGCCCTGCGGGCAGTCTCCAGCCCGTGCCGCAGGCATCGCGCGTCCGCGACCGAGGTACGCGCCGCCCCGGCGGCATCCGTCCAGGCGATCACAGGGTGGTCGTTGGGGTTGGCAAGATTCCGGTACGGATCTGCCGTTGCGGCTTGCTTCCCTGCTTTCATGTCCTGCCTTTTTGCCGGGGGGACCAGCCGAGTAACAGCCGGTTTGTGTCTATTAGACCTACATACTTTATGTCTATCAGACATTCGCCGTGGCCGCACTCCGACCCGCCGCGACATAGGATCAACCCATGAGCGACCCCCGATTTCGCCCCCGCCACATGGCTGCACCACCGGACCGCAGACATTTTGGAAAACTCTCCGAGATCCAGTGGCTCACGGGCACGACTGAGCTCGAGATTTCACGCGTCGAGGCCGCCCGCCTGCAGCATTCCTTCGCGGTTAGGATCAACCAGCGGCTAAGGGACCAAGGCCACAGCATTCGTGCCTACGCGACACTCACTGGATCCGGCTATGACCGCATGACCAAAGTCCTTCGTGGAGAGGCTGTTATGCGGCTGGAAGACGTTGCGGACGCCGAGCGTCTGCTCGGAGGGATCGTGCAGACGCCCCCGACGGCCAGGCAAACCTCGTAGCCATCGGCGGCGCGGTCGACCGGGGAGTAGTTGGTAGCCCCGTTCGCAGGCTGGTACAACCCCGTCAGTTCTCGCCTGCCCTACCCCGTCCTGTTGTACCGCCAAATGCTTGCTGAGCGCTCCATGTCAGTAGATGGCAACAGCAGTGCGAACCAGCTACTCGGTGGGATGTGTACACGTTGCAGCCGGAAGAGGAGCGGCGCCCTCACATCGCCATGCGACGCCGCTCTCGCCACGGGCTCCAGCAGGAAGGAGCTGCGGAGGCGGCATCAACGGCGGAAGACGGCCGTCCCGGGCTCCCAAAGCTAACACTCGGAATGTACGATTTAGGCGTGCCTAAAAATCCGACAGTGCCGCCGTCGCCCGTGCAGGGGAACCGCGCTTCGGACCTGTCCGCGCGGCGGCGCCGCCTGACCGGCCGTCTCCTCTTGCTGGGTCCGGCGTTCGTGGCGGCTATCGCCTACGTGGACCCGGGCAACGTCGCGGCCAACCTGACCGCCGGATCCCGGTACGGGTTCCTGCTGGTCTGGGTGCTGGTGGTGGCGAACCTGATGGCGGTCCTGGTGCAGTACCAGTCGGCGAAGCTGGGGCTGGCCACCGGGCACAGCCTGCCCGAGTTTCTGGGCAGGAGGCTGAGGACCGCACCCCGGAGGCTCTACTGGGCGCAGGCCGAGCTTGTGGCAGCCGCGACGGACATGGCCGAGGTGATCGGCGGGGCAGTGGCCCTGAATCTGCTCTTCGGGCTGCCGCTGCTAACGGGCGGGTTCATCGTGGGGGCCGCGTCGATGCTGCTGCTGATGCTGCAATCCCACCGCAGCCAGCGCTCGTTCGAGAACGCGGTGATCGTGCTGCTGGCGATCATCGCGTTCGGCTTCGTCACCGGGCTGATGGTCAACCTGCCCGCCCCGGGCGACGTCCTCGGCGGACTCGTCCCCCGCTTCGACGGGGTGGACACCGTCTTGCTCGCGGCGAGCATGCTCGGCGCGACGGTGATGCCCCACGCGATCTACCTGCACTCGGCCCTGGCCCGGGATCGGCACGGATTCGCGCCCACCGAACACATGCGGACCCGGCTGATTCGCATCACGCGGTGGGACGTCATTGGCGCCCTTGCGGTCGCCGGGGCGGTCAACATCTCGATGGTGCTCCTGGCCGCGTCGAGCCTGCGCGGGGTCGAGGGAACCGACACGATCGCCGGGGCCCACGCGGCCATCGTCTCCGCGCTGGGCCCGGTGGTGGGGGTGGTCTTCGGCGTGGGACTGTTGGCCTCCGGGGTCGCATCGACCTCGGTCGGCTGCTACGCCGGGGCCACGATCATGGGCGGGCTGCTCAAGGTCCGCATCCCACTGATGCTGCGGAGGCTGATCACCCTGATCCCGGCCCTGCTGGTGCTAGGCGGCGGGATCGAACCGACGCTCGCGCTGATCCTGAGCCAGGTGCTGCTCAGCTTCGGGATTCCCTTCGCCCTGATTCCGCTGATCCGGCTCACGGGATCGCACCGGGTGATGGGCTCCCACGTGGACGCGATGCCCCTGCGGATCGCCGGGTGGACCAGTGCCGTGCTGATCGTCGGGCTCAATGTCGTGCTCATCGCGCTGACCCTCGCCGAAGGCATCTAGGGCCGCACCGCGAAGCCCTAGGCTGCGCGGGCGCCCGGCTCAGTCGTGCGTTGCGTGCTCGTGGTCGGTGTGGGTGGACGGTTCGAGCTGGAACGTGGAGTGTTCGACGCTGACGTCGAAGTGCTCCGCCACGCACCGTTGGAGCTCGTCGAGCATTTGCGGGGCGTGGCCGTCGGAGAAGCAGGAGTCCTCGACGACGACGTGGGCGCTCAGGGTGGGCAGGCCGCTCGCAATCAGCGAGGCGTGCAGGTCGTGCACGCCGCGGACGTGGGGCAGGGCGAGGATGTGGGCGCGGACGTCCTCTAGATCCAGTCCCTTGGGCGCGGTCTCCAGCAGGATGCTGCCGGCCTCGCGGAGGATTTTCAGGGTCCGCGGCACGATGAGCACGGAGATGAGCATGCCGGCCAGGGCGTCGGCCCGTTCCCAACCGGTCGTGGCGATGACGATGGCGCTGACGATGACCGCCACGGATCCCAGTGCGTCGTTGACGACCTCGAGGAACGCGGCCCGCATGTTGAGGTTGGCGCCACGGCCGGCGCTGAGCACCAGCATGGAGGCGATGTTGCCGACCAGGCCGATGATGCCGAACAACAGCAGCCCGCTGGAGCTGATCTCCGGAGGGGAAACGAGGCGTTGGATGCCCTCACTGAAGACGTACACGCCGACGGCCAGCAGGACCGCGGCCTGCGCGCCGGCGGCGAGGACCTCGGCGCGCAGGTACCCCCAGGTCCGCCGGGAGGTGGTCGGGCGCGTCGCGAGCGTCGCGGCGATCAGGGCCATCAGCAGGCCGCCGGCGTCGGTGAGCATGTGCGCCGCGTCAACCAGCAGGGCCAGGCTCCCGGTGATCAGCGCTCCGATAACCTCCGCGACCAGGATGGTGGCAGTGATCGCGAAGGCAATGGCGAGGCGTCCCCGGTGGCTCTGCGGTGCGTGGTGGTGTCCGCCCATCGCTCGTGTCTCCTTGCGGTGCGGGGCGGAAGCCGCCCGGTTGTCTGGGTGCGGGGTTTAGATGCCGGTGAAGGCGGGCAGGAAACGCAGGAACACGGAGCCGGCGACCAGGACGTAGGCGGTGGCGACGAGCGTGCCGGCCCAGCCGGTGGCGAACCGGGCGACGGCCGGCGGTGCGGGGATGACGCCGTGGGCGAGGTTGCGGGCGGTGAGCAGGATGAACAGCGGGATCATCGCCGCCCACACGACCATGCAGTACAGGCACAGGATGTAGATCTCGAACAGGGCTTGGCTCCACAGCCACACCACGAACACCATGCCCAGGGTGACGCCGGCCTGCAGTCCGGCCCAGTACCAGCGCCCGAGCCGGGCGCCGGAGAGGACCGCCATCGCGGTCGCGAGGACGACAGCGAACGCCACGATCCCGATCAGCGGGTTGGGGAACCCGAACAGTTCGGACTGCCAGGTCCCCATGACCCGCCCGCAGGACACCCACGGGTTCACGTCGCAGCTCGTTACGTGCCCCGGGTTCTCGTACAGGGCCAGGCGCTCCAGGACGAGGATGGCCGAGGCGATCCAGCCCACGGCCCCCGTCATTAGGAGGACGAGGCCGAAGGCGCTCGGGCCGGCGAAACGGGGGCCCAGCGCTGTTTCGGGGTTTCCGGCCGCGGCGCGGTCGGACATTTGCGAGGTGGTCATGGGGGCGCTCTCCTGGATTGGGCGTGCGGTCAGTTCGCGGTGGTCGCGGCGACGGCGGCCTCGAACTCGTCCAGGTTCTGCACCATGACGATCTTGCCGTCGAGGAAGAACGTCGGGGTGCCAGTCACGCCGAGGGCGGTGCCGTCGGCGACGTCGGCCTCGACCCGTTCCTTGGTGGCCGGGTCCGCGACGGCTGCGTCGTAGGCGGCCATGTCCAGGCCGAGGTCCTCGGCGTAGGTGCGGAACAGGTCGCTCCTGTTGTCGGCGGACTCGCCCCACTGCGCCTGGGTCTCGAACATCCTCTTGTACATGGGCTCGTAGGCGCCCTGCCCGGCGGCCGCCTCCACGGCCACGGCGGCGTTCATGGAGTTCAGGTGCCCGGGCAGCGGGAAGTACCGGTGGACGAAGGTGACGTTCTCGGAGTACTTGGCGCGCAGTTCCTCGACGAACGGGTAGGCAGCGCCGCAGGCCTCGCACTCGTAGTCCAGGAACTCGACCAGGACGGCCTTCTCGTCCGGGGCCTGGGACAGGACCCGGCTGTTCTCGCGCACGACTTGGCCCGTGCCGGCGGGGGGCTGTTCCTGGGCTGCCAGTGCGCGGGTGACGAAGTACCCGACGACGCCGGTGAGGACCACGACGGCGAGGAGCGCCCAGACGACGATCTTGGCGTTCTTCCGTCCGGCGGGGCGGGGGTGTGCGGGGTGGAGCTCACGGGTGAATGTTCCTTCTGTTCGTGTATCAGTGTGGACGGCATCCGTTGGTTCGGTCCGGCGGGGTCGGGGGCAGGGGAACCGTGCCGGAGGGCGCGGGGCCCCGGACCGTCCCCAGGACGGGGCCTCAGGACGCGGGTTCCAGGACGGGGCCCGCCTGCCGGGCGGCCAGCTGGTTGTTCCGGGGAATCCGCCCGGCGCGCACGCCGTTGGCGATGACGACGATCTCGGCGAGTTCGTGGATGAGGACGACCGCGGCCAGGCCGAGGACCCCGAAGAGGGCCAGCGGGATCAGGGCCGCAATCAGCAGCAGAGACAGGCCCACGTTCTGCAGCATGATGCGCCGGGTCCGCCGGGCATGGTCCAGCACCTCGGGCAGGTGGTTCAGGTCCTCACCCATGAGGGCGACGTCGGCGGTTTCGATGGCGACGTCTGTGCCCATCGCGCCCATGGCGATGCCGGTGTCGGCGGTGGCGAGGGCGGGTGCGTCGTTGACGCCGTCGCCAACCATCGCCGTGGGCCGCTCGCTCTTGAGTCGGCGGATGATGTCGGCCTTGTCCTCGGGGCGCAGGTCTGCGTGGACCTCGGCGATGCCGGCCTCCTTGCCGAGGGCTTCGGCGGTGATGGTGTTGTCGCCGGTGAGCATCGCGGTCGTGTAGCCGGAGCGGGTGAGCCGGGCGATGACTTCGCGGGCCTCGGGGCGCAGCTCGTCGCGGACCGCCACGGCGCCGACCAGCTGGCCGTCGTGTTCGATCAGGACCGCCGTCGCGCCGGAGCGCTGCATGCGTTCCACGCCGGCGGCCAGTTCGGCGGGCTCGATCCAGCCCGGGCGGCCCAGGCGCAGCCTCCGGCCCCCCAGCCGGCCCTCTAGGCCGGCCCCCGGGATCGTGTCGACGTCGGTGACGTCCGCTCGGTGCGGGGTCGCGGCGAGGATGGCGCGGGCGAGCGGGTGCTCGCTGCGCGCCTCGAGTCCGGCGGCCAGCGCTAGAACGTCGTCCCGGGTCGCCGGGCCGGCGGTCGCGACGTCGACGACGGCGGGCCGGTTGCAGGTGAGGGTGCCGGTCTTGTCCAGGGCGATGGTGCGGATCCTGCCCAGGGTCTCCAGCGCGCCGCCGCCCTTGATCAGCACGCCGATGCGGCTGGCCGCACCGACGGAGGCCACGACGGTGACGGGCACGGAGATCGCCAGCGCGCAGGGCGACGCGGCGACCAGCACCACCAGGGCGCGTTCAAACCACAGCGCGGGTTCGCCGACGATGAACCCGAAGGCGATGATCAGCGCCGCGGCGATGAGGATGCAGGGGACGAGGCGTTTGGCGATGTTGTCGGCCAGGCGCTGGCCGGGGCCCTTCCGGGACTGCTCGGCCTCGACGATGTGCACGATGCGGACCAGGGAGTTGTTCTCCGCGGTGCTGGTGACCTCGACCTCGAGCGGTCCGGTGCCGTTGATGGAACCGGCCCACACCTCGGTGCCGGGGCCGGCTTCGACCGGCACGGACTCGCCGGTTAGCGCGGAAGTGTCCAGGGAGGTGCGTCCGGTGACGATCCGGCCGTCCGTGGCGAGCCGCTCCCCCGGGCGCACGACCATCCGGTCACCGGGGACGAGGTCCGCCGGGGAGACGGCCACCTGGGTGCCGTTGCGCAGCACGGTGGCCTCGGCCGGGACGAGGTCCAGCAGGGCGCGGAGGCCCCGCCGGGTCTTGGCCAGCGAGTATTCCTCGAGGCCTTCGGAAATGGCGTAGAGGAAGGCGAGCATGGCCGCCTCCTCGAACTGTCCGAGGGCGACGGCCCCCACCGCGGCGATGGTCATCAGGGTGCCCACACCGATCTGGCCCTTGGCCAGGCGGCGCAGCGTGGACGGAACAAAGGTCCAGGCAGCGATCAGCAGCGCGGCGATCTCCAGCGGCAGGGTCAGCCATTCCGGCCCGCCCGCGAGGGAAGCGATCCAGGCTGCCAGCAGCAGCGCGCCGGACACGACGGCGGCCCGGATCTCGGTGACCTGCCAGAAGCCCTGCGCCTCCTCATCGCCCAATTCGTCCGTGGTTGTCGTCCCGTCGCCGCAGCCGCAGGCGTCGCTCATCGGATGCCCTCCGCCGCGGTTCCGTCGACGCGGGCGGCGGTGCCGTAGATGGGGCACAGGTCCACCGCGTTGCCGGTCGCGGCCAGCAGGATTTCGGCCTGTGCCAGCATGTCCATCAGCTCTGGCCGGGACAACGAGTAGTAGACGCTGCGTCCCTGCGCCCGGCCCTCCACGAGTCCGCAGTCGCGCAGGCAGGCCACGTGGGCCGACACCGTCGACTGGGCCAGTCCCAATTCGCCGGTTAGTTCGCCGACCCTGACCTCCCCCCGGGCCATTCGCTTCACTATGGCCAGGCGGGCCGGGTCTCCTAGGGAATGGAATAGCGCTGCAGCCGGGTCCAGCCGCCCGCAGCCGTCCGAGGCCTCATTACCAATCGTCATATCCCGATAATAGCGGACATTTCGACAAAACTGTCGGGAAGCGGCCAGAGATGCGTTTAGTTGCCGGTCAGTTCCTTATACAGCTTCTCGACGCGGGCCTTGATGTCGTCGCGGACCATGCGCATGCGTTCCATGCCCTCGATGCCGCGTTCGGAGGGCTCGTCCGTGTCCCAGACCTCGAACCGGGTGCCGGGGCGGGGCTCGAGCTTCGCCTCGGTGCCCAGGACGATGACCGCGTCGACGGTGTCGAGGACGTCGTCGGTGACGGGCTTGGGGTGTTCGCCGGCGATGTCGATGCCTAGCTCGGCCAGGGATTCGACGGACTGGGAGTTCAGCGAGCTGCCTGGCTTGGTGCCGGCGGAGTGCACGGTGACGGTCCCGGCCGCGAGCTGGTTCATCAGTCCGGCGGCGAGTTGGGACTTGCCGCCGTTCTTGCTGCATACGAACAGGACGGACGGGGCCTTCGGGCCTCCGGGTTCGGTGGTCGGTTGGTGGGTCATGGCTGGGTGGTTTCCTTCGTGAGGAGGGAGGCGGCGAGGGTCTTGACCCGGGCGTGGATCTGGTCGCGGATGTCCCGGACGGTGTCCAGGGACTGTTTGGCGGGGTCGGTGAGTTCCCAGTCCTCGTAGCGTTTCCCCGGGTAGATCGGGCAGGAGTCCCCGCACCCCATGGTGACGACCACGTCGGAGGCGCGCACGACGTCGTCGGTGAGCGGCTTCGGATACTCCTTGGTCAGGTCCACCCCCATTTCGGCCATCACGGCCACGACGGCCTGTTCGAGTTCGGCCGCGGGCTGGGAGCCGGCGGACCGGACCCGGATCCTGCCCTTGGTCTCAACGGTGAGCAGGGCCGCGGCCATCTGGGAGCGTCCGGCGTTCTGCACGCAGACGAACAGCACCTCGGGCACCTCGGACACGCTGGTGCCCTTGGACTTGGCGAGGGCGTTGAGCCGGTCGGCGGCGAAGTGCTCGGTGGTCGCGGGCAGGTAGGTGGTGACCTTCGCGGTGCGGGCGAGGGCGGTGTAGGACTCGAAGACGTAGCGCTCGACGGTTTCGGCGGCGAAGACCCCGGCGAACCTGTCGGCGAGGCGGTGGCTGATCCGGTGCAGGAGCTCGGTGTTGTCCTGCAGCCCCTGTGAGGTGTCGCGGTGTTCGGTCATGGTCTCGCTCCTGTGCTGGTCGGTGCGGGTGGGTTAGGCGGTGGCGCCGGAGCGGCCGTGCGCGAGTCCGGTGGGGAAGCCGACCAGCACCGGTTCCGGCGCGGCGCAGCATCCGGCCTCCGCGGGCTCGGCCGCGGCCGCCGCGGCGGCGGGGGTGTCGCAGCTGGTGCCGGAATCGGAGGAGCAGACCCCGGTCTCGGGGAGCTCGAGGTGGACCGTGTCCGCGGCCGCGCGGTCCCCGGCGAGGGCCGCGGCGACGGAGCGGACCTGCTCGTAGCCGGTGGCCAGCAGGAACGTCGGGGCCCGGCCGTAGGACTTCATGCCCACGATGTAGAAGTCGCGGTCCGGGTGGGCCAGCAGCTTCGCGCCGTGCGGGGCGACGGTGCCGCAGGAGTGAAACTCGGGGTCGATCAGCGGGCCGAGCTCCCGGGGGGCCTCGACGGCGGGGTCCAGTTCGAGCCGGAGCTCGCGCAGGATGTCCAGGTCCGGGCGAAACCCGGTGCAGGGCACGACGGTGTCGGCGTCCAGGACGCGCCCGTCCACGGCCGCGACGGCCACGCCGGCGTCCGTGGGGGTCAGCGAGGCGATGCCGAAGCCGGTGTGCAGCTCGATGCTGCCGGCCTCCACGAGGCGGCGGAGCCGGGAGCCGAGCTGCCCGCGGGCGGGCAGCCCGTCGGCGTCGCCGCCGCCGAAGACCTTCTCCGCGTCGGGTCCGCGGACGGCCCAGAGGATCCGGGTGTCCGGGGCGCCCTTGGCGAGGTCCGCGAGCCCGATGAGGGTGTTGGCGGCCGAGTGCCCGGCGCCCACGACCAGGACGCGCTTGTCGGCGAACGAGTCCCGGTCCCGGCCGACGACGTCGGGCAGCGGGGCGGAGATCCGGGACGCGGCGGCGTCCTCGCCCAGGGCGGGCAGGCCCGAGGTGCCCAGCGGGTTGCGGGTATCCCAGGTGCCGGACGCGTCGATGACGGCGGCCACGGTGTGGTCCCGGGTTTCCCCGTCCCGGTGGTCGACGCGGACGACGAAGGGGGTGCTGTCGCGGTCGCGGGTGTGGGTCTTGTCCATGCCGGCCCGGGTGACGGCGGCGACGCGGGCCCCGGTGTGCAGGCGGGGGGCGATGGCCGGGAGCGCGGCCAGCGGGGCCAGGTAGTTCTCGAGGAGTTCGCCGCCGTATGGCAGGGCGGTGGGCCGGGGGTGTTCCCAGCCGGCGGCCTCCAACAAGCGGACGGCGGCGGCGTCGGTGTTGTACCGCCAGGGCGAGAAGAGCCGGATGTGCCGCCACTGCCCGATGGCGGCACCCGCGCTGGGACCGGCTTCGAAGATCACGGGTTCCAGGCCGCGTTCGAGCAGGTGGGCCGCGGCGGCCAGGCCCACGGGGCCGGCGCCGATCACGGCGACGGGAAGGGTGTTCGGTGTGTCCATGGGGTCCTCTGTTTCGTCCGTGGTCGGTGGTGGTTTGGGGAGGGGCCCGCCGGCCCTCGTGCGGGGCCGGCGGGCGGGGCCGCCTAGCAGCAGCCCTGGTCCTCGTCGCAGCAGCCGTTTCCGCAGCATCCGGTGCGCATGGTCCTCACCCCCTCCCCTCCGTGGTCCGTTAGGCGTGGGTGGGTTCTTCCACCAGCGCGGTGGCGATGCTGTCCGCGTCCTGGAGCGCGGCGAGGTAGCGCTCGGCGTCCAGGGCGGCGGCGCAGCCGGTGCCGGCGGCGGTGATGGCCTGGCGGTACCGGTGGTCCACGGCGTCCCCGCACGCGAACACGCCGGAGAGGTTGGTGACCGTGGTGGGCGCGTCGACCTTGATATAGCCCTCGGCGTCGAGGTCGACCTGCCCGGCGACCAGTCCGGTGCGCGGGAGGTGGCCGATCGCGACGAAGAGGCCGGTGGCGGCCTGCTCGCGGGTGTCCCCGGTCCGGGTGTCGGTGAGTGTGACGCCGGTGACCTTCGTGTCGCCGTGGATCCCGGTGACCGCGGAGTTCCACGCGAAGCTGATCTTCGGGTTGCCCTTGGCGCGCTGGGCCATGATCCGCGAGGCCCGCAGCTCGCCCTTGCGGACCACGACGGTCACGGAGGCCGCGAAGCGGGTCAGGAACGTCGCCTCCTCCATCGCGGAGTCCCCGCCGCCGACGACGACGATGTCCTGGTCGCGGAAGAAGAACCCGTCGCAGGTCGCGCACCAGGACAGGCCGTGGCCGCTGAACCTCTTCTCCTCGGGCAGGCCGAGCTCCTTGTAGGCGGAGCCGGTGGCGAGGATGACCGCGGGCGCCTCGTGGACGGTGCCCGCGCCGGTCACGACGAGCTTGAGGTGCCCGTCGAGCCGGACCTCGGTGACGTCGTCGAACACGACCCGCGCGCCGAACTTCTCGGCCTGTTCCTGGAGCCCGTCCATGAGTTCGGGTCCCTGGACGCCGGCGGGGAAGCCGGGGAAGTTCTCCACCTCGGTGGTGTTCATCAGGGCCCCGCCCGCGGTGACGGACCCGGCGAGGACCAGGGGTGCCAGGCCGGCGCGGGCGGCGTAGATGGCCGCGGTGTAGCCGGCGGGGCCGGACCCGATGATGATCAACTGTTCGGTGCTCACGGGTTTCTCCTGCTGCTCGGTGCGGGGCCGCTACTTGGCGGCGGGGGTCAGCGAGGCGATGAGGGCCTCGATGCGGGTCTTGATCTCGTCGCGGATGGGGCGGACGGCGTCCACGCCCTGCCCGGCGGGGTCCTCCAGGACCCAGTCCTCGTAGCGCTTGCCGGGGAAGAACGGGCACTCGTCGCCGCAGCCCATGGTGATCACGACGTCGGATTCCTTCACGGCCTCGGTGGTGAGGACCTTAGGGATTTCGGCGGACATGTCGATGCCCAGCTCGGCCATGGCCTCCACGGCGGCCGGGTTGACCTTGTCCGCGGGCTGGGACCCGGCGGAGCGGACCTCGACCGCGCCTGCGGAGAGGGTGGTGAGGAACGCGGCGGCCATCTGGGAGCGGCCGGCGTTGTGGACGCAGACGAACAGGACGGAGGGCTTCTTGGTTTCGGTGCTCATGGTGTTCTCCAGGATGGTTGCGGGGCTCAGGCGGAAAGGGGTGCGGGGGCGAAGAAGCGCTTGCGCGCCCACAGCGCCACGTAGACGAGGGCGACCAGGGCCGGGACCTCGATCAGCGGTCCCACGACGCCGGCGAGGGCCTGGCCGGAGGTGACGCCGAAGGTGCCGATCGCCACGGCGATGGCGAGCTCGAAGTTGTTGCCCGCGGCGGTGAACGCCAGCGTGGTGGTCTTCGCGTAGCCCAGGTCCAGCCACTTGCCGATCAGCATGCCGGCGGCGAACACGACGACGAAGTAGACCATCAGCGGCAGCGCGATCCGGGCGACGTCCAGCGGCCTCGCGGTGATGTTCCCGCCCTGCAGGGCGAAGAGCAGGGTGATGGTGAACAGCAGCCCGTAGAGGGCCCACGGGCCGAGCTTGGGCAGGAACCTGTCCTCGTACCAGTCGCGGCCCTTGGCCTTTTCGCCGAGGGTGCGGGTGAGGTATCCCGCGACGAGCGGGATGCCCAGGAAGATCAGCACGGAGGCGGTGATGGCCCAGAAGGAGAAGTCGGCGCTGGTGGTGGGCAGGCCCAGCCAGGACGGCAGCAGCTGCAGGTAGAACCAGCCCAGGGCGCCGAACGCGAACACCTGGAACACGGAGTTGATCGCCACCAGCACCGCGGCGGACTCGCGGTCCCCGCAGGCCAGGTCGTTCCAGATCATCACCATGGCGATGCAGCGGGCCAGGCCCACGATGATCAGCCCGGTCCGGTACTCGGGCAGGTCCGCGAGGAACACCCACGCGAGGACGAACATGAACGCCGGGGCCAGCACCCAGTTGATCACCAGGGAGGAGACCATGAGCTTGCGGTCCGCGACCACGCGGCGCGTCTGGTCGTACCGGACCTTCGCGAGGACCGGGTACATCATCACCAGCAGGCCGATCGCGATCGGCAGGGAGACCTCGCCGACCTTGACCGAGTCCAGGGCGGTGTCCAGGCCCGGGACGAGGCTGCCCAGCCCCAGCCCCAGGGCCATCGCGGCGACGATCCAGGCCGGCAGGAAGCGGTCAAGGGTGGAGAGCTTGCCGACGACGTCGGCCTCTCCCCCACGGGTGGTCGTCTGGTCGGTCTGGATACTCACGGCGCTCCTGTGCGGGTCGGAGAAGAAATTGATGAAGGTCGATATTCAAAACTATCGCCCACCATATCGATGGATGTCAATCTGCATGCATAATGGGTTCATGAACTCTCTGCAAACTCTCGAGCCAGCCGTCGACGCCGCGTGCTGCGCGCCGTCGGACACCCCGGGCCTGGGCGCCGACGAGGCGCAGCGCAGAGCCCTGGTCTTCAAGGCGCTGGCGGATCCGAACCGGCTGCGCCTGCTGTCCATCGTCAAGGCCGGCGACTCGGGCGAGGCCTGTGTCTGCGACCTGACCGAGCCGCTGGACCTGGGCCAGCCCACGGTCTCCCACCACCTGAAGATCCTGGTCGAGGCCGGGCTGCTGCACCGCGAGAAGCGGGGCACGTGGGCCTACTACTCCCTCGTTCCCGGCGCCCTGGACCGGACCGCCGGGCTGCTCGCGACCCTGTGACCGGACCGCACGCCGTCGCGGTTCGGCCGCTGCTCCCCGCGGACTGGCCGGCCGTCCAACGAATCTGGGGCGAGGGCATCGCCACCGGACACGCCACCTTCGAGTCCGAGGCCCCGGACTGGGAAGGGTTCGACGCCTCGCGCCTGCCCGGGCACCGGCTGGTCGCCGCAACCCGGGACGGCGGGATCCTCGGCTGGGCAGCCGTTTCCGCCGTTTCCCCGCGCCCCGCCTATGCCGGCGTCGTGGAGCACTCCGTGTACGTCGCGGCGGCGGCGCGCGGGTTGGGCGTCGGCGCGATCCTGCTGCGGGCCCTGGCCGCCTCGACCGAAGCGGACGGGATCTGGACCATTCAGGCCAGCCTCTTCCCCGAGAACGAGGCAAGCATGAGACTCCACCTCGCCCACGGCTTCACCGTGGTCGGGCGCAGGACGCGCATCGCCCGCATGGCCCACGGCCCCTCGGCCGGGCAGTGGCGCGACACCGTCCTAATCGAACGTCGCTCCGCAATCATCTGATCCCAATCGCTCCAACGAGAACGCCCGCACATCCGACGCCCGATGTTCGGTCATGGGTCCGGCAGGCTGGCGTCTTGAAGCCGAGCGCTTCTACGCGGCCAACGGCGTCCAGAACATCTGCGCCACGATGAGCGTCCCGAATTGGCGCGCTTCGCAATTGAAGCGCCAACTGGCCGAGGTTCACCCAGGACGCGTGATGCCGTTGGCCACATGGTGTCTCGCAAGCTGGGAGGCAGTAGCCCATGGCCGATTTATGGTGATTCCCATTACCAATCGACTCCGTAGCGTTGCGCAATGCGATCTCGAGTCCGCCTCTGTTGACGCCGACCGAAAATAGGGCCAAGAACGCCAACTGAAAATGAGGCCACCTGACCATCATGGAAGGTGATCACATTGGACGTTTGGGCGCAGATTCGCCACCGGTACGCGACGGAGAAGATCTCTAAGAGAGAGCTGGCCACGCAGCTCGGGGTTTCGCGGGGAACGGTTGACCGGGCGCTGGAATCAGACCGGCCGCCTAAGTACGAGCGGGCGTCGGCAGGTTCGAGCTTCGACTCCTACGCCGGCCGGGTCCGGACCCTGCTGGCCAGGACTCCGACGATGCCGGCCACCGTGCTGGCCGAACGCGTGGGATGGACGGGATCGGCGTCCCTGTTCCGCGACAAGGTCCGCCAGATCCGGCCCGAGTATCTGCCGGCGGACCCGGTGGACCGGCTGGTCCACGAACCGGGCAAGGCGGTCCAATGCGACCTCTGGTTCCCGCACGAGCCGCTACCGCTCGGGCACGGCCAACAGGGCAAGCCGCCGGTGCTGGTCATGACCAGCACCTTCTCCGGCTTCATCCAGGCCCGGATGATCCCCACCCGCACCACGCCGGACCTGTTGGGCGGGATGTGGTCGCTGATCCAGGACGCGGCCGCGGTCCCCGAGCGGCTGGTCTGGGACAACGAGAGCGGCATCGGCCAGGGCCGGCTGACGGATCCGGCCGCGTCTTTCGCCGGGGTGCTGGGCTGCACGATCCGCCAACTGCCGCCGAACGACCCGGAGTCCAAGGGCATGGTGGAGCGGATGAACCGGTTCTTCCGCCAAGGCTTCATGCCCGGCCGGACCTTCGCCTCCCCGGGCGACTTCAACGAGCAGCTGGCCGACTGGTTGCCGCGGGCCAATGCCCGCTACTCGCGCTCCCGCCACGGACGGCCCGCCGAGCTCGTGTTGCGCGACCGCGAGGCGATGCGCCCGCTGGCACCGCTGGCGCCCGAGACTGGGTTGCGCAAGAGCATCCGGCTGCCGCGGGACTACTACGTGCGGGTGTTCTCCAACGACTACTCCGTCGACCCGTCGGCGATCGGGCGGATCGTGGACGTGGCCGCGGACCTCGAGCAGGTGACCGTCACTGCCGGCGGGACGTTGCTGGCCAAGCACGAACGACGTTGGGCGCGCCACCAGATCCTTACCGATCCGGCCCACGTCGACAGGGCCGCCGCCCTGCGCCGCGCCCACCGCACCATCAGGACCGGCCGCCACGCCGAGGTCCAGGAACGCGATCTGGGCATCTACGACCGGCTCTTCGGCCTCGCCGTCCCGGACGATGCGCGTGAACTGGCGGAGGCCGGCCGGTGAGCGAGCCGGCGAAGAGCATCGAGTACTACGCCCGGGCATTACGCGCCCCGCGCATCACCGACGGCTACCGTGCCCTGGGCGACCGCGCCCGGGAAGCGGGCTGGTCCCACGAGGAGTACCTAGCCGCCGTGCTCAGCCGCGAGGTCGCCGAGCGCGAAGCCTCCGGGGCGGCCCTGCGGATCCGTGCCGCCCGCTTCCCCGGCGCCAAGACCATCGAGGAGTTCAACTTCGACCACCAGCCGGCCGCCGACCGCAACCTGGTGGCCCACCTCGGCACCGGGGTCTTCCTCGAGGAAGCCAAGAACGTGGTCCTGCTCGGTCCTCCCGGCACCGGCAAAACGCATTTGGCCGTGGGCATCGGGATCAAGGCCGCCCGCACCGGGCACCGGGTCCTGTTCGACACCGCCACCGGCTGGGTCGCTCGCCTCGCCGAGGCGCACGAAGGCGGACGCCTGCCCCAGGAACTGACAAAGCTGCGCCGCTACAAGCTGCTGATCGTCGACGAGGTCGGATACATCCCGTTCGACCAGGACTCGGCGAACCTGTTCTTCCAACTGGTCTCGTCCAGGTATGAGCACGCCTCGCTGGTCCTCACCTCGAACCTGGCGTTCAGCCGTTGGGGCGAGGTCTTCGGCGACGCTACGGTCGCCTCAGCCATGATCGACCGCATCGTC
The DNA here is from genome assembly GCF_050563205.1 of Zafaria sp. Z1313. NCBI lineage: Bacteria > Bacillati > Actinomycetota > Actinomycetes > Micrococcales > Micrococcaceae > Zafaria > Zafaria sp. Z1313. Next base: position 18,975 of record NZ_JBNWUK010000028.1, read on the forward strand.
CACCACGCGGAGGTTCTCAACCTCACCGGCAGCAGCTACCGGCTCCGCAACAGAACCACCACAAGACCTCAGGCACAATAGAACCGCAACCCGGTGGCCCTATTTTCAGTTGGC
>NZ_JBNWUK010000029.1:0-18236 GCF_050563205.1 Zafaria sp. Z1313
GGGGTGTTGTCCACGGTTGCCGGAAACTCTTGCTCATTCGAAGAAAGTTTCGATGATGATGGATTCATGACCATCAACGAGCTGCCGGCGGATCCGTTCCGGGAGGGCGCGTGGGCCGTCCCCGGAGCGGATCCCGCGCCCTTCCCGGAGGGCGGTGTTGCCGCGGCCGCTGCGGCCGCCGGGCCCGCTCCAGGCGGCAGCCCGGGAACCGGCGACGGCATGCCCGCTGACAGCGGGGCCATTGTCCCTGACGACGGATGGGCCGTCCCCGGAACGGGTCCCGCGCCCTTGCCGGACGGGTCCGGGGATGGAGCCGGCGATGGGGCCGGCAGCGGGGCCGTGGCGTTGGCCGGGCTGCGGGAGGCCTTGCGCGGCTGGTCGGACACCATCCAGGCCCAACCACCGGGCCGGCACGCGCTCGCGGGCCTGCTGCGCGGACTCGAGAAGCTCTCCGTGGAGGTCCAACGCGCCCAGGTCATCGCCGCCCGCGCGGCCGAGGACGAGCAGATCACCCTCCTCGGTGCCGCCCCGGGACCCGGCGGGCGGGCCGAGTACCGGGACACCTCCGACTACCTGGCCAAGGAACTGCACATCCCACGCTCCGAGGCCCGGGCCCGGCTCGAAGCGGCCCGGAAACTGCTTCCGCGCACCTCCCTGACCGGCGAACCGCTCCCGGCCCGCTACGAGGCCGCCGCGGCCGCCGTGCACGCGGGCCGGCTCTCGGTCCCGGCCGCCCTGCAACTGACCCGCCGCGTCGAGAAGGCGGCGCCCACGGCCAGGACCCGCCCCGGAGGCGGGACCGCGGAACTGGCCGCGATGGAAGACAGCCTCGTTCAGACCGTGCTGCAGGACGGGCCCGCGACGATGCACCAGGTCGCCGACACCTGGACCCTGTTCCTGGACCCCGACGGCCGCGAACCCAGCGAGGAAACCAAGCGCGCGCTCCAGGGCCTGTTCTACCAGGGCCGGTCCCAGAACCTGCACGTGTTCAAACTCGTCACCGACGACGCCCAGGCCGAACAGCTCTTCAGCGTCTGCGCCCCGGCCGCCAACCCCCGCACCGGCCCCCGCACCGCGCCCCACGACGCCGACGGGGCCGGAGACACCAAGGCCCACAGCACCGAGACCAGTGACACCGCAGACGCCGCCAGCGATCCCGCCCCCACCGCGGCGGCCGACGTGGAGGGGGAGCCGGCCGAGGCGCCCGCGGATGGCAGGACGCGGGCCCAGCACCAACTCGAGGGACTCGTCAACGCGGTCGGGATCGCCCTGTCCACGAACAAGCTGCCCCGCAACGGCGGGAACCGGCCCCAGGTCATGGTCACCATCGACTACCAGACCCTGCTGGGCGAGCTCGCCACGATGGGCACCCAACGCTCCGAAGCCGTGCACGCCGGACTCGTCAGCCCCGCCCAGATCCGCCGCCTCGCCTGCGAAGCCGAGCTGATCCCCGTCGTGCTCGGATCCGCCGGACAGGTCCTGGACGCCGGACGCTCCGAACGGCTCTTCACCGAGGAACAACGCAAGATCCTCTACGCCCGCGACCGCGGCTGCACCGCCCCCGGCTGCACCACCCCCGCCAGCGGCACCGAAGCCCACCACATCACCTGGTGGTCACGCGGCGGCACCACCGACATCGACAACGGCGCCCTCTGCTGCCCCTTCCACCACCACCTCGTCCACGACGGCGGCTGGCAGATCACCATGATCAACAACGCCCCCTACTGGATCCCACCACCCCACATCGACCCCGCCCGAAGACCACAACGCAACACCTACTTCCACCCCCAAGCCACCCCCACCTAAACCACAACCCGACGATCCCCACGGTTCAGAGTCCCCCAAGGCGGCGGGCCCAAGGCCACGGGCCCGAGGCCCCCACAGTCCCGCGACCCCCAAGGCGGCGGACCGGTGGCCCAGCGCCGTCAGACCGCGGCGTCCAAGCGGGCGATCATGCGGGTGTTGCCCAGGGTGTTCGGCTTGACCCGGGCCAGGTCCAGGAACTCCGCCACGCCCTCGTCGGTGGAGCGCAGGAGCTCGGAGTAGACGGCCGGATCAACGGCGGACTGGTCGGCCATGACGGTGAAGCCGTTGCGTTCGAAGAACCCGACCTCGAACGTCAGGCAGAAGACGCGGGACACGCCGATCTGCCGGGCGTTCTCCATGAGCTGGGCCAGAAGCGCCCGGCCGACCCCGTGGCCGCGCCACTCGTCCGAGGTCGCCAGGGTGCGCACTTCGGCGATGTCCTCCCACATCACGTGCAGGGCGCCGCAGCCGATCACCGTGCCGTCCTCCGCCTCCGCGACGATGAACTCCTGCAGGCCCTCGTAGTAGGCCACGGCCTCCTTCTCCAGCAGCACGCGCGAGTCCGCCAGCGGCTTGACGAGCGTGCGGATGCCGGGCACGTCGGGCGTACGGGCCCGGCGGATCGTGTAGGAAGCCATGCGCCCCATCATAGGCACGCGCCCACCGGGCACGACGAAGCCCGCCCGGCCATGTGACGGCCGGGCGGGCTTCACGGAGTGCAGCGCCCGCTGCGGGGAGCGCCGGACGAGGCGCGGCGCCCCTGCGGACTAGCCGACGGCTCGCGAGCCGTCCGCGGCGGGGGCCTCGATGGCGGCCGGGATCGGCTCACCCTCGAGCTCGCCCGGAGTGTCCTGGCCGATGAACGTGAACTTGCGGGCATCGCCCTCGCCTTCCACGTCCACCACCACGGTCTGCCCCGTGACGACCTCGCCGAAGAGGATCTTCTCCGAGAGCTGGTCCTCGATCTCGCGCTGGATCGTCCGGCGCAGCGGACGGGCGCCCATCGCCGGATCGTAGCCGCGCTCGGCCAGCAGGACCTTCGCCGCCGGCGAGAGCTTGACGTGCATCCCCTTGTCCACCATGCGCTTCTCCAGCCGCGCGACGAACAGGTCGACGATCTTGACGATCTCCTCCTGGGTCAGCTGCGGGAAGACCACGACGTCGTCGACGCGGTTCAGGAACTCGGGCCGGAAGTGCTGGCGCAGCTCCTCCTGGACCTTGGCCTGCATCCGGTCATAGCCCGTCTTGGTGTCCGTGGCCGACTGGAAGCCGGTCATGACGCCCTTCGAGATGTCGCGGGTACCCAGGTTGGTGGTCATGATGATCACCGTGTTCTTGAAGTCCACGACGCGGCCCTGCGAGTCCGTCAGTCGGCCGTCCTCGAGGATCTGCAGGAGCGAGTTGAAGAGGTCGGCGTGGGCCTTCTCCACCTCGTCGAACAGGACCACGGAGAACGGACGGCGGCGGACCTTCTCGGTGAGCTGGCCCCCCTCCTCGTAGCCGACGTACCCGGGAGGGGCGCCGAACAGGCGGGAGACGGTGTGCTTCTCCGAGTACTCGGACATGTCGAGCGTGATGAGCGCGTCCTCCTCGCCGAAGAGGAACTCGGCGAGGGCCTTGGCCAGCTCGGTCTTGCCGACGCCCGTGGGGCCGGCGAAGATGAACGATCCGCCCGGGCGGTTGGGATCCTTGAGCCCGGCGCGGGTCCGGCGGATGGCCTGCGAGATCGACTTGATCGCCTGGTCCTGGCCGATGACGCGCTTGTGGAGCTCGTCCTCCATGTTGAGCAGCCGGCTGGACTCCTCCTCGGTCAGCTTGATCACCGGGATGCCCGTGGAGTTCGCGAGCACCTCCGCGATGAGCTCCTCGTCGACCTCGGCGATCTCGTCCATGTCGCCGTTCTTCCAGGCGCGCTCCTTCTCGGCGCGGGCCTCCTGAAGCTTCTGCTCCTTGTCCCGCAGGGACGCGGCGCCCTCGAAGTCCTGCGAATCGATGGCGGCCTCCTTCTCGCGGCGCACCACCGAGATCTCCTCGTCCATCTGCTTCAGGGCCGGGGGCGCGGTCATGCGGCGGATGCGCAGGCGCGCGCCGGCCTCGTCGATCAGGTCGATCGCCTTGTCCGGAAGGAAGCGGTCGGAGACGTACCGGTGCGCCAGCTGCGCGGCGGCCGCCAGCGCGCCGTCCGTGATGGAGACGCGGTGGTGGGCCTCGTAGCGGTCGCGCAGGCCGCGGAGGATCTCCGTGGCGTGCTCGACGGAGGGCTCCTTGACCTGGATCGGCTGGAAGCGGCGCTCGAGCGCGGCGTCCTTCTCGATGTGCTTGCGGTACTCGTCCAGCGTCGTCGCACCGATGGTCTGGAGCTCGCCGCGGGCCAGCATCGGCTTGAGGATGGAGGCCGCGTCGATCGCGCCCTCGGCCGCGCCGGCTCCGACGAGCGTGTGGATCTCGTCGATGAAGAGGATGATGTCCCCGCGCGTGCGGATCTCCTTGAGGACCTTCTTCAGCCGTTCCTCGAAGTCGCCGCGGTAGCGGGAGCCGGCCACGAGGGAGCCGAGGTCGAGCGTGTAGAGCTGCTTGTCCTTGATGGTCTCTGGCACGTCTCCGCGCACGATCGACTGGGCGAGGCCCTCGACGACGGCCGTCTTGCCGACGCCGGGCTCGCCGATCAGGACGGGGTTGTTCTTGGTGCGGCGGGAGAGGACCTGCATGACCCGCTCCATCTCGAACTCGCGGCCGATGACCGGATCGAGCTTGCCCTCGCGGGCCGCGGCTGTGAGGTTGCGGCCGAACTGGTCCAGGACGACGGAGCCAGCCGGGGCGCCCTCCTGCTGTCCCTGTCCGACGCCGGCGCCGGCCGTCTCCTTGCCGCCCTGGTAGCCCGAGAGCAGCTGGATGACCTGCTGGCGCACGCGGTTCAGGTCCGCCCCCAGCTTGACGAGCACCTGGGCGGCGACGCCCTCGCCCTCGCGGATCAGGCCGAGCAGGATGTGCTCGGTGCCGATGTAGTTGTGGCCGAGCTGCAGGGCCTCGCGGAGCGAGAGCTCCAGGACCTTCTTGGCCCGCGGGGTGAACGGGATGTGCCCCGACGGCGCCTGCTGTCCCTGGCCGATGATCTCCTGGACCTGCTCGCGCACGGCCCCGAGGGAGATGTTCAGGGATTCGAGCGCCTTGGCGGCGACCCCCTCGCCCTCGTGGATCAGCCCCAGCAGGATGTGCTCGGTACCGATGTAGTTGTGGTTGAGCATGCGCGCCTCTTCCTGGGCGAGCACGACAACGCGACGGGCACGGTCGGTAAATCTCTCAAACATGGCGGCACACTCCTAGCTAACGCGTACTGACGATGCTACGCACGAATCCCGGCCTTGGGGTGCGTGTTCGCCGTAGGGATAAAGGAGCTCAGGAGTGGGCGTCGCGGTAGGCCCCGATGACCTCCGAGTTCAGGCGTCCGCGTTCGCTCACCGGGTAGCCGTGCTCCGCGGCCCACGCCCGGATGGCCGGTGCCTCGGCGGCCGAGTAGGCGTTGGAGCGGCGCCCGGCCTCGATGAAGCCGGCCAGGAAGCCGCGCAGCCGCGCCGCGTTCTCGGGGCCCAGGTCGATCTCGTAGTGGCTCCCGTCGAGGCCGAACTGCACGGTCTCGACGGCGGGGGTTCCGTCGAGGTCGTCGACCAGGGTGATTTCCACTTTGCGTGCCACGCCGCAAGTCTATGCACGGCCGGGGGCGGCATCCAGCGCCGCCGCGCCGCGCCGCTACCGCCGGGTAGCCCGCGGGGGGCGGGACGGTCGCCTCGCGGATCCCGGCCCCGTGCCCGGGTGCCCGGCCCACGGCGCTTCGGATCCGGCGTCGTCCGCGTCCCGGGTGCCTGGCCTACGGCCGGGCGGAACCGGCGTCGTCCGCGTCCCGGGGCCCCGCGGCGTCGGAGGGACGCGCGTCTTCGGCATCCTCGTCGCTCGCCGCGGCGCCGGTCGAGGAACCCGGTACGACGCCGGTGCCGCCGCCCGCGCGCGCGTCCGCCTCCGCCTCGGCGAGGCGTTCGTTGCGGTCGACGCGGAAGAGCGATCGCACGACGAACCAGAAGATGAGGGCGACGACGATCGTGGGCAGCAGGACCTGGACGTACTCCACGGCTAGGCCTCCGGCTTGAGCAGCGGGAACAGGATGGTCTCGCGGATGCCCACGTCGGTGAAGAGCATCACGAGGCGGTCGATCCCCAGGCCGATCCCGCCCATCGGCGGTGCGCCGTACTCGAGCGCGCGGAGGAAGTCCTCGTCGAGCTGCATCGCCTCGTCGTCGCCGCCGGCGGCGAGCCGGGACTGCTCCACGAGCCGCTCCCGCTGGATGACGGGGTCGATGAGCTCGGAGAACGCGGTGCCGCGCTCCATGCCGCCGATGATCAGGTCCCACGCCTCGATGAGTCCGGGCTTGGAACGGTGCGGCCGGGCCAGGGGCTGCGCGGCCGGCGGGTAGTCGTAGACGAACGTCGGGTTCAGCAGGGTCGGCTCCACGATCTCGCCGAACAGCTCCACGACGAGCTTCTGGGCGTCCCACTTCGGGTCGACCTTCACGCCGTGCTCCTCGGCGACGGCGCGCAGCTCCGCCGCACCCGTCTCGGGGGTGATCTCGCGGCCGACGGCCTCGGACAGCCCCGGGTAGACGCCGAGCCAACGCCACTCGCCGTCGAGGTCGATCGTCCCCTTCGCGGTCTCGATCCGGCGGCCGGCACCCACGGCGTCGGCCGCGGCGAGGATGATCTCCTTGATCCGCTCGGCCATGACGAACTGGTCCGCGTAGACCTCGTAGCACTCGAGGGTCGTGAACTCCGGGGAGTGCGTGGAGTCGACGCCCTCGTTCCGGAAGAGCCGCCCGACCTCGAAGACGCGCGGGATGCCGCCGACCACGGTGCGCTTGAGGTAGAGCTCCGTGGCGATGCGCAGCGTCATCGGCTGGTCGAACGCGTTCAGGTGGGTGTGGAACGGGCGGGCCGTGGCGCCGCCGTGCACGAGCTGCAGCATCGGGGTCTCGACCTCGACGTAGCCGTGGCCGTAGAGGGTGTCGCGGACGGCGCGGGTCACGGCGTCGCGCGTGTAGATCATCTCGCGGGCCTCGTCACGGACCATGAGGTCGGCGTAGCGCTGGCGCACGCGCGTCTCCTCGTTCAGCTCGGCATGCAGCACGGGCATGGGGCGCACGGCCTTGGACGCCATCTGCCACTCGGTGACCATGATGGACAGCTCGCCGCGGCGGGAGCAGATGACGCTGCCCTTGACGAACACGTGGTCGCCGAGGTCCACGAGGTGCTTCCAGTCGGCGAGCGCGTCCTCGCCGACGTTGGCCAGCGACAGCATGGCCTGCAGGCGGACGGCCTCGCCGCGGGGACCCGACTCCTGGAGGGTCGCGAAGCAGAGCTTGCCAGTGTTGCGGGCGAAGACGACGCGCCCGGCGACGCCGACGACGTCCTCGGTCTCCTGTCCGGCCTCGAGGTGGCCGTAGGCGTCGCGGATCTCGAGCAGGGCGTGGGTGCGCTCGACCCCGACGGGGTAGGCCTCGCGGCCCGACTCCAGCAGGGCGGCGCGCTTGTCCAGGCGCACCTGGCGCTGGTCGTTGGTGTCGGTGGCGGGCGCGGCCTGGGCGGGGGCGGTGTTTTCGGCAGTCACGGTCACCAATTCTACGTGCTCGCCGTCCCGCGGGGTCCCGGGCGGGGACGGGGCATCGGGTAGCCTGCCCGCATGGCCCGCTCGCGCATCCTCCGCACCACCTGGTGGGTTCCCGCAGCGGCCGGCGCGGAGCCGGCGCCCGCCGGTCCAGGGGGCGGTCCGGGAACCCGGGAAGAGCCGGTGCCCACAGCTCCGGGGCGCCTCCCGGACCCGGAGTACGACGCCGGAGCCCTCCTCGAGGTGCACACCCACCTCCCGCGGGGGACGGCTGCCGCACGGGGGCTCCCCGCGGCACGGGAGCCGGGCTCAGTGCCGGAGCCGGCTGCCGCACGGGGGCTCCCCGCGGCACGGGAGCCCGACTGGGCCTGGGAGCCGGGTAGCGCACAGGGGCCCCACGCCTTACGGGAAGCGGGCTCGGCCGGGGAGCCGGGCCCCGGCGTCGTCCTGGTCCACGGCACCCTCGCAACGGACGCCGTCTACGCGCTCTTCTGCCGGCGTCTCGCCGCACGGATCGGCGCTCCCGTGCACAGCTACCACCGGCGCGGCCGTGGCGGCTCCGCCCCGCAGGGTCCGGGCTACGGGCTCGCGACCGAGGCCGCGGACCTGGCCCGCGTCCTGCGCGCGACGGGCGCCCGTACCGTGTTCGGGCACAGCTACGGCGGGGCCGTGGCGCTCGCCGCGGGGCTGCGGACCCCGGAGCTAATCGACCGCTTGGCGACCTTTGACGCGGCCCTGGACCTCGACGGATCGCTCGCCCGGCTCTGGCGCCCGGAGCTGGAAGAGGCCACCGATGCCGGTCGCCTCGACGAGGCCTGGGCCCTGCTCGTCAAGGGGCTCGGCACGGCCGGCCCCGTCTCGCGCCTGCCGCTCGGCTCCCTGCGCGTGATGAGCCTGCTCTCGGCCAAGACGCGGCTCGGCGGCGAGATGCGCTCCCTGCTGCCCACTGCGGTCCGCGAGATGCGCGCCGTCCTCGACGCGCCCGTCCCCCACGAGTCCCTGCGTCGGCTGCCGCCCGGCGCGCTGCTGCTGACCGGCCAGTACAGCCCCGCCTACTTCGCCCGGTCCGCCCGGCTCATCGCCGCCTGCGCGCCCGGCGCGACCGCGGAAACCGTGCGCGGTCACCTTCACGACGGGCCGATCCGCGCCTCCGGGCTACTCCTGCGCCGGATCGCGCGCTTCCATGAAGGAAGATAGGGAGACCATGAAAGAACGGATCGTCCCCACGCACGACGGCGGCCGCCTGGCCCTGTACAGCTACGGCAACCCCAGCGCTCCCGGCGAGCGCCGCATCCTCGTGGTCGGCGGCGCCTTCATCACGGCCCTGATCTACCGCCCGTTCGCCCTCGCCCTGAGCAAGCGGCTCGGCCCCGAATGGGCCGTCGACGTCTACGACCGGCGGGGACGGGGCAGCTCCACGGGGCAGCCGGCCGACTACTCGATGGACACCGAGATCGCCGACGTCGCGCTCATGCTGCGCACCACCGGCGCCCGGAACCTCTTCGGCCATTCCCTCGGCGGGGCCGTGGTGCTCAACGCCGTGCAGGCCTTCCAGGGCCACGACTCCGCCGACGCGCGCTTCGCCGAACCCGCGCTCGTGCCGGACCGGCTCGCCGTCTACGACCCGGCGATCAACATCGACGGAAGCGTTGACTCGGGCTGGATCGAGGGCTTCCGCGAGGCCGTGAAGGCGGGGAGGCCCGGACGCGCCCTGGCCCGGATGCAGCGCGGCATGGCGACGTCGCCGACGCTCTCGCGTGTGCCCGAACCCATCCTCGCCGCGCTCCTGGCGGGCACGGCCCGCACCCCCCTGGGGCGCATGGCGCGCGAGCTGCTGCCCACGGGCGTCGGCGAGCTCACGGCCGCGCTCGAGGAGGCCGAGCACGCCGCTCGCTTCGCCCGGCTGCCCTCAGGAACCCGCTTTATGGCCGGCGCGAAGAGCCCCGCCTACTTCCGGGCGACCGCCCAGAAGCTGCACCGCACCGTCGGCGGCTCCGGCTACGAGGAGTCCCCGAAGGGCATCCATGCCTCCGTCCCCGCCGCGGTCGGCGAGCTCATCGACGACATCGCCGGCTACTTCGAGGAGTCCTAGCCGGAGGCGGCGCGACCCGCGCCCGGGCACCCGGGTGCGGCCCCGGCGTCGTCCTTGCCCTTGCCCTTGCCCCAAGAGGACCCTGGGCTACCAGATGACGACGCGCTCCCCGGGCTCGAGCCACATGCCGTCGCCCGGGCGCGTGCCGAACGCCTCGTGGAACGCGTCCATGTTCCGCGGCACCTGGTTGCAGCGGAACTCGCCCGGCGAATGCGGGTCCGTGGTGATGCGCGTGACCATGGTCTCCGGTCGCGTGAGCGTGCGCCAGCACTCGGCCCACGAGTAGAAGAAGCGCTGATCGCCACTCAGGCCGTCGACGACCTCGTCCTCCCCCAGCCCGCGCGCGGCCAGGTCCAGGCGGTAGGCCTTGTACGCGATCCCGAGCCCGCCCAGGTCGCCGATGTTCTCGCCCAGGGTCAGCTTGCCGTTGACGTGGTGCTCCGGCGCCTCCGGTGGGACGAGGGCCTCGTACTGCTCGACGAGCCGCCCCGTGAGCGCCTCGAACGCGCCGCGGTCCTCGTCCGTCCACCAGTTGCGCAGCTCGCCCGTGCCGTCGAACTGCGAACCCTGGTCGTCGAAGCCGTGCCCGATCTCGTGCCCGATCACCGCGCCGATCGCACCGTAGTTCGACGCGGCGTCGCGGTGCACGTCGAAGAACGGCGGGCGCAGGATCGCGGCCGGGAAGCCGATCTCGTTCAGCAGCGGATGGTAGTAGGCGTTGACGGTCTGCGGGTACATGAACCACAGCTCCTTGTCCACGCCGTCGTCGATCTTCTGCAGCTCGCGGGCAAACTCGAAGGCGTTGGCGGAGGCGACGTTCGCGATGAGGTCGGCCGGGTCCGCCTGGATCGCCGAGTAGTCGATCCACTTCACCGGGTAGCCGATCTTCGGCCGGAACATGCCCAGCTTCTCGAGCGCCTTGCCGCGCGTCTCGGCCCCCATCCAGGGCAGATCCGAGATCGACTGCCGGTAGGCCTCCGTCAGGTTGGCGACGAGCGCCTCCATCCGCTCCTTCGCCTCGGCCGGGAAGTGCCGCTCGACGTAGAGCTGGCCGATGTCCTCGCCGACGGCGCCCTCCGTGAACGCGACGCCGCGCTTCCAGCGCTCCTTGAGCTCCTTCGTCCCGGCGAGCTTGGCGGAATAGAAGGAGAAGTTCTCCAGCACGAACGCCCTGGACAGGTACGGGGCGTTGCTGCGCACGAGCTGCACGGCGAGCCAGTGGCGCCACGCCTCCAGCGGCTGCTCCGCGAGGACCTGCTCGAGCCCCTCGAGGTAGCTCGGCTGCCAGACGTCCACCTCGGCGAAGTAGCGCGGCTCGATCCCCGCCCCCTCGAACCAGAGTTCCAGGGACGGATGCAGGGCGAACAGCTGCCGGTCCGTGAGCAGGTTGTAGCGGGCCTGGGCGTCGCGGCACTTCACGCGGTCCCAGTGGTGCGCGGCGAGCGCGGTCTCGAGGCGGACGACGGCGGCCGCCGCCTCCTCGGCGTCCGGCACCTCGGCGAGGCCCAGCAGGCGGCCCAGATGGGTCCGGTACTCGCCGAGGAGCTCCGCGAACTGCTCCTCCCGGTAGTACGACTCGTCCGGCAGGCCGAGCCCCGACTGCAGCAGGGTCAGCAGGTTCCTGTCCGGCTGGCCCGCGTCGGAGTTGGCGCCCGCGCTGTAGAAGCCGGAGACGCCGCGGCGCTGCAGGGCGCCCGTGAGGCGCACGAGCTCGTCGATCCCGCCGACCGCGTACACCGCGGCGAGGTCCTCGCGGATGGGGTCCATGCCGCGGGCCTCGATCGCGTCCTCGTCCATGAAGCTCGCGTAGAGCGCACCGATGCGTTCCTTGCGCGGGTCCACGGCACCGTCGGGGCCGGCCGGATCGGCCTGGGCGTCCTCGATGATCTCGCGGACCGCGGCCTCCGACTCGTCGCGGAGCTGCATAAAGGAGCCGTAGCTGCCCTGGTCCCCCGGGATCTCTGCGGTGGCCAGCCACGAGCCGTTGACGTGGCGGTAGAGGTCGTCCTGGGGGCGGACGGCGTGGTCCCGGTGGTCCACGCGGGTGGTCGGTTCAGCGGTCATGGCGTCCCGTCTTCTCTGCGGCGTCGCTGCGCCGCGGCCTGTGGTTGCCGCGTGGGTGCGCGGAGCGGTCCGGGGCCTCTGCGGGGCGGCGGGATCGAGCCCGTCCGCCCGGGCGGCGCCCGGCTGTGTTGGTCATCACTGTACTGCCGTGGCCGCCGCCAGCGCCCGCCGGGCACAGCGGTTCACCTGACCGCGAAACCCGTCGCCCCCGGGGGGAAGGCGGCCTCGCGGGCGGGGGCGCGCGCCGGCGCCCCGACCTCGCTCACCCGTTCCGTGGCCGCGCTCCGCGCCCGGGCCCCGGCGTCGTCCCCGCTTTCGCAGGCGCCGCACACCCAGGCCTGACCCCGGGGCCGCGCCGCATCAGAGCGTCCAGCCCGTGATCTCCTCCGGGTCCTCTCCGTGCTCGCGCGTGTGGGCCCGTGCGTCCGCGCGCATCCCCTCGTACTTCTCCCGCAGCTCCGGGTGTTCCGCCGCGAGCCCTGGAACGCGTTCGAGCACGTCGAGGGCCAGGTGGAAGCGGTCGATCCCGTTGAGCATCGCCATGTCGAACGGCGTCGTGGTGGTGCCCTCCTCGATGTAGCCGCGGACGTGGAAGTTGGCGTGGTTGCGCTGGCGGTAGACGAGCCGGTGGATGAGCCACGGATAGCCGTGGTAGGCGAAGACCACCGGCTTGTCCACGGTGAAGTAGGCGTCGAAGGCCTCCGGTTCGAGCCCGTGGGGGTGACCCCGGTGGTCCTGGAGGCGCATGAGGTCCACGACGTTGACGACGCGGACCGCCAGGCCGGGCAGATCGGTCCGAAGCAGCTTCGCCGCGGCGACGGCCTCCGCGGTCGGGACGTCGCCGGCGCACCCCAGCACGACGTCGGGCTCGCCCCCGTGGCCCGAGCCCGCGAAGTCCCACGTCCCGATCCCGGCAGCGCAATGGACCCTGGCCTCCTCGGGGCCGAGCCACTGCAGGGCCGGCGCCTTCCCCGCGACGACGACGTTGACGTAGTCCCGCGTGCGCATGACGTGGTCCATGGTGTGCACGAGCGTGTTCGCGTCGACGGGCAGGTAGACCCGCACGACGTCGGCCTTCTTGTTCACGACGTGGTCGATGAAGCCGGGGTCCTGGTGGGAGAAGCCGTTGTGGTCCTGCTGCCAGACGTGCGAGGACAGGAGGTAGTTCAGGCTCGCCACGGGGGCCCGCCAGTCGAGCCCGCGGTGCACCTTGAGCCACTTGGCGTGCTGGTTGAACATCGAGTCGACGATGTGCACGAACGCCTCGTAGCTGTTCAGCACCCCGTGCCGCCCGCTGAGCAGGTAGCCCTCGAGCCAGCCCTGGCAGAGGTGTTCGCTGAGCACCTCCATCACGCGGCCGGAACGCGCGAGGTGTTCGTCGGTCTCGAGGATGCGCTGCTGCCAGACCTTGTCGGTGGTCTCGTAGACCGCGGCGAGCCGGTTGGAGGCGGTCTCGTCCGGGCCGAAGAGGCGGAAGGTCCGGGGGTTGAGCCGCACGACCTCCCGCATCCAGCCGCCGAGGTTGACCATGGCACTGAGTCGCGTGGTCCCGGGCTCCGCCACCTCGACGGTGTGGGCGGCGGCGTCGGGCAGTTCGAGCTCCTCCAGCAGCCTGCCGCCGTTGGCGTGGTCGGTTGCACTCATCCTGTGCGCGCCTTCCGGGGCCAGGCGGACGACGGCGGGGCGGAGCGCGCCGTCGTCGTCGAACAGTTCGCCGGGGCGGTAGGACAGCAGCCAGTCCTCGAGCTGGGCCAGGTGGGCGGGGTCGTCGTGGATCCCGGCCAGGGGCACTTGGTGTGCGCGCCAGGTCCCCTCGACCGGGAGGCCGTCCACGACGCGCGGGCCCGTCCAGCCCTTGGGCGAGCGCAACACGATCATCGGCCACGCCGGAACGCCCTCCGCGCCGGCGCCCGCGGTCAACCCGGCGCCCGCAGTTAGCCCGGCGCCTTCGTCCGCCGGCCCCGCGTCTCCGTTCCCCCGCCCACCGTCCGCACCCGCCGGCCTCCCCACTTCGTCCGCCGGCCCACCAGCCACGCCCCGGCCACGGGCCGCCTGCTGGATGCCGGCGATCGCATCAAGGCACTCGTCGAGTGCGGCGGCGAAGGACCGGTGTGCCGCCTCGTGGTCGTAACCGTCCCCGACGTCGACGATGCGGGGCGCGTAGCCGTGGCCCTCGAAGTACTTGCGCAGCCGGGCCTCGGGCATGCGGGCCAGCACCGTGGGATTGGCGATCTTGTAGCCGTTGAGGTGCAGGATCGGCAGGACGGCGCCGTCGTGGACGGGGTCGACGAACGCCGTGGACTGCCACGCCCCCGACAGGGGCCCCGTCTCGGCCTCGCCGTCCCCGACGACGCAGGCGACGACGAGGTCCGGATTGTCGAAGGCCGCGCCGTAGGCGTGGGAGAGGGAGTAGCCGAGTTCCCCGCCCTCGCTGATGGAGCCGGGCATCTCGGGGGCGGCGTGACTCGGGACCCCGCCCGGAAAGGAGAACTGCTGGAAGAGGCGGGCCAGCCCGTCCTCGTCCCGGGTGATCTCCGGGTAGACCTCGGTGTAGGTGCCCTCGAGGTAGGCGTTGGCGACGTTCGCCGGCCCGCCGTGCCCCGGCCCGGTCACGAAGAGCATCTGCTGCCCGCGGGCCACGATCGCGCGGTTCAGGTGCGCGTAGACGAAGTTCAGTCCGGGCGTCGTTCCCCAGTGGCCGAGAAGTCGCTTCTTGACGTCGCCGGGTTCGAGGCGCCGCCGCAGCAACGGGTTGGAGCGCAGGTAGATCTGGCCGACGGACAGGTAGTTGGCGGCCCGCCACCAGGACTCGAGCGCCTCGACCTCGGACTGGTCCATGGGATCCTCCTCGCTTCGGCGGCACCAGGGTGCCGCGCTGCCCACGCTACAAGGATGACGTGGCGGATGTGAGGGGAAAGCGGTAAATCGTGGGTTAAATGGGTCAGGGCCCCCACCGTGTGGTTGGGGCCCTGGCCTGAATGTGTGTCCGGCGGTGTCCTACTCTCCCACACCCTCCCGAGTGCAGTACCATCGGCGCTGTGGGTCTTAGCTTCCGGGTTCGGTATGGGACCGGGCGTTTCCCCCACGCTATGACCGCCGTAACCCTTGCTCCGCGACCCCCGTGGTGGGGGTGGGAAATCTTGTGGGTCACGTGGTTGTTTCCGTGACAGTGGTTCTATTTGATTGTAGCGAAACTGGTTGTTGTTTCGGTACCGCATAGTGGACGCAGCATGCTTGCCACACACGTGGTGTGGTGTTTGTGGTGTAAGTTGTCGGCCTATTAGTACGGGTCGGCTTCACGAGTCTTTGGTCCTCGCTTCCACGTCCCGCCTATCAACCCAGTGGTCTGGCTGGGGGCCTCTCGCCATCTAGTGGCATGGAAATCTCATCTTGAAGCGGGCTTCCCGCTTAGATGCTTTCAGCGGTTATCCCATCCGAACGTAGCCAATCAGCGGTGCACTTGGCAGTACAACTGACACACCAGAGGTTCGTCCGTCCCGGTCCTCTCGTACTAAGGACAGCCCTTCTCAAATTTCCTGCGCGCGCAGCGGATAGGGACCGAACTGTCTCACGACGTTCTAAACCCAGCTCGCGTACCGCTTTAATGGGCGAACAGCCCAACCCTTGGGACCTACTCCAGCCCCAGGATGCGACGAGCCGACATCGAGGTGCCAAACCATGCCGTCGATATGGACTCTTGGGCAAGATCAGCCTGTTATCCCCGAGGTACCTTTTATCCGTTGAGCGACGGCCCTTCCACGAGGTGCCGCCGGATCACTAGTCCCGACTTTCGTCCCTGCTCGAGCTGTCGCTCTCACAGTCAAGCTCCCTTGTGCACTTACACTCGACACCTGATTGCCAACCAGGCTGAGGGAACCTTTGGGCGCCTCCGTTACTTTTTGGGAGGCAACCGCCCCAGTTAAACTACCCATCAGGCACTGTCCCTGACCCAGATCATGGGCCGAAGTTAGGAATCCGGTACGGCCAGAGTGGTATTTCAACGACGACTCCACGGCCACTGGCGTGTCCGCTTCACAGTCTCCCACCTATCCTACACAAGCCGCACCGAACACCAATACCAAACTATAGTAAAGGTCTCGGGGTCTTTCCGTCCTGCTGCGCGTAACGAGCATCTTTACTCGTAGTGCAATTTCGCCGAGTTCATGGTTGAGACAGCGGGGAAGTCGTTACTCCATTCGTGCAGGTCGGAACTTACCCGACAAGGAATTTCGCTACCTTAGGATGGTTATAGTTACCACCGCCGTTTACTGGGGCTTGAATTCCCGGCTTCGCCTTGCGGCTGACCGGTCCTCTTAACCTTCCAGCACCGGGCAGGAGTCAGTCCGTATACATCGTCTTGCGACTTCGCACGGACCTGTGTTTTTAGTAAACAGTCGCTTCCCCCTGGTCTCTGCGGCCCCGATCCCCTCACACACGCGTGGCGTGCTCAGGGTTGGGGCCCCCCTTCTCCCGAAGTTACGGGGGCATTTTGCCGAGTTCCTTAACCATGATTCTCTCGATCGCCTTGGTATTCTCTACCTGATCACCTGTGTCGGTTTGGGGTACGGGCGGTTGGAACCTCGCGCCGATGCTTTTCTTGGCAGCATAGGATCACCGGATCACCCACCAACGTGGGCGCCTATCGGGTCTGAGCCATGTAACGGGGAACGGATTTGCCTATTCCCCGGCCTACGCCCTTGGACCAGGTCGATTCCATTGCCTGGCCCGGCTACCTTCCTGCGTCACACCTGTTAATACGCTGACCTCGCCGGCTCGGTTCCCGCGCCGCCCACCCGGTGGGAGCCCCGAAGGGATCCCGGTGGATGGTTGGGGCGGTTAGCATCGCCGGTCCGGTAGGGACGGTTCTTCACCGGTACGGGAATATCAACCCGTTGTCCATCGACTACGCCTGTCGGCCTCGCCTTAGGTCCCGACTTACCCAGGGCAGATTAGCTTGACCCTGGAACCCTTGATCATTCGGCGGACGGGTTTCCCACCCGTCTTTCGCTACTCATGCCTGCATTCTCACTCGTGCCGGCTCCACCACTGGTTTCCACCGCGGCTTCACTGCCGGCACGACGCTCCCCTACCCACCCGGACGGCTGGACCACGAAGGCCTGCCTGGTATCCGGATGACGCGACTTCGGCGGTGTGCTTGAGCCCCGCTACATTGTCGGCGCGGAATCACTTGACCAGTGAGCTATTACGCACTCTTTCAAGGGTGGCTGCTTCTAAGCCAACCTCCTGGTTGTCTGGGCAACTCCACATCCTTTCCCACTTAGCACACGCTTGGGGGCCTTAGTCGGCGTTCTGGGCTGTTTCCCTCTCGACCATGAAGCTTATCCCCCACGGTCTCACTGCTGCGCTCTGACTTACCGGCATTCGGAGTTTGGCTGACGTCAGTAACCTGGTCGGGCCCATCGGCCATCCAGTAGCTCTACCTCCGGCAAGAAACACGCAACGCTGCACCTAAATGCATTTCGGGGAGAACCAGCTATCACGGAGTTTGATTGGCCTTTCACCCCTACCCACAGCTCATCCCCTCCATTTTCAACTGAAGTGGGTTCGGTCCTCCACGCGCTCTTACACGCGCTTCAACCTGGCCATGGGTAGATCACTCCGCTTCGGGTCTAGACCGTGCCACTGAATCGCCCTATTCAGACTCGCTTTCGCTACGGCTCCCCCACACGGGTTAACCTCGCGACACAGCACTAACTCGCAGGCTCATTCTTCAAAAGGCACGCCGTCACCCCAACAAGGAGGCTCCGACGGATTGTAGGCACACGGTTTCAGGTACTGTTTCACTCCCCTCCCGGGGTACTTTTCACCTTTCCCTCACGGTACTTGTCCGCTATCGGTCATTGGGTAGTATTCAGGCTTACCAGGTGGTCCTGGCGGATTCGCACGGGATTTCTCGGGCCCCGTACTACTTGGGATGCCACCACAGGACGGCGGAACGCATTACGGCTACGGGACTCACACCCCCTCTGGTCCGGCCTTCAAACCGGTTCGCCTATACGCCCGCACCTCGCCCCACCAGCCCGGCAGAACTGGTATGGATGGTCCCACGACCCCGGCCATGCAACGCCCGCCGGCTATCACACATGGACCGGTTTAGCCCCATCCGCTTTCGCTCGCCACTACTCACGGAATCACTGTTGTTTTCTCTTCCTGCGGGTACTGAGATGTTTCACTTCCCCGCGTTCCCCCCGGACAGCCTATGTGTTCAGCTGCCGGTCACACAGACACTCGCGCGCTGTGCGGGGTTTCCCCATTCGGAAATCCTGGCCTCAACGTCCGGTTATCGACTCCACCAGGCTTATCGCAGATTCCCACGTCCTTCTTCGGCTCCCAATGCCAAGGCATCCACCGTGCGCCCTTGAAAACTTGACCACAAACAGGCCAAGCAAGAGCACTTACTTACGAACAATCGAGAAAACCACGCCCACCCACACCGGGGCGGACAGGGTCTTCCATCATCAAAGAAATTGCTATTGCACTCCACCACCCACAGGGACAAACCCCGAAGGCGATGGCATACAAGATGCTCGCGTCCACTATGCAGTTCCCAAACAACAACCCCCATCACACCCACCACCAACCCCCCACCCCCGCAACACCAGCA
>NZ_JBNWUK010000003.1:0-30059 GCF_050563205.1 Zafaria sp. Z1313
GAGGGTGTTTCATAGAGTGTGTAAGGGTCCGGTCTCTAACTGGGGTGTGACCTGTGGTTTCACCCCTTTGAAAGGACGGGCCTCATGGCAGATACCAACACCATTCCGAACCCTCTTGAAGGCGTTCTCAGCGCCGATCAGATCGACGCCCTCGTCACCGCCGCGGAGGATCTCGGGCAGGGGCGCCACGGCGTCGAGGAGCTGCTGGCGCGAATGACCCGCGCGGTCCTGGAACGGAGCCTGGAGACCGAGATGAGCGACCACCTCGGCTACGAGTCCGGGGACCCCGCCGGGGCCGGGACGGGAAACTCGCGCAACGGCAAGACCACCAAGAACGTGCAGACCCTGCAGGGGCCGGTGCAGATCACCGTGCCACGGGATCGGAACGGCTCCTTCGCGCCGGTCATTGTGCCCAAGCGGTCCCGCCGGCTGGGCAAGGTCGAGGACATGATCCTCTCGCTCTACGCCCGTGGGATGAGCACCCGCGACATCGGGGCCCACCTCGAGGAGATCTACGGGGCCAAGGTCTCCGCCGCGACGATCTCCCGGGTCACCGACGTCATCGCCGACGAGGTCGCCCAATGGCAGAACCGGCCGCTGGAAGCGGTGTATCCGATCGTCTACATCGACGCGATCTGGCTGAAGATCCGTGACGGCGGGGTCGTGGCGAACAGGGCCTGCCACATCGCCGTGGGCGTGGACGTCGAGGGCCGCAAGCAGGTCCTGGGCCTGTGGCTGGGCGCTTCGGAGGGGGCGAAGTTCTGGGCCAACGTGCTCACCGAGATCCGCAATCGCGGCGCCACGGACATCCTGGTCCTGTGTTGCGACGGGCTGAGCGGCCTGCCGGCGGCGGTGAACAGCATCTACCCGCAGACCGTGGTCCAGACGTGCGTGGTGCACCTGCTGCGCTCGGCGATGCGCTACGCCTCCTACGGGGACCGCAAGGCGATGGCCAAGGACATGCGTCCGATCTACACGGCTCCGACCGTGCAGGCCGCGGAGCTGGCCATGGAGGCCTTCGCCGAGGCCTGGCAGGCCAAGGCCCCCGGGGCGGTGCTGGCGTGGAGGAACGCGTGGGAGGACTTCACCCCGTTCCTGGCGTTCACACCCGAGATACGCAAGGTCATCTACACCACGAACCAGATCGAATCGATCAACTACCAGCTCCGGAAGATCACCAAGACCAGGGGCTCGTTCCCCTCCGACGACGCGGCGCTCAAGCTGGTCTACCTGGGGATCCGGAACATCGAGACCACCCGCGGAGGCGAGCTCGGAACCGGCACCCAGGGATGGCACCAGGCCCTGAACGCCTTCGCCGTCCAATTCCCCAACCGACTCCCGATCTGACCACCCGGTAGAGCGGATCACCGACCGGTCCCTTACACGGAAAACTTGACACCCCCCCCGCCCCGGCCCGGGACCGGGCCCAGCCCTTCGCGCCGGAGTGAGTGCCGTCATGGCGCGGGAGCACCAGGCGGGCATATGATTAGCATTGCTAAGTAACTAGTGAAGCCCGAAACCAGACGCGCGAACCACGAACGAAACCAGGCCCGACATGACTTCAGGCACGACACCAGATCCCACACCCGACGGGGGGAACTCCGACTCCCGCACGGAATCCAGCAGGAACCCCATCCCAGACCCGGGCGACGGACCCGCGGGGGAGGACCTCGCCGTCGCACTGCGCATCGCCGTGATGCGCACGTCCCGGCGCCTGCGCATCGAGGCGAGCGGCGATCTGCTCACGGCGGGCCGCTACTCCGTCCTCGCTGCCCTCGAACGCGGCCCCGCCACCCCGGGCGCCCTCGCCGCCCGCGAACGCGTGCAGGCCCCCTCGATGACCCGCATCATCAAGCTCCTCGAGGCCGACGGCTTCATCGAACGGCATGCCCATCCCGAGGACGGCCGGCAGGTCCTCGCCGCCCTCACCGAGGCCGGCCGTGAGGTGCTCGACCGGGCGCGCCGACAGCGCACCGCCTGGCTGCACCGGCGCGTCGACGAGCTCGACGACGGGGACCGCGCCGTCCTGGCCCGCGCCGCCGCGCTCCTGCAGGGGATGAGCGCCCAGTGAGCAGCATGTTCAGCTCCCTCGCCGTGCCCAACTACCGCCTCTGGGCCACGGGTGCCCTGGTCTCCAACATCGGCACGTGGATGCAGCGCGTCGCCCAGGACTGGCTCGTGCTCACGGTCCTGACGGACCACTCCGGGACCGCCGTCGGCATCACGACCGGCCTGCAGTTCCTGCCCATCCTCCTGCTCGGCCCCTACGCCGGGCTCATCGCCGACCGGCACGACAAGCGCCGGTTGCTCATGGCTACCCAGACGGCGATGGGCCTGTGCGCCCTGGTCCTGGGCCTGCTCGTGCTCACGGGCACGGCGGAGCTCTGGCACGTCTACGCCATCGCCACGGCCCTCGGCCTGGCCAGCGCGTTCGACGCCCCGGCCCGCCAGGCGTTCGTCTCCGAAGTGGTCGACGCGGGCCAGCTGCCCAACGCCGTCGCCCTCAACAGCGCCTCCTTCAACCTCGCCCGTCTGGCCGGCCCCGGCGTCGCGGGACTCGTCATCGCCTGGATCGGCACGGCCCCCGCGTTCCTCGTCAACGCCGCGAGCTTCGCAGCGGTCCTGCTCGCGATCGGCCGCATGGACGTCGCGGCGCTGCGCCCTTCGGCCCGGGCACCGCGGGGACGGCACCAGATCCTCGAGGGCGTCCGCTACGTCAAGGGCCGCCCCGACCTCGTGATGATCCTCGTCCTCGCGGGCATCATCGGCACGTTCGGACTGAACTTCCAGCTCACCAACGCCATGATGGCCACGGAAGTGTTCCGCGAGGGACCCGAGGCCTACGGCCTGCTCGGCACCGTGATGGCCGTCGGCACCCTGGCCGGGGCCCTGTGGGCGGCCCGCCGCGGACGCTTCCGCCTGCGCTACCTGCTCGGCGGGGCGGTCCTCTTCGGCGTCTTCACGATCGCCGCGAGCCTCATGCCTTCGTTCTGGTGGTACGCCGCCCTGCTGATCCCGGTCGGCCTGGCCTCGCTGACGTTCCTCAACAGCTGCAACACCTCGATCCAGCTCTCGGTCGAGCCGCGGTTCCGGGGGCGCGTCCTGGCCCTCTACATGGCCGTCATCCAGGGCGGGACGCCCATCGGGGCTCCGCTCGTGGGGTGGGTCGGGGAGGCGTTCGGGGCGCGCTGGTCCGTCGGCGTCGGCGGCGGGATCGCGCTCGTCGCCGGGATCTGGGCGCTCGTCCTGGTGCGCCGGAGGATGCGGACGACGCCGGGGCCCGGTCCCGCGGGGACGTCCCCCGTGGACGGATCGGCCGAGGGGCGACCGGCTACTGGTCGACCGGCTGCGGGACGACCCGCAGGGAATCAGTCCCCACGGACAACGACGCCGTGAAGCCGAAGCCGGCCTCCACGCTGCGCTCCTCCTTGAGGCCCGTCATGAGGTCCTGCTCGACGAGCGTGATGCGCGTGCCGACCTCGAGCGGGTTCAGCACCCAGCCGCCCTCGTGCGCCGCGACCTCGACCTTGGGATAGCCCACGATGTCCCAGTTGATCGTGGAGGCCTCGACGCGCGCGTTCGTGTCGTAGCTGAGCGGGCAGGCCGCCGGCTTGAGCACCTGCTGCTCGGCGCAGCGGTCCAGATAGGCCTTGAGCTCGGCCGAG
The DNA here is from genome assembly GCF_050563205.1 of Zafaria sp. Z1313. Classification (NCBI taxonomy): domain Bacteria; kingdom Bacillati; phylum Actinomycetota; class Actinomycetes; order Micrococcales; family Micrococcaceae; genus Zafaria; species Zafaria sp. Z1313. Next base: position 3,666 of record NZ_JBNWUK010000003.1, read on the forward strand.
ATGTCGTCCGTGAGCGCCTGCGTGGGGCGCGTGACGAGGCCGAGGGGCGTCCGCACGCCCGACGGCGAGTTCACGATCCGGCGTTCCTCCGCGGCCTCGAAGTACTTCTCCTCGTAGCTGGCGGTGACGACGGCGGGCAGCAGGACGGGGAGGTCCTGGGCGCCGTCGGCGAGCGGGGAGGCGAGGCCGTTGACCGTGAACTCATTGGTGGTGTCGGCGGTGACGCGCAGGACCTGGGGGCCGGGGGAGACGAGCCGCCACCGGTCGAAGAAGAGCCATTCCGTCCCGGCGTGCTCGAGGCGGAACTGCGTCTGGTAGCGCCGGCCGTCCACGGAGTAGGCCGTGGTCACGGTCGCGTCGCCGCCCGCGGCGCGCTCGAGCGATTCGACCTCGAAGTCCTCGATCGCGGACGTCGCGGCGCGGAGCCCGTCGCCGTCCACGAGCAGGGCGTTGCCGTCCGGCGAGCCGGTGCCGAGCATCCCGAGCGCGAGTGCGCCCTCGCCGGCCTGCAGGTGCCCGAAGTAGTCCATGACGACCCGCTGCGGGCCGAACACGCGCTGGTTGACCTGCGTGATGGCGACCCCGACGCCGACGGCCACGATCATCACGGCCGAGAGCCATGCGGCGACGACCTTGACGAGGGGGGATCCGGAATTCACACCTCCACGTTACCGGCGGCGGCGCTTGGTGCCGAACATGCCGCGCATGAACTCCTTGCCGAGGGCCCCGGCGGCCTGCAGCGCGAAGTCCATGACGGGGTTCTGTTCCGGGACCCGGGAGGGCGCCGGGGCAGGGGCGGGAGCAGGCTTCGGGGACGACGACGGGGCCCGGCCTGGCGTCGTCGGCGGCAGCGTGCTGGGACGGCCCAGGATCTCCTCCTCGATGCGCCGGGCCTCGGCGTCGATGTCCGCCTGGCTCTGCCCGCGTCCCGGGACGTGCCCCGCGACCGAGCCGCCGGTGGCCGGTGAGGAGGGCTCCGGCGTCGTACCAGGGGTCCCGGCCGCGCCCTTGAGCTTCTCGAAGGCCGACTCGCGGTCCACGGGCGTGCCGTAGACCTGCAGGAGGGCCGACTCCGCGACGACGCGCTCGACGACGGAGGCCTCCGACGCGCCCATCGTGGAGCGCGGGGACCACATCCGCGTCCACGCGACCGGGGTCGGTGCGCCCTTCTCGTTCATGACCGTCACGATCGCCTCGCCCGTGCCCGCCTGCGTGAGCGCCGCGCTGAGGTCGTAGTCGCTCACGGGGAACGTCGAGACGGTCGCCTTGAGGGCCTTGGCGTCGTCCGGCGTGAAGGCGCGCAAGGCGTGCTGCACGCGGTTCGCGAGCTGGCCCAGGACGTCGGCCGGGACGTCCTTCGGCGTCTGCGTCACGAAGAACACGCCCACGCCCTTGGACCGGATCAGGCGCACCGTCGTCGTGATGGATTCGAGGAAGGCCTTGGACGCGCCGCGGAAGAGCAAGTGGGCCTCGTCGAGGAAGAAGACGAGCTTGGGCTTCTCCGGATCGCCGACCTCCGGGAGCTCGGCGAAGAGGTCCGCGAGGAGCCACATGAGGAAGGTGGAGAACACGAGCGGCTTCTGCAGGAGCGTCGGCAGCTCGAGGCAGGAGATCACGCCGCGGCCGTCGGGGGCCGTGCGCAGCAGCTCCGCCGTGTCGAACTCGGGCTCGCCGAAGAAGCGGTCCAGGCCCTGGGCCTCGAGCGTGACGAGCTCGCGCAGGATCACGCCCGCCGTGGCCTTGGAGAGCCCGCCGAGCTCGGCCAGCTCCGCCTTGCCCGCATCCGAGGTCAAGTGCTGGACGACGGCGCGGAGGTCCTTGAGGTCGTAGAGCTCCAGCTCCTTCTGGTCCGCGTAGTGGAAGACGAGCTGGAGGCTCGACTCCTGGGTCTCGTTCAGGTCCATGACGCGGGACAGGAGCAGCGGCCCGAACGCCGAGACCGTGGCGCGCACCGGCACGCCGGTGCCGTCGCCGCCGAGCGCGTAGTACTCCACCGGGAAGTCCGCGGGCGACCAGTCCATGCCCACGCCCGCCGTGCGGGCCAGGAGCTTCTCGCCGCCGGCACCGGGGGTGGACAGGCCCGTGAGGTCCCCTTTCACATCCGCGAGGAACACGGGGACCCCGTTCTCGCTGAGCTGCTCGGCCATGACCTGCAGGGTGATGGTCTTGCCCGTGCCGGTCGCCCCGGCCACGAGGCCGTGCCGGTTCATCATCCCGAGCGGCAGGCGGACCTGCGCCTCGGGGTGGACCGCGCCGTCCACGACCGCGGCGCCGAGGCCCATGGAGGGGCCCTCGAAGACGTATCCGTTCCTGATGAGTTCGACGTGCTCCGCCGGAGTTCGCTTAGCCATGCCCCACAGACTACTTCCCCCACGCTCCCCGTCACACGCGCGTCATGTGACCCGGATCCGCCGGGGATGACGCGCCGACGGCCCGGCCCGCGCGGGCCGGGTCGTCACATCCGGACACATGCGGGACTGTGAAGCGCCCGCCGCGGCCGTGCTTGCCGCCCGGGGCACCGTGTGCCTTAGATGAATGCACCAACCCATCAAGAGCGGCCGAGAGATCTGGATCGACGACGCCGCAGCAACCACCCGGAGTCCCGGAACGGTGCTACCGCCAGAAGCGATGGAGACGCATCCACGTCCCGGCCGTCCGCCGGGAGCCGCGGTGCACTCCCTTGCATACCGCGAGGAGGAACCATGTCCGAACCCCTGACGGCCAGTCCGCCGTCGTTGTCCTACGAGCTCTACCCGCCGCGGGACGCCGCGAGCCGCGAGACGGTCCTGGAGGCCGTCGAGGCGCTGCGCGCCACGGCCCCCGACTACGTCTCGGTGACGTACAACGGCACCGCCGAGCGCCGCGCCGCCTCGGTCGAGCTCATCACCCACCTGATCGAGAACACACGGCTGCGGCCCCTGGCCCACTTGACGTGCGTCGGGGAGACGCGGGCCTCGCTCGACGCGCTCGTCAGCCGGCTCGTGGGGCTCGGCGTCCGCGGCGTCCTGGCCCTGCGCGGGGACCTGCCCGCCGATCCGGGCGGGGACCGCGGCGAGCTGCCGTTCGCCCGCTACCTCGTGGAGCTCATCCGGCAGGTCGAGGACCGCCGCTCCGCGACGCTCGCGGCCGGCCGCCTGGCCATCGGCGTCGCCGCCTACCCCACGCGCCACCCCGAGTCGCCCTCGTTCCAGCACGACGTCGAGGTGCTCCTGTCCAAGGAGCGCTCCGGGGCGAACTTCGCGATCACGCAGATCTACTTCGAGCCCGCGCAGTACGCGGGGCTCGTCGCGGCCGCCCGGGCCGCGGGCGTGACGATCCCGATCGTGCCGGGCATCATGCCGGTCAACAGCGTGCGGCGCCTCCTGCGCCTCTCCGCGCTCGCCGGCGTCGCACCCGACGCGGCCCTGCTGTCCCGCCTCGAGGGGGCCCGGAGCGACGCCGAGCGGCGTGCGATCGGCGTCCAGGCGGCCGCCGCCCTCGCCCGCGCCGCGTTCGACGACGGGGCCCCCGGACTACACCTGTACACCTTCAACGACCCCCTCGGCTCGCTTGACGTCGTCCACGAGCTCGGGCTCGCCGGCGCCGGCCGGGCCCTCGCCCCCGCACTCTGACCCAACCCCACCCAGGAGGACACCATGACCACCACCCCCCGCTTCCCCGAAGCCACCATCCTCGGCTACCCCCGCATCGGCCCCGCCCGCGAGCTCAAGAAGGCCGTCGAGGCCCATTGGGCCGGCCGCCTCGACGAGGCCGGGCTGGACGCGGCCGCCGAACGGCTGCAGGAGGACACCGTCGCGCGGCTCGTCGAGCTCGGCCTGGACGCGCAGGACTCCTCGATCCCGGCCGACTTCGCCCTCTACGACCAGGTCCTCGACACGACCGCGGCCCTCGGCGCCCTGCCGCGCCGCTTCGCCGACCTCGCCGCCTCCGACGGTTCGGTGGACACGGCCGGCTACTTCACCCTGGCCCGGGGCGACGCCGAGCGGGCACCGCTCGAGCTGACCAAGTGGTTCGACACGAACTACCACTACCTCGTCCCCGAGATCGGACCGGACACCGCGTTCGCGCCGCTCGCCCACCGCCTGAGCTCGACCATCGCGCGCCACGCGGCCGCCGGTTCCGTGCTGCGCCCGGTCCTCGTGGGCCCCGTGACCTACCTCCTGCTGTCCAAGCCGGAGGACGGCGCGCCGGAGGGCTTCGACCCCCTGGACCGGCTCGACGACGCCGTGGCCGCCTACCGCGGGATCCTCGCCGGCCTCGCCGCTGCCGGCGCCGAGTGGGTCCAGCTCGACGAGCCGGCGCTCTCGACCGACCGCGGCGGCGCCCTCGCCGTTCCGGGAGGGGCGCTCGAGCGCGCCTACCGCGCGCTGGCCGCGGACGACGCCGGGGCCCGGCCCGCGCTGTTCGTCACCACGGGCTACGGCACGGCAGGGGACCCGCAGGCGCCGGGGCGCGCCCTGCGCGTGCTCGCCGAGGCGGGCGTCGAGGCGGTGCACGCCGACCTCGTCCGCGGGGCGCGGCCGGCCGGGGCCGAGCTGGCCGCGCTGGGCGGCACGCGCTTCGTCGCCGGGATCGTCGACGGGCGCAACGTGTGGCGCAACGATCTCGCGGCGTCCCTGACCCTGCTCGAGGAGCTCTCGGGCGCGGCGGGCGGGGCCTCCGTCGCGACGTCGACCTCGCTCTTCCACGTCCCGCACGACGTCTTCGCCGAGGAGTCCCTGCCCGCGCACCTGCCGTCCTGGCTCGCGTTCGCGGACCAGAAGGTCGCCGAGGTGCGGACCCTCGCCGCGGGCCTGGCCTCCGGGCCCGCCGGCGTGGAGCGCGAGATCGCCGAGGCGTCGGCCGCGATCGCCTCCCGCGCCGCGTTCGAGGGCGTGCGCCGTGAGGAGGTGCGGTCCCGGACATCGGCGCTGACCGCCGCCGACGTGGAGCGCGCACCCGCCGAGGAACGGGCCGAGGCGCAGCGCCGCCGGCTCGGCCTGCCCGTGTTGCCGACCACCACGATCGGTTCCTTCCCGCAGACGGGCGAGGTGCGCAAGGCGCGCGCCGACGTCCGCGCCGGGCGGATCGACGAGGCCGCCTACGACGGCTTCCTGCGGGCCGAGATCGCCCGCGTCGTGGCGCTGCAGGAGGAGCTCGGGCTCGACGTGCTCGTCCACGGGGAGCCGGAGCGCAACGACATGGTGCAGTACTTCGCGGAGAACTTCGACGGCTTCGCGGCGACGACCCATGGCTGGGTGCAGTCCTACGGATCGCGCTGTACTCGGCCGTCGATCCTCTGGGGCGACGTCTCCCGCCCCGAGGCGTTCACGGTGCCGTGGACGAGCTACGCGCAGTCGCTCACCGCGAAGCCGCTCAAGGGCATGCTGACCGGTCCCGTGACGATCCTCGCGTGGTCGTTCGTCCGCGACGACCAGCCGCTGCGCGAGACGGCGAACCAGGTGGCCCTGGCCCTGCGCGACGAGATCGCCGACCTCGAGTCCGCCGGCACCGCGATCATCCAGGTCGACGAGCCGGCACTGCGCGAGCTGCTCCCGCTGCGCGCCGCGGACCAGGAGGACTACCTCGCGTGGTCCGTCGGCGCGTTCCGCCTCGCCACCTCGGGCGTCCGCCCGGACACCCAGATCCACACGCACCTCTGCTACTCGGAGTTCGGGGAGGTCATCCGCGGGATCGACGGCCTGAACGCCGACGTGACGAGCATCGAGGCCGCCCGCTCCCGCATGGAGGTCGTCGCCGACCTGGCCGGCTTCGGCTACTCCCGCGGGATCGGCCCGGGCGTGTACGACATCCACTCCCCGCGCGTTCCCTCCGTCGAGGAGGTCACGGGCCTCATCGAGACCGCGCTCGCGAGCGTCCCGGCGGGCCAGCTGTGGATCAACCCGGACTGCGGGCTGAAGACCCGCGGCTACGAGGAGACGACGGCGTCGCTGCGCCACCTCGTCGAGGCGGCCGCGGCCGCGCGCACCGGGCTGCTCGCCGGTGCGGGGACGCCACGATGAGCAGCACCACCCAGATCCACGCCGGCTACGCGCCGGCGGGGCCGCACTACCCGGTCGCCGTGCCGATCCACCAGAGCGCGGCCTACGAGTTCCAGGACTACGCGAGCGCGCGCGCCATGTTCGCCCTGACGCGCCCGGGCTTCACCTACACGCGCACGGGCAACCCGACCGTGGCCGTGCTCGAGGAGCGCGTCGCCGCGCTCGAGGGCGGCCTGGGCGCGGTGGCGACGGCGAGCGGGCAGTCCGCCGTCGCCACGGCCCTGTTGGCGCTCCTCGGCGCCGGGGAGGGCGGCGGGCGCGTCGCGGCGTCGTCCCAGCTCTACGGGGGGACGGTGGACCTGCTCACGGATACCTTCGCCGACTTCGGCTACGGCGTGGACTTCGTGGACCAGGACGACCCGGCGGCGTGGGCGGCGGCGATCGGGCCCGGGACCCGGGCCGTGCTGCTCGAGTCCATCACGAACCCGCTCGCGACCCTGCCGGACCTGCCGGCGATCGCGCGCACGGCCCACGCCGCCGGGGTGCCCGTGGTCGTGGACAACACGCTCGCCACCCCCGCCCTCTACCGGCCGTTCGAGCACGGGGCCGACGTCGTCGTGCACTCGGCGACGAAGTTCCTCGGCGGCCACGGGACCACCCTCGCGGGCGTCCTTGTGGACGGCGGGACGTTCGACTTCGCCGCCGATCCGGTCAAGTGGTCGCGGATCGTGGGCCCGCGGAGCCGCTACGGCGGGGCGAGCCTCTGGGAACGGCACGGCCGCGGCGCGTACCTGGCCTATGCGCGCAGCAAGTACCTGCACGACCTCGGCCCCGCGTTGGCCCCCTCGGCCGCCGCCGAGATCCTGCGCGGGACGGAGACGCTGCGGTTGCGGGTCGAGCGCCACGGGCGGAACGCCGTGGACGTCGCCCGCTTCCTCGACGCGCACCCCGCCGTCGCCCGCGTCCACCACCCCTCGGTGCCCGGGCACCCGGGGGAGGGGATCGCGGCGCGCGACTTCCCGGACGGCACGGGCTCCGTGTTCTCGTTCGACCTCGCGGTGGACCCCGAGCGGGACCCCGGGGCGGTGGCGCGCTTCATCGACGCGCTGCGGCTCTTCAAGCTCGTCGCCAACCTCGGGGACACGCGCTCGCTCGTGGCCCACCCGGCGGCGATGACGCATTGCCGGCTCACGCCGGCGCAGCGGGCCGCGGCCGGGATCGGCGAGGCGACGATCCGGCTCTCGGTGGGCCTCGAGGAGCCGGCGGACCTGACCGCCGACCTCGCGCAGGCCTTCGCCGCGGCGGGGCTCGTCGCCGAGGGGAGCGTGGCCTGATGGGCGCCTACCGGGGCTTCAACACGACGGCGATCCACGCCGGGCAGGAACCGGACCCGCTGACGGGGGCGGTCATCCCGCCGATCTACCAGACCTCCACGTTCGTCCAGGACGGGATCAACGTCCTGCGCGGGGGCCACGAGTACTCGCGCGGCTCGAACCCGACGCGGGCCGGCTTCGAGGCGCAGCTCGCCGCGCTCGAGGGCGGCGTCGCGGGCTTCGCGTTCGCCTCGGGGATCGCCGCGGAGGACGCCCTCCTGCGGGCGCTGCTCGCCCCGGGCGACCACATCGTCCTGGGTGCCGACGGCTACGGCGGGACCAACCGGCTCATCAACCGGCTGCACGGCAAGTGGGGCGTGGGGAACACCCCCGTGCCGATCACCGACGCGGCGGCGGTGCGCTCCGCCGTCGTTCCGGGGAAGACGGCGCTGCTGTGGCTCGAGACGCCGTCGAACCCCCTCCTGGGGATCGCGGACGTGCGCGCCTGGGCGCGGATCGCGCACGACGCCGGGGCCCTCCTTGTCGTGGACAACACCTTCGCCTCGCCCTACCTGCAGCGGCCCCTTCAGCTCGGGGCCGACCTCGTGGTGCACTCGACCACGAAGTACATCGGCGGGCACTCGGACGTCCTGGGGGGCGCGGTCGTGGCCTCCGGGGGCGCGTGGCGCGGGGAGGCGCTCGCCGAGGCGATCGGCTTCCAGCAGTTCGCCGGCGGGGCCGTCGCGGGGCCGCAGGACGCCTACCTCGCCGCGCGCGGCCTCAAGACCCTGGGGCTGCGGATGGAACGGCACGGGGCCAACGCGCTCGAGCTCGCCCGCTGGCTACGGGAGCGGCCCGGGGTCGCCGAGGTGCTGTATCCGGGGTTGGAGGAGCACCCGGGGCACGCGCTCGCCGCGGAGCAGATGGACGGCTTCGGCGGGATCGTCTCGCTGCGCTTCGGCCACGAGCGCGCGGCCCGGGCGTTCGCCGAGTCCACGCGGCTCTTCGCGCTCTCGGTCAGCCTCGGCGGGGTCGAATCGCTCGCCTGCTACTGCTCGGAGATGACGCACGCGAGCGTCAAGGACACCCCGCTCGCCGTGCCGACGGACCTCGTCCGGCTCTCCGTCGGGGTCGAGGACGTGCGGGATCTGCGGGCCGACCTTGAGCAGGCGCTCGCCGTCGTCGTGCGGCTGCCGCAGCCGGCGCGGGTCTAGAACGGATTCAGGAGGCGGTGCACGAACTGGCGCGTGCGCTCGGCCCGGGGAGCGCGCAGCACCTGGTCCGGGTGCCCGCGCTCGACGACGACCCCGCCGTCCATGAAGACGACCTCGTGGGCGACCTCGCGGGCGAACGCGAGCTCGTGCGTGACCATGACCATGGTCCAGCCCTCGGAGGCGAGCTCCTTGATCACGGTGAGCACGTCGCCGACGAGCTCGGGGTCCAGGGCGGACGTCGGCTCGTCGAAGAGCAGGAGCGAGGGCTTGAGCGCGAGCGCCCGGACGATCCCGACGCGCTGCTGCTGCCCTCCCGAGAGCTCGTGCGGGTACTGCTCGGCCTTCGCCTCGAGCCCCACGCGGGCCAGGAGCGTCCGCGCCTCGGCGACGGCCTCGGCCTTTCCGCGGCCCTGGACCCGCACGGGCCCCTCGATCACGTTCTGCAGGACCGTCATGTGCGGGAAGAGGTTGTAGTTCTGGAAGACCATGGCGCTGCGCGTGCGCAGCGACTCCTTCTCCTTGCGCGTCGTGGAAGGCCCGAAGTCGACCTCTGGCCCGCCCGCGAAGGCGACGCGGCCGGCGTCGGGCTGCTCGAGGCCGTTGAGGCAGCGCAGCACGGTCGTCTTCCCGGACCCCGAGGGGCCGATGAGGGCCAGGACCTGCCCGGAGTCGACGGCGAGGTCGATCGAGCGCAGGACGTGGTTCTCGCCGAACGACTTCTGCAGGCCCTCGGCCCGCAGGAGGGGCCCGGCGGACGGGGCGTCAGTGGGCGACATAGCGGTCCAGCCTCCTTTCGATGCGCACCTGGCCCGCGGACAGGACCAGGCAGAACACCCAGTACACGAGCGCCGCGGCGAGGTAGACCACCATGAACTGCTGGCTGAAGGCCGCGATCTGCTGCGCCTGGCGGAACAGCTCGGTGACGAGGATGAGCGAGGCGAGCGAGGTGTCCTTCACGAGCGAGATGAAGGTGTTGGACAGGGGTGGCACGGACACGCGCGCGGCCTGGGGCAGGATGAGCCGGCGCAGGGTGAGGGTCCGCGACATGCCGATCGTGTACCCGGCCTCCCACTGGCCCTTGGGGACGGAGAGGATCGCCGCCCGGATGACCTCCGCGGCGTAGCCGCCGACGTTGAGCGAGAACGCGATGACCGCGCTCGGCCACGGGTTGATCGTCACGCCGACCGAGGGCAGGCCGTAGAAGATCACGAACAACTGCACGAGCAGGGGCGTGCCGCGGATGACCGAGATGTACGCGCGGGCGATCCCCGAGACGACCCGGCGGCGGCTGATCCTCATGAGCGCCACGCACAGCGCGATCGCGAGCCCCAGCGCGAAGCTGATCAGGGCCAGCGGGACGCTCCCGATCAGCCCGTCCCGGGCGATCGGCCCGAGCGAGTCGAGGAACAGCTGCCAGTTCACGGTGCGTCCGCCGGGCTACTTCGAGACGTCGGCGCCGAAGTACTTGTCCGAGAGCTCCGCGAGCGTCCCGTCCGCGGCCAGCTCGCCGAGCGCCGCGTCGACGGCCGCGACGAGGTCGTCGCTGCCCTGCCGGAACGCGAACGCGCTGAGCGAGGTCTCCTCGGTCTCGGCGGCGACCTTGATGTTCTGGTTCCCGTTGGTGTTCTGGTAGTCGAGGTACGTGAGCTGGTCGTTGATCGTCGCGTCGACGCGCCCCTGCTCGAGGAGCGCCACCGACTGCGCCCAGCCCTCGACGCCCTCGATCAGCGCCCCGGACTCCCTCGCGAGCTCGGCCCAGTTGCTCGTGAGCGACTGGGCCGTCGTCTTGCCCTCGAGGTCCGCGAAGGAGGAGATGTCCGTGGTGTCGGCCGTCGTCACGATCACGCCGCGGCTCACGGTGTAGGGCTCGGAGAAGGAGTAGACCTCCTCGCGGGCCGGGGTGATGGAGACCTGGTTGGCGATGACGTCGAAGCGGCCCGACTCGAGGCCCGCGAAGATCGCGTCCCACTGGGTCTCCTGGAACTCCGGCTCAACGCCGAGCTTCTCCGCCACGGCCGTGGCGACCTCGACGTCGTAGCCCGTGAGCTCGCCCGTGCCGCCCTCGTGGAAGCTGAACGGCCTGTAGGTTCCCTCCGTCGCGATGACGAGCTTGCCGGCGTCCTGGACCTGCGCCAGCGTGAGGCCGCCGCTCTGGGGGGAGGCCCCGGCGTCGTCCCCGGTCCCGCCGCAGGCGGTCAAGGCGATCAGGGCGGCGGAGGCGGTGGCGGCCAGGGCAAGCAGACGGCGGTTCATGCGGGGTCCTTCGGGGTCGGCGGAGTTGAACGGTACCACGGTGCAGCGCCGCGGGAGGGGCGAATATTCCGTACTGCTACGCCGCGGCCTCAAGCCAGCAGGAGCGGGACGAGCATCATCGCCGGGATCGCCGTGACCGTGGTCAGCAGGACCGTGTCCTTGGCGACCACGACGCCCTGTGCGTAGCGGGAGGCGCTCACGAAGACGTTCTGTGCCGTGGGCAGGGCCGCCATGACCACCACGGCGAACAGCTCCGGGCCGGCCAGGCGGAAGGCGAAGGCCCCGATCAGCCAGGCCAGGACCGGGTGGACGACGAGCTTCAGGGCCGTGGCGACGAGGACATCGGCCCGCCGCCCCGCGGCCTTCTCGAGCGGGCGCGAGCCGACCAGGGAGATGCCGAAGGCGATGAGCATCGCCGGGATCGACGCCCCGGCGATGAGGTCCACCGGATCGGCGAGCTGCTGCGGCAGCCTCCAGTCCATGAGCGAGAAGAGCAGCCCGAGCATCGACCCCACGATCATCGGATTGCGGGCCGTCTGCAGGACCATCGCCGTCGGCGTCGTCCGGTGCCGCGTCGTCGTCGCGTCGAGCAGGGCCAGGAACACGGGGCTGAAGAGGGCCAGCTGGAACAGGATGACCGGCGCGGCCTGGGTGATGTCCCCGAGGACGTAGACGGCGATCGGCAGGCCCAGGTTCGCCGAGTTCACGGTCGCCGCGCTCATCGCTCCGATGAGGCGCTCCCCGCGGCTCCGCCGGAGCCACCACGTGGTCGCGGCCACGTAGGCGAGGGCGACGAGGACCGCGCTGATCGAGGCGACGGCGAGCGAGGGGCCGAGGACCGCGGCCGGATCGGCCTCGGAGAGGGTGTTGAACAGCAGCGCCGGGCTCGCGACGAAGAAGGTCAGGCGGTTCAGGACGTAGCGGGCCTGCGGCCCGAGGACCCCTGTCCGGCCGACGGCATAGCCGACGCCGATGACGGCCCAGACGACGGCGAAGCCGGACAGGACCCCGAGCACCGGTTAGGACTCGGTGCCGGCGAGGGCGTGCGGGGGCCGGGACATCCCGGCCACGACGGCCTCCGAGGGATCCGTCCCCAGCTCGACGATCCGGTTGTCCGCGTCGACGTGGACCACGGACGGCACGTAGCCGCGCGCCTCCTGGGTCTCCATCTGCGCGTAGCTCATGAGGATGACGAGGTCGCCGCGGTGGACCAGGTGGGCGGCGGCGCCGTTGATCCCGACCACGCCCGAGCCGCGCTCGCCGGGGATCGTGTAGGTCTCGAGCCGCGCGCCGTTGGTCACGTCGACGATGCTGACGAGCTCGCCCGGGAGGATGTCCGCGGCCTCGAGCAACTCGAGGTCCACCGTCACGGAACCGACGTAGTGCAGGTCGGCGTGGGTCACGGTGGCGCGGTGGATCTTGGACTTGAACATGGTTCGTCTCATGGCGGGAACCAGTCTACGCCCGCACGGGAAGGCGCCCGGAACAGGGCAGAAAGAGAGCGGGCGACGGGAATCGAACCCGCGTGTCCAGCTTGGGAAGCTGGCGCTCTACCATTGAGCTACGCCCGCAAGACGCCCGCGAGTCCGTTCGTTACCGCGGGCGCAATCCAGCATATCCCACCGTTGTGGTGGAATCGCAATCCGGTGTGGTCAGCCCTCCTGCGGGCCCTCCTGCGGGCCCTCCTGCGAGCCGTCGGGGCGGAAGTCGCGGCGGATCGCGTCGACGCCGTCGGGGCCGATCTCGAAGCCGACGGGGTGGCCCGGGTTGATCACGAGGCCCGCGCCGGAGAGGTTGTCCACGACGGCCGCGCCCACGACGCGCACGGCGAACGGCGCCGTGTCGATGTAGGTCCCCGGGATCCGGCGGACATCCGTGAAGAGCGCGATGAGCGGCTGGCCGTCGGCGTTCTGCAGCAGGAGCGGCTGGACGTTCTGCGTGTCCGCGGCGACCTCTTCGCGGCTCAGGAAGAAGACCTCCTCCTGCAGGAAGGTGGCGATCACCTCTCCGGCGCGCGCCGGATCCTCCTGGCCAGCCACGAGGATGGTCTCCAGATGCGTGTGCGGGACGGCGGGGTCGTAGTCGGCCGGGGACTCGGTGCTGGGCGTTTCACTCATTGCTCCACACGATCACGTGTCGCCCGCCGCCGCAAGCCGTCACCGTTTCCGGCACCGGTCCGGGCGGGCCTAGAGTGGTAGGCACTGTTGGGAGACACTGCGAGGAAGCACCATGACCGAGTTCCAGTATGAGGACCTGCTGCCCATCGGCGAGGATACGACGCCGTACCGCAAGATCAGCGCCGAAGGCGTGCGGACCGTCGAGGGGCCGGGCGGGCGGCGCTACCTCGAGGTCGACCCGGAGGCCCTGTCCCTCCTGGCGCGCACGGCGCTCCACGATATCTCCCACTACCTGCGCCCGGCGCACCTGCGGCAGCTGCGCGACATCCTCGACGACGACGAGGCGAGCCCGAACGACAAGTTCGTGGCCCTGGACCTGCTCAAGAACGCCAACATCGCCGCCGGCGGCGTGCTGCCGATGTGCCAGGACACGGGCACGGCGATCGTCATGGGCAAGCGCGGGCAGCGCGTCATCACGCAGGGTCCCGACGAGAAGGACCTCTCCCGCGGCATCTACGACGCCTACACGCAGTTGAACCTGCGCTACTCGCAGCTCGCCCCGCTGACCACGTGGGAGGAGAAGTCCACGGGCAACAACCTCCCCGCGCAGGTGGAGCTCTACGCCGACACGGCCCCGGGCCACGAGGAGCAGTACAAGTTCCTGTTCATGGCCAAGGGCGGCGGAAGCGCGAACAAGTCCTTCCTCTACCAGGAGACCAAGGCGATCCTCAACGAGAACGCCATGCTGCGGTTCCTCGATGAGAAGCTGCGCTCGCTCGGCACGGCGGCCTGCCCGCCCTACCACCTCTCGATCGTCATCGGCGGCACGAGCGCCGAGTTCGCGCTCAAGACCGCCAAGTACGGTTCCGCGAAGTACCTCGACACCCTGCCCACGACGGGCGCGATGACGGGCCGAGGGTTCCGCGACCTCGAGCTCGAGGAGAAGGTGCTCGAGCTGACCCGCCACTTCGGCATCGGCGCCCAGTTCGGCGGCAAGTACTTCTGCCACGACGTGCGCGTCGTCCGGCTTCCCCGCCACGGGGCCTCGCTGCCCGTCGCGATCGCCGTCTCCTGCTCGGCCGACCGCCAGATGCTCGCCAAGATCACCGCCGAGGGCGTGTTCGTCGAGCAGCTCGAGACGGACCCCGCGCGCTTTATGCCGGACGAGTCCCACCCCGCGATCGCGGCCCACGACCACGAGACCGACGGCGTCACCGGCACCGGGGGCTCCTCCGTCGTGAAGATCGACCTCAACCGGCCCATGGACGAGATCCTCGCCGAGCTCACCAAGCACCCCGTGAAGGCGCGCCTGTCGCTGAGCGGCCCGCTCGTCGTCGCCCGTGACATCGCCCACGCGAAGATCAAGGAGCGGCTCGACGCGGGCGAGGAGATGCCGCAGTACCTCAAGGACCACCCCGTCTACTACGCGGGACCGGCCAAGACTCCCGACGGCATGGCCTCGGGCTCGTTCGGGCCGACCACGGCCGGGCGCATGGACTCCTACGTCGACCAGTTCCAGGCCGCGGGCGGCTCCATGGTGATGCTCGCCAAGGGCAACCGCTCGCGCCAGGTCACCGAGGCCTGCGACGCGCACGGGGGCTTCTACCTGGGCTCGATCGGCGGTCCCGCGGCGCGCCTGGCCCAGGACTGCATCAAGAAGGTCGAGGTCCTCGAGTACCCCGAGCTCGGCATGGAGGCGATCTGGAGGATCGAGGTCGAGGACTTCCCGGCGTTCATCGTCGTGGACGACAAGGGCAACGACTTCTTCGCCGAGACGCTCAAGCCGACGTTCACCGGGATCCCGGTCCGCGCGCGGTAGCGGCTACGATGGCGCGGTGAGCGTCGAGAAGAACACCCGGGCCCTGGAGGAGGGAATCGAGACCGATTTCCGCGACAAGATGAGCTACGGCTCCTATCTGGGGCTGGACACCCTGCTGGCCTCCCAGCACCCCGTGAGCCGCCCGGAGCACCACGACGAGCTGCTGTTCATCATCCAGCACCAGACCTCGGAGCTGTGGCTCAAGCTCATGCTGCACGAGCTGCGCGCGATCACGGCCCGGCTGCGCGGGGACGACCTGCGGTTCGCGCTCAAGCACATCGCGCGCGTCAAGCACATCCAGCGCACGCTGACCGAGCAGTGGAGCGTCCTGGCCACGCTCACGCCGTCCGAGTACGCGGAGTTCCGGGGCTCGCTGGGCTCCTCGAGCGGCTTCCAGTCCTTCCAGTACCGGGCCGTGGAGTTCATGCTCGGGAACAAGAACGCGGCCATGGTGGACGTGTTCGCGGCCGACCCCGACGCGCACGCGCTGCTGAAGGAGCTGCTGGCGGCGCCGTCGGTCTACGACGAGTTCATCCGGCTCCTGTCCCGCCGGGGCCTCGACGTGCCGGCGTCGCTGCTGGAGCGCGACGTCACGCAGGCGCACGTGTTCACGGAGGAGCTCGTCGCGGTCTTCAAGGAGATCTACGAGGACGCGGCGGGCCACTGGGACCTCTACGAGGCGTGCGAGGAGCTCGTGGACCTGGAGGAGAACTTCCAGTTCTGGCGCTTCCGCCACCTCAAGACGGTGGAGCGGACGATCGGATTCAAGCGCGGCACGGGCGGGTCCTCCGGCGTCGGCTTCCTCAAGAAGGCGCTCGAGCTGACGTTCTTCCCGGAGCTCTTCGCGGTCCGCACCGAGATCGGGGCGTAGGCCCCGGGCCGGCGGCCTAGTGCCAGCGCGGCCGCCAGTCCCACGGGGCGGTGTGGCCGGGGAGGAAGGGGACGATCGAGTTCCGCGGCGCCGGGTCCGCGCCCGGCTCGGGCTCCGGCTCCGGGGCGGGCTCCGGCGTCGTCCGCGCCGCGACGTACTCCTCGTAGCTGGCGGCTCCGGAGGCCTCGAAGTCCGCCGCGGCCCCCTCGCCGAGGAAGCGCAGGTGCCACGGCTCGTAGGCGTAGCCCGTCGCGTCCTCGGCCCCCTCGGGATAGCGGATGATGAAGCCGTAGTCGACGGCGTGCGCGGCGACCCAGCGGCCGGCGGCCGTGTCCCCGAAGCAGCGGTGGAGCGAGCACTGCCCGCCCGCCAGCCCGACGTCGGCGGCGAGCCCCAGCTGGTGCTCGCTCGTTCCGGGGCGGGCGGAGATCTTCGAGGCGTAGGCCTCGCCATAGCGCGCGGCGTAGCTGCGGAAGACCTGCGCCTGGCGCTCGTAGGAGCGGTAGGCGCTCTCGACGACGAGCGCGTGTCCGTCGAGCCGCGCCCCCTCCACGAGCAGGGCCAGGGCGATCGCGGCTTCCGGGACCATGAGGTTCTGCGAGCCGGCCGCGGGCGTCAGCTGCGCGGGCACGTAGTCGAGCGGGTCCAGCGGGTTCTCGGCGTTGACCAGGACCTCGAACGACGCCGGATCGCGGGTCGCGTCCGCCTCCGGCCCCGCCGACGGAGCCGCTTGGGCCGGCAGCGCCGCGCACAGGGCGAGGACCGCCGTGGCGGCCAGGGCCGCGGCGCCGCGGTGTCGGTGTGGCTTCATGATCTGGCGTTCCCCCGGGGGCTCAGGCGGGCCGTGCGGGACCCTGTGCCTAGGATAGCCCCGCGCCCGCGGGCGTGGATACGCTATTTTGGTCACGTGCTGATCTCCGACCGCGACATCCGAACCGAACTCGACGCCGGCCGCATCGTGCTGGACCCGCTGGAGAAGGAGATGATCCAGCCGTCCAGCGTCGACGTGCGGATCGACCGGTACTTCCGGCTCTTCGACAACCACAAGTACGCGCACATCGATCCGGCGCTCGACCAGCCGGACCTCACCCGGCTCGTCGAGGTGGAACCGGACGAGCCGTTCATCCTGCACCCGGGGGAGTTCGTGCTGGGTTCGACCTACGAGACCGTGACGCTGCCGGACGACATCGCCGCGCGGCTCGAGGGCAAGTCCTCCCTCGGCCGCCTGGGCCTGCTGACGCACTCGACCGCGGGGTTCATCGACCCGGGATTCTCCGGGCATGTGACGCTCGAGCTCTCCAACATGGCGACGCTGCCGATCAAGTTGTGGCCGGGGTCGAAGATCGGCCAGTTGTGCTTCTTCCGCCTCAGCTCCCCGGCCGAGCACCCCTACGGCTCCGGGGAGTACGGGAACCGCTACCAGGGCCAGCGCGGGCCGACGGCCTCGCGCAGCCACCGGAACTTCCACCGCACGACGCTCACGAAGTAGGCGCGCGCTCCGGTGAGCGGACCGGCAGCAGCAGGAGCAGACCGGCGAGCAGGACCACGAGGATCCCCAGGATGCCGTAGCGCTGGGCGCCGTCCTCGCCGACGACGGGGCGGGCGAGCGCGATCGCGACGGTGAAGAGCCCCGGGGCCAGGAAGCTCACGGCGCGCCCCGTGGTGGCGTAGAGGCCGAACAGCTCGCCCTCCCGGCCCGGCTCGGCGAGGCGGGCGATGTAGCCGCGCGAGGCCGATTGAGCGGGGCCCACGAAGAGGCACAGGAGCAGGCCGAAGAGCCAGAAGCCCGAGGTGCCGGGGGAGAAGAACACCCCGAGCCCGGCCACGATCAGGCCCGCGAGCGAGCCGATGATGACGGCCTTGGGGCCGATCCTGTCATCGAGGAAGCCGCCCGCGATCGCTCCGGCCGCGGCGACGACGTTGCCGGCGATCGCGAAGACGATGACCTCCGAGGTCGTGAACCCGAACGTGCCCGCCGCGATGACGCCGCCGAAGGTGAAGACGGCGGCGAGGCCGTCGCGGAACACCGCCGAGGCGAGGAGGAAGAACAGCGTGTGCGGATTGCGGCGGCCGATCGAGCCGATGTGGCGGAAGAGGATCCGGTAGGACTCGAGGAAGCCGGTCTTCGAGGCCCGGGCCCGGCGCGGGAGCTCCGGCACGGCGAAGAGGACGGGCAGGGCGAAGGCGAAGAACCAGACGGCGGAGAAGACGGCGACGAGGCGCAGGTTCAGCGCGTTCTCGGTGCTCGCCCCGGGCCAGTCCACGACGGGCTGGACGAAGCCGAACAGGACGATCGCCAGGGCCAGGATCCCGCCGAGGTAGCCCATGCCCCAGCCGAAGCCGGAGACCTTGCCGAGCGTGGCCGGCGTCGAGATCTGCGGCAGCATCGCGTTGTAGTTGACGGTAGCGAACTCGGCGAAGACGCTCGCCACGGCGATGAGGACGACGCCGAGGACCAGGAAGCCGGGGTCGGGGGCGACGAAGAAGCACGCGGCCGTCGCGAGGGCGACGAGGACCGAGTTGACGCCGAGCCAGAAGCGCCGCCGCCCACCGGCGTCGGAGCGCTGGCCCGTCACGGGGGCCAGGAGCGCGATCGCGAGGCCGGCCACCGTGAGGGCCAGGCTCAGGGCCGCGGAGGTGTCCGCGCTGTTCCCGAAGGCGCTGCTCGTGAGGTAGACGGTGAAGACGAACGTCGTCATGACGGCGTTGATCGCCGCCGACCCCCAATCCCACGATGCCCATGCGATGACCTGCCGATTCAACATCCGTGGCGCGGGGTTCATGAGTGCATGGTAACGCTCTCGGCGTAAAGCGACGGCAAACAGGGGCCCGTGGCACGGAGCAGTCCGTGGGAACTGTTAAAGTTGAGAGCAGCCCTTGACCACCTGCTTCGATGTGCCCGCGCGTCACGGCAGCCCGCCTCCCAGGAGATCATCGTGCTCGAAGTCCTCATCGCCCTCTTCGCGGTGTCCTTCGTCGCGCCACTGATCTTCCGCCGGCTGGGCCGGGGCACCTTCTACGTCCTGGGCGCGGTGCCCGCGGCCGGCTTCGTCTGGCTGCTCGCGAACTTCCCCTCCTTCACCGGTGCCGACCAGGCCGCGCGGATCGGGGAGCCGAACGCCCCGCCGTCGCTCCTGGTGCCCTGGGTCGAGTCCCTCCACCTCGAGCTCGCCTTCCGGATGGACGCCCTCTCCGCCGTGCTGAGCCTCCTGGTCCTCGGCGTCGGGGCGCTCGTGCTCTTCTACTGCGCCCGCTACTTCAAGAACGAGGACGCCAACATCGGCCCGTTCGGCGCGCAGCTGCTCGCCTTCGCGGGCGCCATGTTCGGCCTCGTCATCGCGGACGACCTGATCCTGCTCTTCATCTTCTGGGAACTGACCACGGTCCTGTCCTACCTGCTGATCGGCTTCTCCCGGACCCGCATCTTCGCGCGGCGCTCCGCCCTGCAGGCGCTCATCGTCACGACCTTCGGCGGGCTCGTGATGCTCCTGGGCCTGATCCTGCTCGGCGAGACGGCCGGAAGCTACCGCATCTCGGACATCATGGCCGATGCCGCGGCGCTCACCGCGCAGGGAACCGTCATCGACGTCGCGATCCTGCTGATCCTCGTCGGCGCCGTGTCCAAGTCCGCGCTCGTCCCCTTCCACTTCTGGCTCCCCGGCGCGATGGCCGCGCCGACGCCGGTCTCCGCCTACCTGCACGCCGCGGCCATGGTCAAGGCGGGCGTCTACCTCGTGGCGCGCCTCGCACCGGGCTTCTCCGAGACCGCGTACTGGCACGGCACGCTCCTCGTCCTCGGCCTCGCGACCATGCTCGTCGGCGGCTGGCGGGCGCTGCGCCAGCACGACATCAAGCTCGTCCTGGCCTACGGCACGGTCTCCCAGCTCGGCTTCCTGATCCTCATCGTGGGCCTCGGCACCGCCAACGCGGCCGTCGCCGGCCTCTCGATGATGCTCGCGCACGGCTTCTTCAAGGCCGCGCTGTTCCTCGTCGTCGGCATCATCGACCACAAGGCCGGGACCCGCGACCTGCGCGAGCTCTCCGGGCTCTGGCGCACGGCGCCCAAGCTGTTCGTCGTGACCCTGATCAGCGCCGCGTCGATGGCCGGCCTGCCGCCCTTCTTCGGGTTCGTGGCCAAGGAGTCCGTGTTCGAGACGCTCCTCGAGGGCGCCGCGAACGGAGAGCCCGGCGGCACGTGGCTGCTCGTGGGCGTCGTGGCCGGCTCCATCCTGACCTTCGCCTACAGTGCGCGGTTCGTCTGGGGCGGATTCGCCTCCAAGCCCGGCGTCGAGCCCACGGCCTTCAAGGCGATCCCGTGGCTCTTCATCGCCTCGCCGCTCGTCCTGGCCATCACGACCGTGGTGACCGCCTTCACCCCCGGCGTCCTCGAGGACGCGATCGCCCCCTACGCGGGCCTGTTCGAGCCCGCCGAGCACCCCGTGCACCTGGCGCTGTGGCACGGATTCACCCCCGCGCTGGGGCTCTCCGCCGTCGTCGTCGCGATCGGCGTCCTGCTCTTCACGGGCCGCGCCGCCGTCGCCCGGGCCCAGGACAAGCTCTACCCCCTCGTCGACGCCGAGAAGAGCTACAAGTACATCCTGGGGGCGACCGACGAGGTCGCGGTGTGGGTCACGGGACGCACGCAGCGCGGTTCGCTCGCGTTCTACCTCATCGTCATCCTCATCGTCGGGCTCCTGGCGCCCGCCGTCGCGGGGATCGCGTTCGACGTCCCCGCGCCGCAGCAGCTCGTCTGGTTCGACACCCCGGCCCAGCTCATGATCGGCCTCGCGATGATCATCGGCGCCTTCGCCGCGATCAAGGCCAACAAGCGCTTCCTCGCGGTCCTCATGGTCGCCGTGACGGGCTACGGCATGGCCATCATGTTCGCCCTCCAGGGGGCGCCGGACCTCGCCCTGACGCAGCTGCTCGTGGAGACGATCGTCCTCGTCGCCATGGTCCTGGCCCTGCGCACGCTGCCGGCGCCGCTGTGGACGACCAACCCGGCCGGGCACCGCGTGCTGCGCGCCGCGATCGGCATCGCCTTCGGCATCGTCATGGTCGGGATCGCCGCGACCTCGATGGCCGCCCGCACGGCCGACCCGATCTCCCTCATGCTCCCCGAGCTCGCCTACGTGGGCGGCGCGGGCCAGAACATCGTCAACGTCATCCTCGTGGACATCCGCGCGTGGGACACCTTCGGCGAGATCACCGTGCTCGCCGCGGCGGCGACCGGCGTGGCCAGCCTGATCTACGTGCGCGGGCGCGGCGACGACCGCCGCCGCACCGAGGACGTGGCGCCGGGCAGCGTGGACCGCGGCTCCGAGCACCTGCACCAGTCCAGCCGCACGGCCGCCGCGCTCGCGATCGCCCGCCACTTCGCCGAGTCGGCGAAGGACGCCTGGCTCATCGCCGGACGGACGCTCGCGCCCGAGCGCCGCTCGATCATCTTCGAGGTCGTCACGCGCCTGTTGTTCCACTCGATGATCCTCTTCTCCATCTACCTCCTGCTCGCCGGGCACAACACGCCCGGCGGCGGGTTCGCCGGCGGCCTCCTGGCCGGCCTGGCCCTCACCATCCGCTACCTGGCCGGAGGCCGGTTCGAGCTCGCCGAGTCGACGCCGATCAGCCCCGGCACGCTCCTGGGCCTGGGCCTGGCGACCGCCGCCCTGTCCGCCGCGTTCCCGCTCTTCTTCGGAGGCCAGATCTTCCAGTCCGCCGCCATCGAGTTCGCCCTGCCGCTCTTCGGGGAGCACAAGTTCGTCACCTCGACCTTCTTCGACATCGGCGTCTACCTCGTCGTCGTCGGCCTCGTCGTCGACGTCCTGCGCAGCCTCGGGGCGGAGATCGACGAGCGGTCCGAGGGCCGCAGCCCCGTCGCCGTCCACGAGGCGCCCGAGGGCAGCACCGAGGGGGTCGCCCGATGAGCGTCAACGTCATCATGCTCGTGGTCATGGGCGTCCTGTTCGCCTGCGGCATCTACCTGCTGCTCGAACGCAGCCTGACGCGCGTGCTGCTGGGCCTCATGCTCATCAGCAACGGGGTGAACCTGCTGATCCTCACAACGGGCGGGCTGCCGGGCATGGCCCCGCTGTACTCCTCCTCCATCGCGGCAGGGGACTACTCCGATCCGCTGCCGCAGGCGCTCATCCTGACCGCGATCGTCATCACCTTCGCGGTGACCGCGTTCCTGCTGGCGATCATCTACCGTTCCTGGGTCATCGCCCGGCGCGACGAGGTCGTCGACGACGTCGAGGACCGCCGCGTCGCCGAGCAGTCCCACTTCGACTTCGAGGAGGACTCGGAGATCGAGGCCGACACGACCGAGTTCACCTCGGAGGACGACGACGCCGCGGCCCGCGCCAAGGCCGCCGTCAACGCCGAGCACCGCCAGGCCAGCGCCGAGGAAAGCGCCGGAACCCACGACGAGTCACGGAACAGGGAGGCACGATGATCAGCGTCGTCTCGCTCGCGCCGCTCGCCGTCGCGCTGCCGATCCTCGGCGCCGCGGTCGCGTTCGTGCTGCGCCGGCACAAGCGCAGCCAGCGGGCCGTGACCATCTCGACCCTCACCGCCACCCTGGCCCTCGAGTGCTGGCTCCTCGCGGAGGCCTGGACGCACGGGGCGCAGGCCGTCCTCCTCGGCGGCTGGGCGCCGCCGTTCGGGATCTCCATGGTCGTCGACGAGTTCTCCGCGCTCATGCTCGTCGTCTCCACGGCGGTGAGCCTCGCGGTGCTCTTGTACGCGACCGCCCAGGGCATGGCCGACGGTGACGACGACGGGCCGATCTCCGTCTTCCACCCCACGTTCCTGATCCTCGTCGCGGGCGTCTCCAACGCCTTCCTCGCCGGCGACCTGTTCAACCTCTACGTGGGCTTCGAGATCCTGCTGACGGCCTCCTACGTCCTGCTGACCCTCGGCGGCACCACGGCGCGCATCCGCGCGGGCGTGACGTACGTCGTCGTCTCCGTGGTCTCCTCGATGCTGTTCCTGATCTCGATCGGCATGATCTACGGCGCCACCGGCACCGTGAACATGGCCGACCTCGCGGTCAAGCTCGGCCAGCTGGACGAGGGCACGCAGATGATCCTGCACCTCATGCTGCTCGTCGCGTTCGGCATCAAGGCCGCGATCTTCCCGCTCTCCTTCTGGCTCCCGGACTCCTACCCGACCGCGCCCGCGCCCGTCACCGCGGTGTTCGCGGGCCTGCTGACCAAGGTCGGCGTCTACGCGCTCGTGCGCACCGAGACGCTCCTGTTCCCCGGGGACCGGATCAACTCGTTCCTGATGGTCGTCGCGCTCATGACCATGCTCGTGGGCATCCTCGGTGCGATCGCGCAGGCGGACATCAAGCGCATGCTCTCCTTCACCCTCACGAGCCACATCGGCTACATGGTGTTCGGGCTCGCGCTCGGGAACCTCGCGGCCCTCGGCGCGACCGTCTACTACGTCGCCCACCACATCATCGTGCAGACCTCGCTCTTCCTCGTCACGGGCCTGATCGAACGCCGCGCCGGGACCTCGAACGTGGACCGCCTCGGCTCGCTCGCCAAGCTCTCCCCGGTCCTCGCCGTGCTGTTCTTCATCCCGGCCATGAACCTGGCCAGCATCCCGCCGTTCTCCGGCTTCCTCGGCAAGCTCGGCCTCATGCAGGGCGGCGTCGAGCTCGGCACCCCGCTCGCGTGGGTCCTCCTCGCCGGCGCCGTGGCGACGTCGCTGCTGACCCTGCTCGCCGTAGCCCGCGTCTGGAACCGGGCGTTCTGGCGCAAGGCCGAGGACGCGGAGAACCCCGATCCGCTGCTGCTCGTCGGCGCCAAGGACGGTGGCCGTGTGACGACCTACAGCCACGTCGCGAACTTCCCGAACAGCCGCTACAGCGACCGCGGCGACACGCAGCTGCTGCCCCGGACCATGGTCGGCTCGACCGCCGCCCTCGTGGCGCTCGGACTCGCCCTGACCGTCTTCGCCGGACCGCTCTTCCAGCTCAGCGACCAGGCCGCCCGGCAGATGATGGAGCGCACGCCCTACATCGAGGCCGTGCTGGGACCCCAGGAGGGCACGCCATGAGCCGCACCCGCCCGTCCGGCCTCGGGACCCCGAGCCGCGGATCCGCCGCGGACCGCCGGCGCAAGCGCGCCCGCTTCCTCGTCGAGCTGCCCCTGCTTGTCTGGATGATGCTCGTCTGGGGGGCGCTGTGGCAGGACTTCTCCGCCGGCAACCTCGTCTTCGGCTTCCTGCTCTCGCTCGGCGTCGTCTCCGTGTTCCGGCTGCCGCCCGTGGAGCTCAGCGGCCGCTTCAACGTCTGGCAGGCGTTCCTGTTCGCCCTGCACTTCCTCAAGGACGTCGTCGCGGCGAGCTTCCAGGTCTTCGGCCTCGCGCTCTTCCGCGGGCAGAAGGTGCGCAGCGCCGTCGTCGGCATCACACTGCGCTGCCGCGAGGACCTGATGATGACCACCCTCGGCCACGTCCTCACGCTCATCCCCGGCTCGTTCGTCGTGGAGGTGGACCGGACGTCCGGGACCCTGTACCTGCACGTCATCGACGTCGACACCCCCGAGGAGGCCGAGCGCTTCCGGGCGGGCGTCCTGGACACGGAGGCGCGGCTGATCAAGGTGATGGGCACGCCCGAGGCCCTCGAGGCCCTGCGCCGTGAGGAGGCCCCCGCATGATCCTGACCACCGCCGCCTGGGTGTCCGGCCTCCTGCTGGCCGCCGCCGCCATGATGGCGATCGTGCGCATCGCGCGCGGTCCGTCGATCCTCGAGCGCGTGATCGCCCTCGACGTGCTGCTCGCGATCATCATGGCCGCGCTGTGCATCGACATGGCGCTCAACCACCACTTGAACCACGTGCCGTTCATCGCCGTGGCCTGCGTCGTCGGCTTCATCGGCTCGGTGACGGTCTCCCGCTACGTGACGGACCGGAGGAACTCCTGATGGACGCCGAGACGCTGCAGACCGTCCGCGACGCCGCCACGGCCCTGTGCCTCGTCGTGGGATCGCTCATGTCCTTCGCCGCCGGCCTGGGCATGCTGCGCTTCCCCGACCTGCTCTCCCGCATGCACGCCGGCACCAAGCCGCAGGTGCTGGGGCTCCTGCTGCTCCTGACCGCCGTCGGCCTGCAGGCCGATTCGCCGGCGGTGCTGCCCGTGCTCCTGCTCGCGTGGCTCTTCCAGCTGTTGACGGCGCCCGTGAGCGCCCACATGGTGGGGCGGGCGGGCTACCGCACCAAGCACCTCAAGCGCGAGACGCTCATCGTGGACGACCTGGACGAGGTCGTCGCCCGGGCCGCCAACGGCTCGCTGCCGGCGGGCGCGGCAGACCACGTGGCGGACACCGAGCGCTGAGCCCGGGCTAGACCTCGTCGGCGGTTTCCTGGAAGCGGCGCAACATGCGCTGCGTGCCGCGGTTGGCCATGACCTGGATCACCGCGGCCACGACGGCGGAGGCCACGGCGAAGCCGAGGGCCTGGCGCAGCGAGGCCTCGGCCTGGGCCTCGGCGTCGCCCGGCTTCGGCGGCTCCTCGCCGGTGATCCGCGTCCAGGCGGTGTCGAGGAGCTTGGCCCCGGCGAATCCGGCGCCGAGGGAAATCAGCGAGCCGACGATCTTCAGCAGTACGTTCACGTGCGCGGTCTCCGTCTCGAGGGGGTGATTACCCGCCCAGCATAGCGCGGGGCTAGACTGGGGCCACTGAAACACCAACGACAGGGGAGCGTTGGGCTCCGGCCGGCGGCCGGAACCCGTCAGAACGCTGAGAGTGCGCGCCGCGCAGACCCTCGAACCTGATCCGGCTAGTACCGGCGAAGGGAGTCGAGTTCTCAGGGATGCCGCGCGGCGGCACGCCCTCCCCTCCTTGATCCCAAGGAGGACACCTCTATGAGCACCGTGCAGTCTCCCGCACGCACCGGATGGCGCGTCGTCGACATCGTCGTCGCCGCCATCATCGCCGTCGCCTCCGGCGTCGTCTTCTTCGCCTGGAACACCTTCCACCACGCGCTGGACTTCCTGTTCCTGGCCTTCCCGCCCTCCTCGGCGCTGCTCGCGGGAATGTGGCTCTTCCCGGCCGTGCTCGGCGCGCTGGTGATCCGCAAGCCCGGGGCGGCCCTGTTCTGCGAGACCGTCGCCGCGGTCGTCTCGGCCTTCCTCGGCTCGCAGTACGGCTGGACCGTGCTCGTCTCCGGCCTCGTCCAGGGCCTGGGGGCGGAGCTCGTCGTCGCGGCGTTCCTGTACCGCCGCTGGGGGCTGCAGGTGGCCCTGCTCGCGGGCGCCGCGGCCGGCCTCTTCGGCGGCGTGAACGACGCGTTCGTCTTCAACTGGTTCCCGGAGTACACGGTGGTCATGAAGCTCGCCTACGTTGGATTTATGACGATCTCCGGCGTCGTCATCGCGGGCCTGCTGTCCTGGCTCGCGACCCGGGCCCTGTCCCGGACGGGGGCGCTGTCCGCGCTGGCCTCGCGCAAGGCCGCGCAGGAGCCGGTGAACGGCTAGGCGGTGACGTCCCAGGCCGCCCGCGAGGCGGGGAGCACGACGCCGGGGCCGCACCCGGCGGCGGTCCGTGCGGCCGGGTGGGGGTGGCGTCATGCGGGACGCCATGCGCCCGCCGTGTCCGGGCTGGACCTGGACATCCGCCCGGGGGAGCGGATCCTGCTGGCCGGCCCCTCGGGCGCTGGCAAGTCGACGCTCCTG
The DNA here is from genome assembly GCF_050563205.1 of Zafaria sp. Z1313. Classification (NCBI taxonomy): domain Bacteria; kingdom Bacillati; phylum Actinomycetota; class Actinomycetes; order Micrococcales; family Micrococcaceae; genus Zafaria; species Zafaria sp. Z1313. Next base: position 29,915 of record NZ_JBNWUK010000003.1, read on the forward strand.
CACGCCCTCGCCGGCGTCCTGCACCAGGACGAGGACACCGAGGCCGAGGGCGAGCTGCTCGTCGACGGCGCGCCCGCGCACACGGTGCGCGGGCGCGCCGGGGGCCTTGAGAAGAAACCCAAAAAACAAAGACCGGCAGGACCCA
>NZ_JBNWUK010000003.1:30069-199795 GCF_050563205.1 Zafaria sp. Z1313
GCCCTTCTTTTCCACGCGCCCCCCCCCCCCCCTTGCTCTGCCCCCCCGCCGGGCTCATGCAGCAGGACCCCGAGACCCAGGTCGTGCAGGCCCGCGTCGGCGACGACGTCGCCTTCGGTGCCGAGAACCTCGCCGTCCCCGCGGAGCAGATCGCACCGCGCGTGCGCGCGGCGCTGGCCGGCGTCGGACTCGACGTCCCCCTCACGCACCCGACCGCCCGGCTGTCCGGCGGCCAGAAGCAGCGCCTGGCCCTCGCCGGGATCCTCGCGATGCGCCCCGGGCTCGTGCTGCTGGACGAGCCCACCGCCAACCTGGACCCGGCCGGCGTGCTCGAGGTGCGCGACGCCGTCGTCCGGGCCCTCGACGCCTCCGGGGCGACGGCCGTGATCGTCGAGCACCGGCTCGAGGCCTGGGCCCCCCACGTGGACCGCGTCGTGGTCCTGGCCCCCGGTGGCGGAGTCGCCCACGCGGGAACGCCCGCCGAGCTCTTCGCCCCCGGCCCCGTGCGGGACGAGCTCGTCGCGGCGGGCGTCTGGGTGCCCGGATACGTCCCGCGGCTCCCGGCGCGGGAAGCGGCGCCGCCCGGCGGCGGGCTGTTGCGCGCCGAGGGCCTCGCCGTCGCCCGCGGCCGAACCCAGCCCGCCGCGCTGACCGGGGTGGAGCTCGGACTCGAGGCGGGCCGCGCCGTCTGCGTGACGGGGCCGAACGGCTCCGGCAAGTCGACGCTCGCGCTGACCCTGGCGGGGCTCCTGCCCGAGCGCGCCGGACACGTCGTGGCGAGCCCGGCGCTGCGCGGCGAGGCGGCCGGGGCGCGGCCCTACCAGTGGCGCGCCTCGGCCCTGATCGGACGCATCGGCACCGTGTTCCAGGAACCGGAGCACCAGTTCGTCACGGCCAGCGTGCGCGAGGAGCTCGAGTACGGGCCCCGCCACGCGCGCACCGCCGACGGCCGGGAGGAGCTCTTCAGCGAGGAGCAGATCGCCGAACGCGTGGACGCCCTGCTGCGGCGGCTGCGGCTCGAGCACCTCGCGGACGCGAATCCGTTCACCCTCTCCGGCGGAGAGAAGCGCCGCCTCTCCGTCGCGACCGTGCTCGCCGCCGGCCCGGGCGTGCTGGTCCTCGACGAGCCGACCTTCGGCCAGGACGCGAACACGTGGGCGGAACTGGCGCTGCTCCTGCGCGAGCAGCTCGCGGAGGGGACCTCGGTGCTCGCCGTGACGCACGACGCCGACTTCGCCGACGCCGTCGGCGCCCGCGTCCTCGACGTCGCGGAGCTCGGGACCGGCCGCGACGCCGCGACGGGGTCCGCGAAAGACGGGGACGACGCCGGGGCACCCGGGCTGCTCGAGCCCTCGGAAGCGGCCCGGGTGAGCTTCCTGGGCCGGGCCAATCCGCTCGCCAAGCTCGGCGCGGTGATGCTCGCGACCATCCCGCTCATCGCGACGCTCGACATGGTCAGCGCGGGAATCATCGTCGCCGCGACGCTGCTGATGCTGCCCTTGAGCGGGATCGGGATCGCGGCCTTCCTGGCGCGGGCGTGGCCGCTGCTGATCGCCGGGCTGTTCGCGGCCTGGGGGACGGCGCTCGTCGGCAACGACTCCGGCGCCGTGCTGCTGGGGCTGGGGTGGTTCGACATCACCGAGGGCTCGCTCGAAGCGGGCATCGCGACGGGGCTGCGCGCCTTCGCCGTCGCCGTGCCGGCCGTCCTCGTGGTCTCCAGCACCGACCCCACCGATCTCGCCAACGCCCTCGCCCAGCAGGCCCGGCTGCCGCACCGCTTTGTCCTGGGGGCCCTCGCCGGCATGCGCCTGCTGGGGCTGCTCGTCGAGGAGTGGCAGACCCTGGGCATGGCCCGCCGGGCCCGCGGCGTCGGCTCCCGGGGCTCGCTCCGCCGTCGTCTGGCCGCGGACCTCGGCCAGATGTTCGGGCTCTTGGTGCAGTCGATCCGCCGCGCGTCCCGGTTGGCCGTCACGATGGAGGCCAAGGGCTTCGGGGGAGCCGAGCGCAGCTGGTCCCGTCCGGCGCGCTTCTCCCGGCGGGACCCCGTCGTACTGCTCGCCGGGCTCGCCCTCGGGGCCGGCGCGACGGCGGCCGCACTGGCCGCGGGGACGTGGAACCTGGTCTGGGCCTGAGCGTGGCGACGGGACGACGGCTGCGGGAGAACCCGGCGTTCGTGCGGTTCTGGGCCGCGGCGGCGGCCTCCGACGCCGGCACCTACCTGACCACGGTGGCGCTGTCCGTCCTGGTGTTGGAGGTCCTCGGCGGTTCGGCCCAGGACCAGGGCCTCGTGGGCGCCTTCCGCTGGGCGCCCTACCTGTTGTTCGGCCTGGTCGCCGGGCTCTGGGTGGACCGCTGGCGGCGGCGCACCGTGCTGATCGCCGCCGACGTCGGCCGGGCCGTGGTCCTCGGTGCCCTGTGCCTGACGGGGCTGGCCGGCCCGGCCGGCGCGCTGCCGGCCGTCTTCGGCCTGGTCTTCGCCTTCGGCGTGCTGGCCCTGCTCGCCGATGCGGCCCACCAGTCCTTCCTGCCGCAGATCGTCCCGAGGCCCCTCCTGGTCCGGGCCAACATGCGCCTGCAGCAGAGCGACACCGTGGCCCAGACCTCCGGAGGGGTGGTCGCGGGGACGCTCGTGACGTGGCTCGGGGCGCCGTTCGCGCTGCTGCTCGACGCCGCGAGCCACCTCCTCTCGGCCGCCGTCCTGTCCACGCTCCGCGACGGGGGCCGGGGCCGTCCGGAGGGCCCCGCGGTTCCCGTGCGCACCCGCATCGCCCAGGGGCTGCGCTGGATCTACCGGCATCCGCGGCTCGCGCCCCTGGCCTGGTGCACGCACGGGTGGTTCATCGGCTCGGCCATGATCGGGACCGTCCTGCCGGTGCTCGTGCTGCAGGAGCTCTCACTGGGCGCCCTCGGGCTCGGGCTGGTCATGAGCTGTGCCGGGATCGGGGCCGTCGTCGGGACGAGCCTGGCCCCGCTGGCCGGTGCGCGCTTCGGGACGGGCCGCGCGCTCGTCCTGCCGCGCCTGGCGGAGGTGCCGGCGGTGGCGCTCATCGCCGCTGCGCCCTGGATGGCCGGAGGCCAGGAGGCCGGCGTGCCGTGGGCGGCCGGGGTGGCCGTCGGGCTGGGCCAGTTGGTGTTCGGGTTCTCGATGGGGGTTGGTGGGCCGCTGGAAATGGGCTATTGGCAGGCGGTGACCCCGGATCGCCTGATCGCGAGGATGAGCGCGACGCGCCGCTCCGCGAACCGCGGGATGATCGTCCTCGGGGCGCCGCTCGGCGGATTCCTCGCCGTCGCCTGGAGCCCCGCGGCCGCGTTGTGGACGGCGGCCGCCGTGCTGCTGGCCGCGGCGGCGGCCCTGTGGTCCTCCCCGTTCCGCGATGCCGACGTCGACGCGGACCAGGCGGGTCCGGGGAGCTAGCCGATGGCGTCGACGAAGGACGTCAGTTCCGCGGTCAGCTCCGGGTCGCGGGAGAGCTCGACGCCGTCGAGGGAGTTGACGGGCGCGAGCAGGCGCACGCTGGAGACGAGCCACACGGCGTCCGCCTCGACGAGGTGCTGCGGTTCGAGCGGGCCGTAGCCGAGCTCCCAGCCGGCGGCCTCCGCGGCCGCGAAGAGCGCTCCCTGCGTCGTGCCGGGCAGGATGCCCGTCTCCAGCATGGGGGTGATGAGCCGCTTCACGTCGCCGTCGCGGACGGCGAGGAGCACGGTCGAGGTCGGGCCCTCGAGGACGCGCCCGTCGCTCGAGACGAAGATGACGTCGTCGGCCCCCTGCTTGCGCGCGTGGCGCAGGGCCGCCATATTCACGGCGTAGGACAGGGTCTTGGCGCCCATGAGCAGCCACGGGGCACGCTCGGCGACCGTGGAGTCGTAGCCGCGGTCCAGCAGGAGCACGTCGACGCCTTCGGCGCGCTGCCGCCGACCCAGCTCGGGGGCGGGGGAGACGGCCACCCAGGCCGTGCCGTGCCCGGCGCCCTCGGGGCCGCGCGTGGCGACGAGCTTCACCACGGCCTCGTGTCCGGCGTCGTCCCCGGATTCGGTGGCGAGAGCGGCGTCGTACGCGGCGACGGCCGTCGCGATCGCCGCCCGCCAGGCGTCCTCGGCGGGCAGCGGGAGCTCGCATGTCGCGGCCGAGACGGCCATCCGGGCCAGGTGGGCGTCGAGCTTGCGGACCCGCCCGCGGACGTAGAGGGCGGACTCGAAGACACCGTCGCCGCGCGTGGCGCCCTGGTCCAGGACCGAGAGCTGCGGGACGGAGGCGTCGGCCACCCGGCCGGCGGGAAACCCAGGTTCCAGGAACACCACGACAGTCATGGATCCAACCCTACTCCCGGCGGGGCCCCGTCAGGCGGTCGCGGGGTCCTGGGGCTGACTTGCGGCTAGGCTGGAAGCCATCGTCGGCAGGGAAGGAGACCGGGTGTTCGACGCGCTCGTCTTGTGGGAACCGCTGCCCTACTGGCTGCTGGCGATCGCGTGGGTCTTCGACGTCGGCATCCGGCTGGTCATGCTCGGCGTCGTGCCCGGCAACCGGCGCCCCACGACCGCCATGGCCTGGCTGCTGCTGATCTTCTTCATGCCCGTGATCGGCCTGCTGCTCTTCCTGCTCTTCGGCAACTTCAAGCTCTCCCAGCGCCGCGTCGCCCGCCAGACCGACGTCAACCGCCGCGTCCTCGCCGCCACCCAGCACCTGGACACCGACGACTCCGAGTTCGATGCCCCCGAGTGGGTCAAGTCCGCCGTCGAGCTGAACCGGAACCTCGGCGCCTTCCCCATCCAGGAAGGCAACTCCTTCGAGTTCTTCACGGACTACCAGGCCTCCCTCGACGCCATGACCGCGGCGGTCCGCGGGGCCCGCGACACCGTGAACGTGCAGTTCTACATCGTCGGCGACGATCCGGACTACGCGGGACCGTTCCTCGACGCACTCGGGGCGGCCGTGGCGCGCGGGGTCAAGGTCCGCTTCCTGTTCGACCACCTCGGCACCGCGCGGATCAAGGGCTTCTCGGCCCTCAAGCGGCGCCTCGACGACGCCGGCATCGAGTGGCGTGCCATGCTGCCCGTCTCCGTCCGCAACCGGCAGTGGCGCCGGCCCGATCTGCGCAACCACCGCAAGCTCGTCGTCATCGACGGCGAGACGGCCTTCACGGGCAGCCAGAACCTCATCGAACCCGGCTACAAGCGGGCCTCCGCCCACCGGGCAGGGCGCGAGTGGGTGGACCTCATGGCCCAGGTCCGCGGCCCGCTCGTCACCGGGCTCGCGGTCGTCTTCGCGACCGACTGGTCCCAGGAGACGGACGAGAACCTCCTGGCCGAGCTCGTCGCCGGAACCGAGCTCCCCGAGGCGGGGCACGTCACCGGGCAGATCGTGCCCAGCGGCCCCGGGTTCGAGTCGGAGAACAACCTGCGCCTGTTCAACACCCTCATCTACGCCGCCACGGAACGGCTGACCATCACGAGCCCCTACTTCGTCCCCGACGACTCGCTCCTCTACGCCGTGACGACGGCGGCCCAGCGCGGCGTGGAGGTCGAGCTGTTCGTCTCCGAGACCGGCGACCAGTTCCTCGTCCACCACGCCCAGCAGTCCTACTACGCGCAGCTGCTCAAGGCCGGCGTGAAGATCTACCGCTACCGCCGGCCCATGGTGCTGCACACCAAGTGCTTCACCGTGGACAAGGAGGTCGCCGTGTTCGGCTCGTCCAACATGGACATGCGCTCCTTCTCCCTGAACCTCGAGGTCTCGGTGATGATGCTCGGAGCGACCGCCGTCGCGGAGCTGACGCGGGTGCAGAACGAGTACCGCGCCGGCTCCACGCTGCTCACGCTCGGGGAATGGCAGGCCCGGCCCCTCCTGGCCCGGTGGGTGGACAACGCCTGCCGGCTCACCGCCACCCTGCAGTAGGGGCGGCCCGGCGCTCAGCGCTGCTGCGGCAGGCCGTCCGCGTCGAGGAAGCCCGCCCCGAGCGCGCTGAGCACCCCGTACGCCTTGACGACGACCTCGGCCCACTCCTCGGACGGCACCGAGTCCGCCGTCACGGCGCCCCCGACGCCGAGCGAGAGCCGCCACGGACCGGCCCCGCCGTCCCGCGCGTCCTGCTCCATCACGAGCGTGCGGATCACGACGGACAGCTCGGCGGCCCCAGTATGGGAGAAGTGTCCGACGGCGCCGGAGTAGATCCCGCGCGGCCTTCCGTCCTCGAGCCGCTCCAGGATCGCCATCGTCGAGATCTTCGGCGCCCCCGTCATCGACCCGGCCGGGAACGCGGCCGCGACCGCCTCGGCCCGCGAGGCGTCCGACCGCAGGCGGGCGTCGATCGTGGAGACCATCTGGTGGACCGTGGCGTAGGACTCGACGGCGCACAGCCGCGGAACCCGCAGCGTCGACGGATCGGCCGAACGCACCAGGTCGTTGCGGAGCAGGTCCACGATCATGACGTTCTCCGCCCGGTCCTTCGGCGAGGAGGCCAGCTCCGCGCGCAACCGCTCGTCCTCCTCCGGGTCCGCCGAGCGCCGCCGGGTTCCCTTGATCGGCTCCGCCCGCAGCAGACCCGAGGCGCCCACGTGCAGGAAGCGCTCCGGCGACGTCCCCGCCACGGCGGTCGAGCCGCAGCGGATCCACGCCGCGAAGGGCGCCGGATTGCGCTCGCGCAGCCGCAGGTAGGCCGCCCACGGGTCCCACTGGTGGGCCGGCACCTCGGCGCCCAGCACGGTTGTCAGGCAGACCTCGTAGCTGTTGCCCTCGCGGATCTCGGCCTGCGCGGCGCGGACCTTCTCCTCGTAGCCGGAGCGCGTGTCGGCGCAACGGAACGCCGGCACCGCGAGCGCGGAGCGCTCGGCACCCGCGCCCCGCGCGGCACCAGCCCCCGTGCCGGCCCCGGCCGCGGCGACCACCGCCGCGGCCCGCTCGAGCCAGGCCCCGGCGTCGTCCGCGTCCAGGGCCAGCAGCCAGGCCTCGCCGGCCCCGTGGTCCAGGACCACGCCGCGCCCGGCGTGCAGCAGGGCGGCGTCGGCGGTACCGGGCGCCCGCGCGCCGGCGCTCCCGCCCGTCTCCGCCTTGAGCCCGTAGCCGAGCCAGCCCAGCCAGCCGAGCGCGAATCCCGCCTCGAGCCCGTCCGGGGCGGCGTAGCGCGCCCGGCCCCACGCCGTCTCGAGCCAGTCGAAGAACGCCCCGTCGACGCGCGCCCGGGCGCACCCGGCCGTCAGGAAGGTGGTCCCGGAGCGGTGCTCGGCGAGCATCCCCGCGCTCCCGGAGGCGTCCGCGAGGACGCTGAAGCGGTTCCGCCCGCCCACGTCGGCGGCGCCCGCGTTGGAGGACTCGAGCAGCACCTGGTGCGCGGAGGCGCCGAACAGCGCGTGGTGCAGCGAGGCGGCGTCGGCTCCCCGCGGGAGGCGGACCCGGCGGTGGACGAGCCGGGGCGAGCCGGCCGCGGCCGCCTCCGGGTGCAGGGCCGGCTGGAGCCAGGGCAGCTCGGCGAGCAGCCGCAGGGCGTCGACCGGGGCGCGCCCGTCGGCGGCGTTGGCCACCACGACGTCCGCCGCCTCCCGGACCGGATCCGCGGCGAGCCACGCCCGTTCCTGCGCGGCCCAGCGCTCCCAGTGCGGCGCGTACGCCTCCCCGTCGCGGGCCAGGGCGCGGGCGCGCCGGGCGTCGTCGTCCGCGTCGACCCAGACGACGGCGTCGAGCAAGGGCCTCGCCGCAGCGGCGGCCGCCCCCACGCCCTCGACCACGACGACCGGGGTCGCGGGCGTCGTGCGCCGCTCCCCGTCGGCGCCGGCCACCCAGTCCCACGCGGTCCAGCGGGCGTCCTCCCCCCAGGACAGCGGATCCAGGACGGTCGAGACGTAGCGTGCGATCCCGGCCTCCAGCCCGTCCCAGCCCGGGTAGAGGTCCTCGAGGTGGAAGAGGGAGACGGGGCGGTGGCGACGCAGCGCCGTCGCGAGTTCGAGCGCGAGCGTGCTCTTGCCCGCACCGGAGCGGCCGTCGACCGCGATGACGACGGGTGCGCTACGCCCCACGGCGGCCCGTGGCCTCGAGCCGGACGTGCTCCACGAGCCCCGGCAGGGCCGCCCGGATCATCTCGTGGCACAGCGCGAAATCGGCGGCGTCCCCGTACCAGGGGTCGTAGATGCCCTGCCCGGAGGGTCCCTTGTCCGCGACGGCGGGGTCGAAGGAGCGCAGCAGGCGCACCTTCGCGGCGTCCTGCGGCCCGGGGGCGAGGCGGCGCAGCCGGGCGTAGTGGTCCGTGTCCAGGGCCAGGACCAGGTCTGCGTCCGCGAAGTCCGCCGCCTCGAAGCGCCGCGCCACGTGCTTCGAGGGATCGAGCCCGGCACGGGTCAGGACGGCGGCCGCGCGCGGGTCCACGGGGTTGCCGGCCTCCCCGTCGCTCGTGCCCGCGGAGTCCACGACGACCCCGTCGACGCCGGCGGATTCGAGGGCGCCGCGGATCAGGTACTCGGCCATGGGTGAGCGGCAGATGTTGCCGGTGCAGACGGCGGTGATCCGGTACATGGTTTCAGTCTAGGGGCTTCGCGGCGGGCCGTGGCGGGCGGCTCAGTGCACGAGCACGAGCAGCAGCGCGACGAAGATGAACAGGGTGCCGAAGGCCAGGTTCAGGACGCGCGCACCGCGTGCGGTGCGCGTGAAACGGCGGAAGGACTTGGCCGCCGCGGCGAAGAAGAACCACATCACGGCGACGTCCACGGCGACGATCGTGGCGATGAACACGAGGTACTGCGGCAGCAGGGGCGCGTCCGGGCGGATGAACTGCGGCGTGAAGGCGAGGAAGAAGACGATCGCCTTGGGGTTGAGCAGGTTGACCCAGACGCCGCGGCGGAACATGGACCAGGCGGGTTCGTGGGCGCGCGCGTCGAGCGGGGCCGTGTCGGCCGCGGGGCGGGCGGTGAGGAGCCGGACGCCGAGGTAGACGAGGTAGGCGGCGCCGGCGTAGCGGATCACGGCGAACGCCGTCGGCGAGTTGGCCACGAGCAGGCCGACGCCCGCGGCGACGATCGCGACGTGGATCAGCAGGGCGGCCTGCTGGCCGAGGATGCCCCAGAAGGAGCGTCGGAAGCCGGCATTGAGGGCGTTGGTCATGGTGTTCACGGCCCCGGCGCCGGGGGAGAAGCTGATCAGGGCGGAGGCGCCCAGCAGGGAGAGCCAGACGGAGAAGGTCACCGCACGAGTCTAGGTCCCGCCCCCGGGGCCGGCCCCCATTGTTTCGAGCACGGCGCGCGCGGCCGCCCAGCCGCCGAGCCCGCTGACCCCGCCGCCGCGGCGGGACCCGGCCCCGCACAGCAGGATCCCGTCGACGCCCGAGTCCACGCCCCAGCGCCGGGCCGGGGTGTCGAGGGGCTCGTCGTCCTCCGCCCACGGCCACGCGAGCGGGGCGTGGAAGATGTTTCCCCCGGGCATCCCGAGCGAGTCCTCGAGGTCGGCGGTCGTGCGCGTCTCGAGGCACGGGGTGCCGTCCGGTCCCACCGCGAGGCAGTCCTCGATCGGCTCGGCGAGCACCGAGTTAAGCGAGGCCAGGACGGCGGCCTGGATCTCGGCGCGGGCCCGCGCCGGGTCCCGTCCCGCGAGCAGCCGGTGCGGCGTGTGCAGGGTGAAGACGGTGAGCGTGTGCGCCCCCGCATCCCGCAGCACGGGGGAGAGGATCGAGGGGTCGCTGAGCGAGTGGCAATAGGCCTCGAGCGGCAGCGGGTCCGGCCAGCGGCCCTCGGCGGCGGCGCGGTGGGCCGCGGCCAGTTGCGCGTAGCCCTCGTTGACGTGGAAGGTGCCGCTGAACGCGGCGGCCGGGGCCACGCCGTCGTCCTTGAGCCGCGGCAGTCGCGCCAGGAGGAGGTTCACCTTGGCCTGCGCGCCCTCCGGAGCCGGTGCCGGGGGGACGACGCCGGGGCCGGCCTCCGCGGATCCGCCGCCCAGGAGCCGGGCCAGGACGGCCGGGGCGGCGCCGCAAAGCACCGTGCGGGCCGCGAGGGACGCCGTCGTGCCGGTGCCGTCGGCGTCCCGGGTCCGGTAGTCGACGCGCCCGCCGGGGCGGACCGCGGTGGCCTCGGCGCCCGTGAGCAGCTGGACGCCGGCCGCGCGGGCCCGCTCCTCGAGCTGCTCGGCGAGGCGCCCCATGCCGCCTCGGGGGACGTTCCACGCCCCGGTTCCGCGGCCGATGACGTGGTAGAGGAAGCAGCGGTTCTGCTCGAGCGAGCCCGCGTGCGCTTCGGCGAAGGTGCCGATCAGCCCGTCGGTCAGCACCATTCCCCGGACCAGGTCGGAGGCGAACTCCTCCTCGAGCGCCTCGCCGAGGGGCCGCTCGACGAATCCGCGCCAGGCCCGGTCCCCGCCCGGCTGCGCGAGGACGCGCCCGCGGACTTCCGAGCGCCGCGGCAGCGGTCCCAGCAGGGTCGGCCAGACGCCGGCGGCGAGCGCGGCGGTGGCCTCCTGGAAGCGGTCGAGCGCGGCGGCGTCGCCGGCCGCGCCGACGGCGGCGAAGGAGGCCCGGGTGGCCCGCGCGTCGTGGCCGTCGACGAGCAGGCCGGACGTGCCGTCCGGTGCCGGGGTGTAGGAGGAGTAGCGGCGCGGGACGAGCTCGAGGTCCAGCCCCAGCTCGTCGAGGAGCTCTTGCGGGAAGAGGCTCACGAGGTAGGAATAGCGGGAGATCCGGGCGCCCGGGAAGACCTCCTGGGAGACGGTGGCCCCGCCGAGGCGGTCGTTGCGTTCCAGGACCGTGACGGACAGGCCGGCGCGGGCCAGGAGGACCGCGGCGACGAGGCCGTTGTGTCCTCCACCGATGACGACGACGTCGCGTGGGCTCATGAGGACACCCTAGCGGGCGCTCGACTCCCGCTCCACGAGCGTGCAGGGCAGGAGCGTCAGCCGCTCGGGCGAGCCGCCCTCGGCGAGTTCGAGCAGGACGTGGGCGGCCCGCGCCGCGAGCTCGCGGGCGGGATTGACGACGCTCGTGAGCGGCGGGGAGGCGTCCTCGGCGAACGCGTGGTTGTCGTAGCCGACGACCTTGACCCGGCCCGGCACGTCGATGCCGGCGGAGCGCAGCTCGTCGAGGGCCGCGACGGCCATGAGGTCGGAGGCCGCGAAGACGCCGTCCAGCCCGGGGTGCTCGCGCAGCAGGCGGCGCATCGCCTCCCGGCCACTGCGCGCCGTGAAATCCCCCGCCGAGGAGCCGAGCTGGCCCAGGCCCGCGGCCTCGAGACCCGCCCGCCATCCGGCCGCGCGGTCGACGGACGCGGCCATGTCCGGCGGGCCGTCGATCGAGACGACGCGCGTGCAGCCGCGCTCGGCGAGGTGCGCCGCGGCCCGCCGCCCGCCTTCGCGGTTGTCCACGTCGACGACGTAGGCGTGGTGGTGCCGGCGCAGGGGCCGGCCGACGAACACGGCCGGGAGCCGCCCGCCGGCGAGTTCCTCCACGAGGTGGTCGCGGCGGTGGTGGGAGGCCACGAGGACGCCGTCGACGTGGCCGCCGCGCAGGTAGGACAGGATCCGGCCCGTGCCGCCGTCGGGCCCGCCCATGAGCAGCACCGGCTGCACGTCCGTGTCCCGCAGCGCGTCGTTGACGCCGGCCATGGTGAGCGCGAAGAACGGGTCGGCGAAGACGCGGGTGTCCGGCTCGGGCAGGACCACGGCGATCGTCCCGGCCCGGCGGGAGGCGAGCTGCCGGGCGGCGCGGTTGGGGACGTAGTCGAGTTCGCGGATCGCGGCCTCGACCGCGGCACGCGCGGCCTCGCTTACGCGCTCTCCGCCGCGCACGGCGCGGGAGACCGTGGCGCGGGAGACGCCGGCGACGCGGGCGACGTCCTCGAGCGTCGGCGGGGCGGCCGGGTGGCCCGTGGTGGTCACGGCTGCCTCCTGTCCTGGGCTAGCGGGCGGCGTCCGGCAGGGGCGGTACGACGCCGGTGCGGGCCACCTGGGCGTACCATCTCGCCGACGCCTTGGGGGTGCGTTCGAGCGTCTCGTAGTCTACGTGGACCATGCCGAAGCGCTTCGAGTAGCCGAACGCCCACTCGAAGTTGTCCAGGAGCGACCACAGCAGGTAGCCGCGCACGTCGACGCCCTCGCCGATGGCCCGGTGCACGGCGCGCAGGTGCGCGTCGACGTAGGCCAGCCGCGTGGCGGAGTCGTCCACCGTGCCGTCGGTGCCCGGGACGTCGTCGTACGCCGCCCCGTTCTCCGTGATGACGATCGGCACGGACGCGGGCCCCGTGTACTCGCGGTGCAGGCGCAGCAGGAGGCGGGTCAGGCCCTCCGGCTGGACCTCCCAGCCCATCGCCGTGCGCGGGAGCGGCCGGTCCACCGGGCGCAGCATCTCCGAGCCCACGAACGGGCTGCGCCGGGGCAGGCCGCGCTCGGAGAGGTAGGTGTAGCCGTCCTCGCCCGTGCCACCGGGGGCCGGGAAGGAGGGGCCCGCGGGGCCGGCGGCGAGCCCGCCGTTGTAGTAGTTCACGCCGAGCACGTCGATGGGCGCGCCGATCAGCTCGAGGTCCCCGTCCTCCACGTGTCGGCCGAGCCCTGCCGCGGCCATGTCCCGGACCACGTCGGCAGGGTAGGAGCCCCTGAAGAGCGGGTCCAGGAAGACGCGGTTGAACGCGCCGTCGACGCGCCGGGCCGCGTCGACGTCGGCGGGGTCCTCCGGATCCGCGGGGTCGGCGACGGTGAGGTTCAGCGTGATCCCGAAGCGGTGCTCCCCGCCGGCCGCGGCGCGCATCCGCTGCAGCGCGAGGCCGTGGCCGAGCATCAGGTGGTGGGCCGCTGAGACGGCCTCCGCCGGAGAGGTGTGGCCCGGCGCGTGCTCGCCGGCCGCGTAGGAGAGGAAGGCGGAGCACCAGGGCTCGTTCAGCGTGGTCCACAGGCGCACGCGGTCGGAGAGGGCGTCGAAGACGTCGGCGGCGAAGTCGGCGAAGCGGTGCGCCGTGTCCCGCACCGCCCAGCCGCCGCGCTCCTGCAGGGCCTGCGGCAGGTCCCAGTGGTACAGGGTCAGCCAGGGGTCGATCCCGGCCTCCAGGAGCTCGTCGACGAGGCGCGAGTAGAAGTCCAACCCCGCCGGGTTCACGGCCGCGTCGTCCGGCTTGATCCGCGCCCAGGACGTCGAGAAGCGGTAGGTGCCCAGGCCGAGCTCCCGCATGAGCGCGACGTCGGCCGGCATCCGGTGGTAGTGGTCCGTCGCAACGGCGCCGTCGTCGCCCGCGTGGACGGCCCCGGGAACGCGGCAGAAGGCGTCCCAGATGGAATCGCCGCGGCCGTCCTCGGCGGCTGCGCCCTCGATCTGGAACGCGGCCGTCGCCGCCCCGAACCGGAACCCGGGAGGGAAGGCGAGCTCCGTCGTCGTCCTGATGCCCTGCTCCTGCTGCCAGCTGGTGGCCTGTTCGCTGTGTGTGCTCATCCTTTGACCGCTCCTTGCATGATGCCCTGGACCAGGTGGCGGCCGGCGACGGCGAAGACCAGGATCAGGGGGATGGTGGACACGACGACCCCCGCCATGATGAGGGAGTAGTCCTTGAAGTAGGAGGCCTGCAGCATCTGCAGGGCCACCGGCAGGGTGGGGTTGGAGGAGCCCAGCACCACGAACGGCCAGAAGAAGTTGGTCCAGGAGCCCACGAACGTGAACAGGGCCAGCATGGCGGCCGCGGGGCGCGCGGCCGGCAGGGCGACGTGCCAGAACGTGCTCAGCATCGAGCAGCCGTCCACGCGGGCCGCCTCGATGAGCTCGAACGGCAGGGCGCCGCGCAGGTACTGCGTCATCCAGAACACGCCGAACGCCGTGACCATGCCGGGCACGATCACCGCCTGCAGCTTCCCGGTCCAGCCGAGCTCGCTCATGACGATGAAGAGCGGGACGATCCCGAGCTGGGTCGGCACCGCCATGGTCGCGATGACGAACACGAGGAGCGGTCCGCGGCCGCGGAAGCGCAGCTTGGCGAAGGAGTAGCCGGACAACGTGGAGAAGAACACGACCGACAGGCTCGTCAGCACGGCCACGATGGTGCTGTTCCACAGGGCCGGCCAGAACTTGATGTCGGCCGTGACGACCTTGCCGATGTTCTCGAACAGGTGCGGGCCCGGGATCAGGGACGGGACGGGGGATTGCGCGATGTCCGCGGCCGTGGAGGAGGCCAGTAGGAGCGCGTAGTACAGGGGCGCGATCGAGACGACCAGGACACCGCCCAGGACGAGGTAGGTGCGCCAGCCGGGGGCGCGGCCCGTGCCGCCGCGGCGGCGTGCGGCGGCGCGGGCGGCGCCGGCCCCGGCGATCTGCGCGGTCATGGCGACGGAGGCCATCAGTGCTCCTTCCGCCCGCGCCCGCCGGAGGAGGCGATGCGCCGGGTCGCGGCGTAGTTCAGCAGGCCGATGGCCACGATGATGAGGAACAGGATCCAGGCGACGGCGGCGGCGCGGCCGAAGTCGCGCGGGGCGCCCCAGCCGAGCTCGTAGAGGTACATCGTCATGGTCATCCACTGCCGGTCCGCGCCGCCCTGGCCCAGGGTGTCGAACATGCGTGGCTCGTCGAAGATCTGCAGCCCGCCGATCGTGGCCGTGATGACCACGAAGATGATCGTGGGGCGCAGCATCGGGACCGTGACGGAGAAGAAGGTGCGCACCCGGCCCGCCCCGTCGACGATCGCGGCCTCGTAGAGGTCCCGCGGCACGGCCTGCATGGCCGCGAGCAGGATCAGGGTGTTGTAGCCGGTCCAGCGGAAGTTGACCATCGTGGCGATCGCGACGTGGGAGGCGAGCGGATCCGAGTGCCAGCCCACGGCGGGGAGGCCGATCGCAGTGAGCAGGGCGTTGACGGTCCCGGACTGGTCGGCGAAGACCTTGCTGAAGATCAGCGCGACGGCCACGGGCGCGACGACGTAGGGCAGCAGCACGCCCATGCGCCAGAACGTCTTGGCCCGGATGTTGGCGTCCAGCACCGCCGCGATGAGCAGCGCGATCATGATCTGCGGGACGGAGGAGAGCAGGAAGATGCTGAAGGTGTTGCGCAGGGCGGTGTAGAAGCGGGGCTGGCCCAGGACGTCGGCGAAGTTCTCGAGGCCGACGAACTCGCCCCGGCCTCCGATCAGGTGCCAGTCGTGGACCGCGACGACGGCGGTGTAGCCGAGCGGGTAGAGGCCGACGACGGCGAAGAGGAGGAAGAACGGGCTGATGTAGAGGTAGGGGGAGAACTTGACGTCCCAGCGGTTGATCCGGGCGCTGCGGATCCCGGGGAGGGCCAGGGCCATGGGGTGCCTTTCGCTGGTACGGGGCGGCCGGGCGGTCCCCGCGGTGGGGTCCGCCCGGCCGCCGGGGTCAGAGCCCGAGCGCCTGGTAGGCGTCGAGGGCCTTCTGCCAGGAGCTGTCCGCGTCGTCGGTCTTGTTGACGTCGACGCGCGTCAGGGCGTCCGTGACCGTGGCCCGGATGGCGAAGTAGTTCGGTCCCTTGAACGGCGTCACCGTGACGGCTTTCGCCCGCTCCGAGAGGATCTGCCCGGTCGGGGCGTCGTTGAAGAAGGCGTTGGCCTCGGAGAGCAGCGTCTCGTCCGTGAGCGCGTCGACCTGGCTCGGGAACGTGCCCTTGGCCTGGAAGGCCTTGATCTGCTGCTCGGGCGCCGTGAGCCAGGCCGCGAGCTTGATGGCCTCCTCCTGGTGCGCGGTCTGCGTGGGAACGGTCAGGTACGAGCCGCCCCAGTTGCCGCCGCCGCCGGGGAAGACGTCGGCGAAGTCCCAGCCGTCGATTCCGGCCGCGTTGCCCTCGACGACCCCGAGCATCCAGCCCGGGCACAGCATGGTCGCGAACGCGTCGCGCTGGAAGGAGGAGGTCCAGTCCTCGCCCCACTGCTCGAGGTTCGCCGAGAGGCCGTCGTCGATCGAGGCCCTCAGCACGGCCTCGTAGACGTCCTTGATCCCGGTGTTCTCCGCGAGCGGGATCGGGGTCCCGTCGGGGTTCTCGAAGGGCTGCTCGAGCTGGTTGACCATGCCCTGGAACGTGGCGCCTGCCGAGTCGAACCAGGCGGCCTCCGAGGAGGCGGTGAAGTCCCGGCCCACCGAGAAGTAGTGGTCCCAGTCGCCCGTGAGCAGTTCGGCGACCTCGTCGCGGTCGGTGGGCAGCCCGGCGGCATCGAAGAGGTCGGCCCGGTAGCAGATGCCCTCGGGGCCGATGTCCGTCCCGTAGCCGATGAGCTTGCCGTCGACCGTGGCGTCCTCCGTCTTCCAGTCCAGCCAGCGGCCGTCCGTCTCGGGGGAGGCGAGGTCGTTGAAGAGGTCCGGGTACTGCTTGAGCTCCGGGAGCCAGTCGACTTCGACGGCCTCGATGTCCGCCAGGCCGGAGCCCGCGGCCAGGCGCGTGTTCATGTTGTCGCGGGCCTGGTCGGTGGTGGCGGCCTTCGTGTGCTCGATCTTCACGCCCGGGTTGGCGTCCATGTACTCGGTCAACAGCTCCTCGTAGCCGAACTCGTTGAAGGTCGCCACGGTCAGGGTGATGTCGCCGGCCGGGGACCCGTCGGCTCCGGGCGAGCTGGTGCCGGCGGTGCCGCCGGAGCCGCCGCAGGACACGAGTCCCAGGGCGAGGATCGAGGCGCCGGCGAGGGCGCCCAGGGAACGGTTGGTTCTCACCGGAATCTCCTTGTGGTCTGGTGCGCCCGGCGGGGTAGCCGGTTGCGTGGGAGCGTTCTGTCCGATCGTCGGTGAAAGTGTGAGAGCGCTCTCATGGAATGGCTTCAGTGTGACACCGGACACATCGCGGGTCAAGGTCCGCCGAGCCGGAAGCGTCGAAGGGCGTGCTCAGAGGAAGAGCTGGAGCGCCAGGTAGGGCAGGAGCGGCAGTAGTGCAGCGGCGATCCACCACCACGTCCGCGCCAGACCCAGCCGCCGCAGGAGCAGGAGGTTCACGACGAACCACACGGCCACGGCCGCGAGGACGAGGGGGAGCAGCTCGGCGGGGCCGGGCAGGACGGAATCGCTGCCCGGAACCTCTTCCCTCGTCAGGCCGAGGGCGGCGAGGGGCCAGTTGACGAGGAGGTACCAGGCCATGAAGACCGGGACGACGCCGGGGATCCCCAGTCCCAGGTTCACGAGCAGCACGATCCAGAACCGCGGGCGCGGCGGCGTGGCCGGTGGCCGGCCCGCGCTCACGGCCGGTCCCGTTCGCCGGATTCCACCGCGGCGCTCGCCGCGTCCACGCCCTCGCGCGCCTCGGTCACGAACCGCGCCAGGAGGTCGATCTCCTCCGGGTCGTAGTGTCCGATCACGCCGGCCAGGGCGGTGCCGAGGGGGCCGAACATCTCGCGGCCGTCGCGGCGCGCCTGGTCGGTGAGCCGGAGCAGGACGCGTCGGCGGTCGTCCTCGGCGCGGAGCCGCTCCACGTGTCCGGAGGAGACCAGGCGGTCCACCAGGGCGGTCGTCGCCGGGGCGCTGAGGCGCAGTTCGCGGGCCAGGTCTCCCGGGGTCGGCGCCCGCCCGGTGCGCTCGAAGCGCAGGATCGCGGCGAGCGCGTTCATGTCCGTGCGGTGGGAGTGGTGCCGGGCGCCCACGGTCTCGACGTACCGTTCCGATGCCTGGGCGAACTCCTGCAGCGCCAGCATGAGCCGCAGGGATCCCGTCGCTTCCATGCGGATATCCTAGTCGCGACTGGATTTATTTCCATGATGAAAGTAGTTTGGCTAGGTAAATCCGCCTCCGCGGCTTCCGAGCCGCCCCCGCACCGATCGACTGGAGCCGCCGTGAGCCCGCAGCACACCACCCGTCGCGCGGCCGGCCGCGCCCTCGCCGCCGTCGTCCTCGTCCTGCTCTGGCTCGGAGTGGCCGGCATCGGCGGCCCCACGTTCGGGCGCCTGGGCGAGGTGCAGACCACCGACCAGGCCTCCTTCCTCCCCGCCTCCGCCGAGGCCACCCGCGCGCTCGAGAAGCAGGCCGCGTTCCGCGACGGCGACGCCGTCCCCGCCGTCGTGCTGATCGTCGCCGACGAAGCGCTCGACCCGGCGCTCGGACGGGAAACCGCCGATGCCCTCGCCTCGCTCCCGGTCTTCGACGGCGACATCGCCGGCCCGCTGCCCTCCGAGGACTCGCTGGCCGTCCAGCTCGTGGTCCCGCTGTCCGCCGAGGTAGACACGGACGACGCCGTCGCACAGCTCCGCGCGGAGCTGGACCGCCTCCTGCCTGCCGGGGTGGAGGCCTATGTCACCGGTCCGGCGGGTTTCAACGCCGACCTCGTCGAGGCCTTCGGCGGCATCGACTCCGTGCTCCTGTCCGTCGCCCTCGCGGCGGTCCTGGTGATCCTGCTTCTCGTCTACCGCTCGGCGCTGCTCCCGGCCGCCGTCCTCCTGACGTCCGTCGCGGCGCTCTGTGCCGCGGTCACGGCGGTCTACTGGATGGCCCGCCTGGAGTGGATCCGGCTCGACGGGCAGGGACAGGGCATCCTCTCCATCCTGGTCATCGGTGCGGCGACCGACTACGCCCTGCTCCTCGTCGCGCGGCACAAGGAGGCCATCGCCGCGGGCGCCGGGAGGTTCGAGGCCGTCGGCACCGCCGTGCGCCGCTCGGCCGAACCGATTCTCGCCTCGGCCGGGACCGTGACCGCGGGCCTGCTGTGCCTCATGTTCTCCGACCTGAACTCCAACAAGGCCCTGGGGCCGATCGGGGCGGCGGGCATCGCGTTCTCCGTGCTCTCGGCGCTGACGTTCCTGCCCGCCGCCCTCGCCCTGCTGGGCCGCGCCGCCTACTGGCCCTTCATCCCCCGAGCCGCCCCGGACTCACCGGACGACGGCACCCCGCGCGGCCTGTGGGGGGCGCTTGCGGCCTTCGTGGGCCGGCACGCCCGGCCCGTCTGGATCCTCACGGCGATCGTCCTGGCGCTGGGTTGCCTGGGAGTGACGCAGCTGAAGGCGAACGGCGTGCCGCAGAGCCAGCTCGTCCTGGGGCAGACGGAGTCTGCGCAGGGCCAGGACATCCTGGCCCGCCACTTCGCCGCCGGCTCGGGAAGCCCGGCGTTTGCCGTGGTGGACGCGGACCGGGCGGAACCGCTCCTCGCCGATGTCGAGGAGCTGGAGGGGGTCGCCTCGGCGTACGTCCAGGCAGCCGACGGCGGTCCCGCGCTCCCCGCGGCCGGCCGGCCCGCGCAGGAGGTCGACGGGCAGGTGCTGCTCTCCATCACCTTCGCCGACGCGGCTGACGCACCCGAGGCGTCCCTGACGCTCGAGCGGCTGCGGACCCTGCTCCATGCCGCGGACCCGGGGTCCCTCGTCGGCGGCACCACGGCCACCCTCAGCGACACGCAGGCCACGGCCCAGGCGGACCTGCTGAAGATCATCCCGCTGGTCCTCGGCGCGATCCTGCTGATTCTGGTGCTCCTGCTGCGTTCCCTCGTGGCGCCCCTGCTGCTCACGGCGACCACCGTCCTCTCCTACGGCACGGCGATGGGCGTCTCGGCGCTCGTCTTCAACGGGGTCTTCGGCTTCCCCGGCGCCGACGCCTCGGTTCCCCTGTTCGGCTTCGTGTTCCTCGTGGCCCTCGGCGTGGACTACAACATCTTCCTCATGGCGCGGGTGAGGGAGGAGGCCGCCGTGCATGGCGCGCGCCGCGGCGTGCTGCGCGGGCTGGCCGTCACGGGCGGGGTCATCACCTCCGCGGGAGTCGTGCTGGCCGCGACGTTCGCGGCGCTGTCCGTCATCCCCATCATGTTCCTGGTCCAGCTGGGCTTCATCGTGGCCTTCGGCGTGCTCCTGGACACGCTCGTGGTCCGCACGCTCCTGGTGCCGGCCCTCGCCCACGACCTCGGGCGGCGCTTCTGGTGGCCGGGTGCCCTCTCACGGCGCCGGGGACCGGCGGCCCACCGCGCGTGAGGCTGCTATCCTTGGTACTTGTGGCGCTGGCCCGGTACCTTCCGGAGACCGACGCCCGACGTCGACAGATCTGATCCTTGTCCCGCCCACCGCATCCCGTGCGGAGCGGCGGAAGGCCGGCACCACGCCGGCGGCCCATGCATTTTCGGGCCCAGGCTTTCTTTTCCTTCGGCGACACCGCGCGCCGGAACCGGCTGCGCACCGCTACGACCGAAAGCAGCCCCCTTGAGCACCACTTTCCTTTCCCTCGGCGTGCCCGCCTCCCTCGCTGACGTCCTGTCCTCCCAGGGCATCGACGCGCCGTTCCCGATCCAGCAGGCCACGCTTCCCTCCACGCTCGCCGGACGCGACGTGCTGGGCCGCGGCCAGACCGGATCCGGCAAGACCCTGGCCTTCGCCCTTCCGCTCGTCGCCCGCCTGGCGGCCAACCCCCGGCAGCGCCGCGCCCGCTTCCCGCGCGCGCTCATCATGGCCCCGACCCGCGAGCTGGCCACCCAGATCAGCCGCACCGTCATCCCGCTGGCCGAATCCGCCCGCCTGCGCACCGCCGTCGTCTTCGGCGGCGTCCCGCAGGGGCGCCAGGAACGCGAGCTCAACGCCGGCGTCGACATCCTCATCGCCTGCCCCGGCCGGCTCGAGGACCTGCTGAACCAGAAGGTCGCGGACCTCGCGCACGTCGAGGTCTCCGTCCTGGACGAGGCCGACCACATGGCCGATCTCGGCTTCCTGCCCGTCGTCAAGCGCATCCTGGACCGCACCCCGCGCGGCATCCAGCACATGCTCTTCTCGGCGACCCTGGACAACGGCGTGGACAAGCTCGTCGCCCGCTACCTCGAGAACCCCGTGACCCACTCGGTGGACGCCCCGCGCGCCGCCGTGGACACCATGGAGCACCGCGTGTTCGTCGTGGACCCGGACCTGAAGAAGGAGCTCGTCCGCGAGCTCGCCGCCGGGACCGGACGCCGCATCATGTTCATGCGCACCAAGCACCACGCCAAGAAGATGGCCGTGTGGCTGTCCAAGGCCGGCGTCCCGGCCGTCGACCTGCACGGCAACCTGAGCCAGAACGCCCGCGACCGGAACCTGGCCGCGTTCTCCTCGGGCGCCGCGAAGGTCCTCGTCGCCACCGACGTCGCGGCGCGCGGCGTCCACGTGGACGGCGTCGAGCTCGTCGTCCACATCGATCCGCCCGCCGAGCACAAGGCCTACCTGCACCGCTCCGGCCGTACGGCCCGCGCCGGCTCCGAGGGCACCGTCGTGACGATCTCCACGACCGAGCAGCAGGGCGACGTGCGCGCGCTGCTCAAGGCCGCCGGGATCAAGGTCCCCTTCGAGGCCGTTTCGCCCGAGTCGCACGCCGTCGCCGAGGTGCGCGGCGAGAAGGCAGGGCACGTCGAGTACGCGGCGCCGGTCGCCGCCCAGCCGCAGCGCCGCTCGCCGCGGAACGACGCCGGGGCCGCACCCGCGGCCCAGGGCGGCGGCCGCGGCCGTGGCCGGGGCCGGGGACGTTCCGCCGGCTCCGCCGGCGAGTCCGAGGCCCGGACGCCCGAGACGCGCGGCTCCGGCGGCCGTGGTGCCGCGAGCCGCGACGCCGGTACCCGGGATGCGGGTGGGCGCGGCGCGGGAAGCGGCCGCGGTTCGGGCCGCTCGCGGGCCGGGCAGCCGGGACGCGACGTCGCGGGCCGCCAGGGCGGCGGCCGGGGAGCCGGCGCGACGCGCCACGCGGAGAAGCCCGCGGGCCGGGGAGCGGCCGTCCAGCGTCCCCGCCAGGGCGGGCAGACGATCGCCGACGCCGTGGGCCCCGGCGTGGCCGATGCCGCCGCGCGCGGAGGCCGTCCCCGTCGCAACCGGCGCGCCGGCGCACCGCAGTCCAACGGCGGCGGCTCCAACTAGCCGATCCGCGGCGCCCACCGCGGCGCCGCGGCCCGCACGTAGCGGGCCGCACGTAACAGGCCGGAGGCCGTTTCCCCGAGGGGAACCGGCCTCCGGTGCGTCCGGGTGCAGAGCCCGGCGCGGGGTTCAGTGCTGCGAGGCGGCCTCGTAGCTGTCCTGGATGACGTTGGCCCAGCGGGGGCCGAACATCGCGTTGACGCCGCCGTAGCCGTAGCTGTTCACGGAGTTCTGGTAGCCGCCGTGCGTGGCGTTGATGAACCACGGGCCGCCGGAGGACCCGCCGGTCATGTCGCACGGGATCCCCTGCGTGCCGAAGCCCGGGTTGATCGAGTCCGGCGTCGCCGTGCCGGAGCACGACTTGAGGGTCTGGCCGTTGAAGGGCGAGGCGGCCGGGTAGCCGTAGGCCGTGTACTGCTGGCCCGTCGGGGCGTTGAACTGGACGCCCGAGGCGCCGACGGCGTCGGCGAGGCTCTGGCCGCCCTGCTCGGCGAGGACGGCGAAGGCGGTGTCCACGCTCATGTCGCCCTGCTGGATCCAGGCCGTCGGGGCGTAGAGCGTCTCCGCGGGCCACTGGCCGTAGGGGGCCGAGCCGTTCTCGTAGGCCGGGACGAACACGAACTCGCTCGCGAAGGAGCCCGGGCCCTCGTTGAGGCAGTGCCCGGCCGTGGAAACGACGGAGTCGTTGCCGGAGACCACGGAGTTGCCGGAGCAGACGTAGTCCTGGCCGCCGAGGGTGAAGAACACCTTGCCGATGTGGGGCACGGGGTTCTCGTTGGCCGCGCTGGGCGCGGCTTCGGCGGCCGGGGCCACGGCGGCTGGGGCCGAGGGCGCCGTTCCGGGGATGCTCAACGGCGCGTTGTCCGCGTCGAGTGCCGCGGGGCGCAGGACGTTCTGTGCGCTCCAGCGCTCGGCCGCCTTCTCGGCGAGGACCGATTCGCCCACCGCGTTGAGCATGCGCTCCGCGGACCATCCGGCGGCGGAGGACTTCTGCTGGGGAAGGTGGTGGACCGTAACGGTCGAGCCGGATCCGGAGGCCGCCGTTTCGGTCGTGGAAGCCGTGGCGGTGCCGGCGGCGGCCACGGCCCCGGCCGCGACGAGGGCCGAGGCGGCGAGGCCGCAGAAGAGTTTCTTGCTGAGCATGGTGTGCCCTTTCGGAGGATGCGAATGGCCCGGAGGCCAACGGGATAACAGCATCCTGACACCAGCATGACAAGTTTGTCGAGGGGTAATGACAAAGTAGTATTGAAGAAACTTCAGGTGTTGACAAAGGCGGTGGAGTGATCTTCAATGACCGCTTCACGTCGGGCGGTGGGGTGC
This sequence comes from Zafaria sp. Z1313, assembly GCF_050563205.1. Lineage (NCBI taxonomy): Bacteria > Bacillati > Actinomycetota > Actinomycetes > Micrococcales > Micrococcaceae > Zafaria > Zafaria sp. Z1313. The sequence goes on from NZ_JBNWUK010000003.1 coordinate 53,092, forward strand.
CGCCGTCGCATCGCGGGTCAGCGGCGCTGGTGCTGGACGTAGCGCTTGTAGGCGGCCGAGGCGCGGTCGAACGCGCCGGCGGCCTCGAAGCCCTGGGCCGCCGCCAGGAGGGCCTCGCCCGGATCGAGGTCCAGGGCGGCGAGCGCGTCGGCGTGGGCCAGGTGCGCCTCGGCGACCGTCTGGGTGGGGAGCTCCGTCAGTCCGGGCAGCGCGGCCTCGAGGGCGGCGAGCGCCTCCGCCGGCCGCCCCGCGGCCAGCAGCCATTGGGCCTCCGTCACGGCCAGCTGCTCGAGCTCGGCCTTCGAGTCGAGCAGTTCGAAGGCGAGGCGGGCCCGCCGCAAGTGGGCGCCGAGGGAATCGTCGTGGACCCCGGCCGCGAGCCGTCGGGCGACGGTCGCGCGGTTGAGCTGGCCCCACTGCCGCAGCCCGGTCGCGGGGGAGAGCAGGCCGAGCGCGGCGTCGTGCAGCTCGACGCCGCGTGCCGGATCGGAGTGGAGGAACGCGATGTTGCCCTGCGTCCACCACGCGTTGGCGCGCGAGCGGGTGCTCAATACGTCAAGGTCCAGGCGCCCGTACTCCGCGCAGGCGGCGGCGGCGAGCTCGAGGTCGTCGCCTTCCGCGAGGGCGGAGGTGAGGGAGCCGATGGCGACGGCCAGGGCCTCGGGGTCGACGGGGTCGAGCAGGGCGAGGTCCAGCGCCGCGCGCGCGGCATCGGCGGCATCGGGCAGCTCGCCCCGCGCCAGGCGTCCTTGCGCGAGGAGGCTTCGACACCGCGATTCCAGGGCCGCGGCGTGTCCGGTGACCGGGTGGTCCAGCAGCTGGTCGAGCAGGCGGTCGAAGTCCTCGAAGCGACGCAGCCCCAGCGCGGCCTCGGCGGCCCCGAAGGCATGGCTAAACCACCAGGCCGGATCCTCCGACGCCCCGGAGCCTTCGAGCGCGGTCTCCGCGGTCCGGAAGGCCCCGTCCAGATCCCCGGCGGCGAGCTGCTGCCGGGACAACAGCTCGAGCTGCACGAGCCGCACCTTGTCGGGGCCCGGGAGGGACCGCCCCGAGAGCTCGGAGGCGTCCACGCCGAGGCGCGCGGCGAGTCCGGCCACGATATCGGGTCGGGGCCGCCGTCGTCCGGATTCCAGGAGCGAGACGTAGCTGGCGGTGTAGGCGTCGCCCGCGAGCTGGGACTGGGTCAGGCCGCGTTCGATCCGGAGCCTGCGCAGGGTCGCGGCGAAGCCGGAGCCGTCCGCGGCGGACGGCGCGTCGGAGGTGCGTTCCGGGGTGGTGGCGGGCATAACAGGATCCTAGTCGTGCTCCGTCCGGGCCGTGGAAACGGTGCCCAAGTCGTGACAAATCTGTCAGAGGACTGCTAGCGTCTGTCGCGGAACATGACAAGCTGGCGCCGACTGGGCGCCGGGCGCCGACGGAGGGACGACGTGGTGGACCACGGAACGCTGGACCGGCAAGGAAGCCGCGCGGGCCGGGGTGCGGTGTCGAAGCGGGCGGCCACCGGGCCGGGAACGCGCGGAGCGGTCGCCCGCGCGCTCGCCTGGACCAGTGCGGCGGCGTTGCTGACGGCCGTCGCGTGGGCCGGCACGACGCCCGGGGCGGGCCCCGCGGCGGCCTCGCCCGGCGACTGGCCGGACCACTACTCCGTGCCCGTCGACCCGCAGGCCTCGCCCGGGGACTGGCCCGACCACTTCTGAGCTCGGCGCGCTTCCGGAAACGGCGCCCCGAGCACCGCGGCACCCCCCCGGCGTCCACCAGGACGCCGGGGGTGCCGCCGTGCGTCCGGACGCGTATCGCGCAGGGCGAACACGGGGGCGGCGGCGCGGCCCGGGTCCCGGATGGGCTCCCCGGCTGCCCCGGAATTCCGCGGATCGAGCGGTGCCCGGAACGGTCGGCCGGCGGTGCGCTGGCGGGGCGCGCGCCAACGTTGAGCGGATTCGGCTCAACTTTGAATTGACATCGAAGGCGGTCTGCGTAAAGTTGAGTGCAGACCGCTCAACCGCACGGCTGGGCGCCGCACCACGTTTCCCAAGGAAAGGAAGCATCATGTCCCGTGCCGTAGGCATCGACCTCGGAACCACCAACTCGGTCGTCTCCGTCCTGGAGGGCGGCGAGCCCACCGTCATCGCCAATGCCGAGGGCGCGCGCACCACGCCGTCGGTCGTGGCCTTCTCCAAGTCCGGCGAGGTCCTCGTCGGCGAGATCGCCAAGCGCCAGGCCGTCAACAACATCGACCGCACCATCGCCTCGGTCAAGCGCCACATGGGCACCGACTGGTCGATCGACGTCGACGAGAAGAAGTACACCGCGCAGGAGATCTCCGCGCGCACCCTGATGAAGCTCAAGCACGACGCCGAGGCGTACCTGGGCGAGAAGGTGACCGACGCCGTCGTCACCGTCCCCGCGTACTTCAACGACGCCGAGCGCCAGGCGACGAAGGAGGCCGGCGAGATCGCCGGCCTGAACGTCCTGCGCATCGTCAACGAGCCCACCGCCGCGGCACTCGCCTACGGCCTGGACAAGGGCAAGGAGGACGAGCTCATCCTGGTCTTCGACCTCGGCGGCGGCACGTTCGACGTCTCCCTGCTCGAGGTGGGCAAGGACGAGGACGACTTCTCCACGATCCAGGTCCGCTCGACCGCCGGCGACAACCGCCTCGGCGGCGACGACTGGGACCAGCGCATCGTCGACTGGCTCCTGGCCCAGGCCAAGTCCAAGGGCGCCGACCTGTCCAAGGACAAGATCGCCCTGCAGCGCCTCAAGGAGGCCGCGGAGCAGGCCAAGAAGGAGCTCTCCTCCGCGACGAGCACCAACATCTCGCTGCAGTACCTCTCCGTGACCCCCGAGGGCCCGGTCCACCTGGACGAGCACTTGAGCCGCGCGAAGTTCCAGGACCTGACGTCCGACCTGCTCGAGCGCACCAAGAAGCCGTTCAACGACGTCATCGCCGAGGCCGGCATCAAGGTCTCCGACATCGCCCACGTCATCCTCGTCGGCGGCTCCACCCGCATGCCGGCCGTCGCCGAGCTCGTCAAGGAGCTCGCCGGCAAGGAGGCCAACAAGGGCGTGAACCCGGACGAGGTGGTCGCCGTCGGCGCCGCGCTGCAGGCCGGCGTCCTCAAGGGCGAGCGCAAGGATGTCCTCCTGATCGACGTGACCCCGCTGAGCCTGGGCATCGAGACCAAGGGCGGCGTGATGACCAAGCTCATCGAGCGCAACACGGCCATCCCGACCAAGCGTTCCGAGACGTTCACGACGGCCGACGACAACCAGCCGTCCGTGTCCATCCAGGTCTTCCAGGGCGAGCGCGAGTTCACCCGCGACAACAAGCCGCTGGGCACGTTCGAGCTGACCGGGATCGCGCCGGCCCCGCGCGGGATCCCGCAGATCGAGGTCACCTTCGACATCGACGCCAACGGCATCGTCCACGTCTCCGCGAAGGACAAGGGCACCGGCAAGGAGCAGTCGATGACCATCACGGGCGGCTCGAGCCTCTCGAAGGAAGACATCGACCGCATGGTGCGCGAGGCCGAGGAGCACGCCTCCGAGGACAAGGCCCGCCGCGAGGCCGCCGAGACCCGCAACGCCGCCGAGCAGTCCGCGTACTCCGTGGACAAGCTCATCAAGGACAACGAGGACAAGCTGCCCGAGGAGGTCAAGACCGAGGTCCAGGCCGACGTCGACGCCCTCAAGGCCGCCCTGGAGAAGCAGGACAACGACGACGAGGTGAAGGCCGCGTTCGAGAAGCTCCAGGCGTCCCAGACCAAGCTGGGCGAGGCCATCTACGCGCAGGCCCAGTCCGAGTCCGCGGGCGCCGAGGGCGCCGACGAGGCCCCGGCGGCCGACGAGGACATCGTCGACGCCGAGGTCGTGGACGAAGACGAGAAGAAGTAAGGCGGTCACGTGATGCCCCACCACGGCAACGAGGCGGAGCACGGTTCCGAGGAGCCGATCCGCTTCACCGACAAGCGCAAGATCGACCCGGAGACCGGGGCCGTCCGCAGCGGGGACGAGTCCCCGGCGGAGGGCGCCGAGCACCACGAGACGGTGCCCGTGGACGAGGCGCACGACTCCGAGGACGCGCTGGCCCAGGCCGAGCGCATCCTCAACGAGGCCGGCCAGGAGGGCCGGGACGACGCGGACTCCGGTAGCAGCGCGGCCGAGGCCGAGCTGCGCAACGACCTGTTGCGGCTGCAGGCCGAGTACGTCAACTACCGCAAGCGCGTCGAGCGCGACCGGGAGGGCGTGCGCGAGCTCGCCGTCCAGACCGTGCTCGCGAGCCTGCTCCCGGTGCTCGACGACCTCGACGCCGCGCGCCAGCACGGCGACCTCGAGGACGGGCCGTTCGCGGCCGTGGCCCGCAAGCTGGACACGATCCTCGGCGGCCACGGGCTCGAGCGCATCGGGGAAGCGGGGGCCGGATTCGACCCCACCGTCCACGAGGCGCTCATGCAGCAGCCGCATCCGGAGATCCCGGCCGACCACGTCGCCCAGGTCCTCCGTCCCGGCTACAAGAAGGGCGAGCGCGTCATCCGCGCCGCCCAGGTGATCGTCTCCACGGGCGAGTAGCCGCCGCGGCGGGCGGGCGGTCCACCACGGCCCGCCCGCCCGCCGCACCGGTCCACGGGCCGGACACCATCACCCGACGTTGAAAGGAGGCGCCTCATGGCAAGCCAGGACTGGGTCGACAAGGACTTCTACGCGATTCTCGGCGTCTCCAAGGACGCGAGCGAGGCCGACATCAAGAAGGCCTACCGCAAGCTGGCCCGCACCCACCACCCCGACACCAATGCGGGGAACCCGGGAGCGGAGCAGAAGTTCAAGGACATCACCGAGGCCAACTCCGTGCTGTCCGATCCCGAGCAGCGCCAGCAGTACGACGCGATCCGGGCCATGGGCTCCGGGGCGCGGTTCCAGGCCGGGGGCCCCGGGGGAGCGGCCGGTGCCGGCTTCGACGACATCTTCGGCAACCTGTTCGGGGGCGGACCCGGCGGCGCCCGGCGCGGCCCCTCGGGCTTCGGCGGCGGGCAGGTCCCGCCCGAGTTCGCGGACCTCTTCGGCGGATTCGGCGGCCAGCCGGGCGGCTTCGGCCAGCCCGCGCAGAAGGGTGCGGACCGCACCGCCACCACGACGATCTCCTTCGGCGGTTCGCTGCGGGGGACCACGGTCTCCCTGCGCGAGTCCACCGGCGAGGTGATCGAGGTGCGCATCCCCGCCGGCATCAAGGACGGGCAGACCGTGCGCGTGCGCGGCAAGGGCCAGCCAGGCCCGGCCGGCCAGGGCGACCTCCTCGTCAAGGTCTCGGTCAAGGCGCACCCGTTCTTCCAACGGGAGGGCAACAACATCCGCATCCACGTGCCCGTCACGTTCTCCGAGGCGGCCCTGGGCGGCAGCATCGAGGTGCCGACGCCCGCGGGCGACACGGTCAAGGTCAAGGTGCCCGCCGGCTCGGGCTCGGGCCGGACCCTGCGCCTCGGCGGCCGCGGCGTGAAGACGGCCCAGGAGGCCGGCGACCTGCTCGTGGTGCTCGACGTCGTCGTCCCGCAGAACCTCAACGCCGAGGCGGAGGCGGCCGTCAAGGCGTTCGCCGAGGCCACCGCCGGCGCCGATCCCCGGGCGGGACTGGCCGCCAAGGCCGCGCTCTAAGGCCCCGGCCGCCCGGCCGGCGGCACCGCGACGACGCCCCGAGGAAAGGAGGGACCGCATGGCCCCCCGCAGCACCGGCCCCGAGCCGTTCGGGGTGGACCGCTTCACGCCCGTGTTCGTGATCTCCGTCGCCGCCGAGCTCGCAGACATGCACCCGCAGACCCTGCGCCAGTACGACCGGCTCGGGCTCGTCTCCCCGTCCCGACAGCGCGGCAAGCAGCGCCGGTATTCCCGCTACGACGTCGAGCTGCTGCGCGAGGTGCAGCGACTGTCCAAGGACGGCGTGTCCCTCGAGGGGATCCGCAGGATCCTCGAGCTCGAGAACCAGGTCGCCGCCCTCCGGGCCCGCGTCGGGGAGCTGATGGAGGAACTCGACGACGTGCGTGCGGCCCGCGCCGTCGAGCACGCCCGCGTCTTCGCCGCCGGCGTCGCGGGCGAGGTCGTCACGCTCGCGCGCGGGCAGCGTCCGCGGGCCCGCAGCCAGGCCGTGGTGCTGTGGCGGCCGCGCGGCTAGGCGGGCCGGTCCCGGACGGCGGCTACGCCGCGCTCAGCGAGCGGGCCATGGAACGCTTCCGCGCCCGGATGCGGGAGCGCGACGCCATGCCACAGCGCGCCAAGGCCGCTGTCGACGGCGTCGCCCACGCCCTGCGGCCCGGCTCGATGGACGCCGCGATCCCGCCCCGCCACCTCTTGTTCCTGGACCTCGAGGGCCCGCGGCCACTCGCCGCGGTGGCCGTCGGCGAGCTCGACGCGGCCGATCTCGTCACGTGGCAGCTCTCCGGAGTGGGGATCGCACCCGAGACCGCGATGTGGGGCACGGTGCGCGAGGCGGGCCAGCTGCTCCTGGAGCAACGCGTCGTCGGGGTCGGGTCCCCGGCCGTCGTGGCGTGGCTCGGATACCCCGCCCCGACCCTGGCGCACGCGGTCCTCGACCTCCGGGCCCGGGCCGCTGCCGAGCGCTTCAGCCACGAGCTGCAGCGCTTCGCCCGCTGGCGCCCCGACGGACCCCGCACCGCGGTCGAGGCCCATTCCTACGGCGCGACCGTCGCCGCCCACGGGCTCGCCGCGCTGGCCGCCGAGCGCGCTTCCGGGACCGTTTCCTGCCTCGCGACGACGGGCTCGGCGGGCATGCCGCGGCGGCTCGCGGCCGATCCGTCCCTGCTCGGCGTCCCGGCGCACCGGGTCTTCGAGGCGGTCGCGGCCGACGACGCGCTGGCCCGTCTGGGGCGCCGGCTCAGCGGCCGCACGCGCCCCGCCGGGAGGGTGTTCGACGTCGACGGCCGGCCCGGTCTCGGGCTCCTGCCGGTGACGGGGCACAACACCTCGCGGTTCGTTCCCGGGGCGGGTCGTCCGCGCTACGGATACCGCGATCCCGGGACGCTCTCGCTGCGGAACCTGGCCCTCGTCACCGCCGGGCTCGAGCCGCTCGCCTAGCCAGGCTTGCGCCCGGTCGTCAGGCGTCCGCCGTCGTCCGCCGGTACGCGAGGTCGAAGACGAGCCGTCCCGCCTTCCGCGCCTTGGACTCGAAGCTCGTGGGGATCCGGCCCTCGTAGCGCGGCGCCCAGCCGCCGAGTGGATCCGTGGCGTCCGGCTCCGGGTCGCGGCCCTCGAGGCCGGCGCGGCGGACCCGGGCCAGGGGGCCGTCGTCTCCGGCCAGCTCCCCCGGATGGAGGGACTCGAACGAGGCCGAGGCGTCGAGGACGGAGCGCATCTGCTCCGCGTAGTCGGACCAGTCCGTCGCGAGCCGCCACGTGGCACCGGGTGCGAGCACGCGGGCGGCCTTGTCGGCGAACGACTCCTTGACGAGCCGGCGCTTGTGGTGGCGCGCCTTGTGCCAGGGATCGGGGAAGAAGACCCAGAGCTCGTCCACGGAGCCCGGGCCCAGGAGGACGTCGAGGACCTCGGGGGCGTTCGCCTGCACGGCGCGGACGTTCTCGAGGCCCTTCTGCTCGATCCGCAGCAGCAGCTGCGCGAGCCCGGGGCGGTAGACCTCGACGGCGAGGAAGTCGCGTTCCGGGTGCGCCTCGGCGGCCGCTGCCACGGCCTCGCCGAGGCCCGAGCCGATTTCCACGGTCAGCGGTGCCGTGCGGCCGAAGACCGCCGCGGGATCGAACTCCGCTCCGGCGAGGACCGAGGTGTCGGCGTGGTGCCGGGGCACGTCGACGAGGAAGCGCTCCGCCTGCCGGTCCCAGGCCTCGGCGCGCCGGCCGTGCAGGCGCGAGCCGCGGCGGACGAACGAGACGGGTTCGGTGCGGTAGAAGCTGGGGTCCTGCACCGCTCGTCCGCTGACGGGCGGCTTGTGGTCTTCGGGGAGGCTCATTGGGACGATTCTACGCGGGGTCAGTGCCGTGGACCGTGCTCGTAGGCGACACCGGCCCGCGGTGCCTGGGAGGCGAGCAGCTCGGAGACGGTGACGAACCGGTACCCCTCGGCGCCGAGGCGCTCCAGGATGCGCGGGACGGCCGCGACGGTCTCCGCCTGGACGTCATGCAGCAGGACGATCGAGCCCGGCCGGACGGACTCCACGGCGGCGTCGGCGATCCGCGCCGCATCGCGCAGCTCGAGGTCGCGGGAGTCCACGTCCCACAGCACCACCGGCGTATGGGCGAGCCGGTTCACCGCGTCGTCGTCCGCTCCGTACGGCGGGCGCATGAGCGTGGGCGCCGTCCCCGTGGCCGCCGCGACGGCGTCCGCCGTCCGGCCCAGCTCTCGGCCCACGCCGTCCGCGCCGAGCGCGGTCAGCGCCCGGTGGCTCCACGTGTGGTTGCCGATCTCGTGCCCCTCGGCGGCCGCCCGCCGCAGCAGCCCGGGATGGCGCGCGGCATGTGGTCCGACGACGAAGAAGCTCGCCCGGGCGTCGTGGGAGCCCAAGTGGTCCAGAAGCGCTGCCGTGTGCGGGCCCGGGCCGTCGTCGAAGGTCAGCGCCACGCAGAGCTCGACGGCGCAGTCCACGGGGCCCGCCCCCAGCGCGGCGTCCACCGCGCCGCCCAGCGACGCCGCGCCGCCGGAGGACGACGACGCGCCGCCGGCCCCGCCGTCGTCCTCCCGGTTCCCGTCCCCGGCGGGGCCGGCCACGGGCGACGGCGCCATGCCCGCCGCCCGCGCGGCGACGCCCGCGTCCCCGAGGAGGGGCAGCAGGGCGGCGGAAGGGACGGCCGCGACGACGGCGCCCGCCGTGGAGGGGGCGACGGAGCCGTCGTCGAACTCCACCTGTCCGTTCCCCGCGGCGTCGAAGTTCAGGGAATCCAGCAACGCGTCGTCGAGGTCCCCGACGGCCTCGGGCAGGACGTCCGGATGCTGCCCGAGCACCTCGGCGACGAGGCCGCGGAAGTCCTCCCACGCGGCGCCGGAACGGAAGAGGGCCCGCGTGTCCAGGGAGCCCCGGCCGGGCTGGAACCAGACGGTCGTGTAGGAGCTGCCGGCGTCGCCGCCGAGGCTCGAGTACTGCGTCAGACGGACGGCGACCGCCTCCGGCGAGGCGGCGGTCAGGGCCGGCTGGACGTTCAGCTCCGCCACCCCGGAGGCCTGGCCCCGCGCGGCCGCCGCGAAGTCCCGGGCCGCCGCGGTGACGACCCCGCGCTGCGCCTCGGCGAACCCCGGGTGGCCCGGCCAGGCGAACCAGCGGCCGTAGACGTCCGGTGCCCGCCCGCCCAGGCTCACCCCCTCGAGTCCCGGCACCATCTCCTCGGGGAGGCCCTCGCCGCCCACCGCCGTCCGCGCCGAGAGGGCGGAGGGCACGAGCGCCGCGTCCGGGACGACGACGGGCGCCGGCGGGGCGCACGCGGCCAGCGCCAGGGCCGCGGAGGCGGCAAGGGCACACTGAAGCCGGAGTCGTCGGGGGGAGGTCATGGGTTCCAGTCTGCGGGGTGCCGGCGGACGAGGGGCGCCGGAAGGGCGCCCGGAGGGGGGATCGTTAGCAAACCTTTAGCTCGTGACGGCGGCGCGGACCGGCGACCGGGGACGGCTCAGGGCAAACCCCCATGGCGCCGCGCCGGGCCCGGGGACAGAATGGGGGACATGAAGTCACCGCTGTCCGCGATCCTCAATGTCATCTGGCTCCTCTTCGGCGGCATCTGGCTGGCCCTCGGCTACGTCCTGGCCGGCATCGTCTGCTGCCTGTTGATCGTGACCATCCCGTTCGGGATCGCCTCGTTCCGCATCGCCGCCTACGCGCTCTGGCCGTTCGGCCGCACGATCGTGGACCGGGGCGGACGCACCGGGCTGATGTCCACGATCGGCAACGTCATTTGGATCCTCGTGGCGGGACTGTGGATCGCGATCGGCCACGTGCTGACCGCCATCCCGATGTTCGTGAGCATCATCGGGATCCCGCTCGGCATCGCCAACCTCAAGCTGATCCCGGTCTCGCTCGTCCCGCTCGGCAAGGAGATCGTCCCGAGCGGCGCGCGGCTTCCCGCCTACCGCCACGCCTGAGCCGGGCGGTAGATTGTCCCCGGGGACGGCGGAGGCACCGCCCGTAGACCGTCAGACGAACAGGGGACTTCAGATGATCGCGATCGATCCGAACTACACCGGCGTGTGGAAGCTCGACCCGGCGCACAGCCGCGTCGGCTTCCAGGCCCGGCACGCCATGGTGACCAAGGTCCGCGGCGCCTTCAACGATGTCGAGGGGACCATCACGGTCGACGCCGAGGAGCCCAGGCACTCGAGCGTGCGGCTCGTGATCCAGGTGGCCAGCATCGACACGCGCAACGCCGACCGCGACCAGCACCTGCGCACGAACGACTTCTTCGACGCCCCGCAGTTCCCGGAGATCGTGTTCGAATCGACCCGGATCGACCAGGTCGAGGAGAACGGCTTCGTGGTCAACGGGCACCTGACCATCAAGGGCACGACCCACGAGGTCTCCGTGCCGATCGAGTTCACGGGCGTCGAGCGGGATCCGTTCGGCCAGCTGCGGGCGGGCTTCGAGGGCAGCCGCCGGATCGACCGCAAGGACTACGGCGTGAACTGGAACGCGGCGCTCGATTCCGGCGGCGTCCTGGTCTCCGAGCGCGTGCTCCTGGAGTTCGAGCTCTCGGCCGTCAAGCAGGAGCAGGAATAGGGGAGTCCGCGCGGGTTCCGCCCACGGAATAAACGCTCCCCGTTTAAAGTTGAGTTGAGTAGACTCAAGTTTGAGTAGAGACAGTCCGTGCAGAGAGAGGAACCCCGTGGACGCCAAATTCACCACCCAGAGCCAGGAGGCGCTGTCCGCCGCCGGCATGAACGCCTCGACCGCGGGCAACCCGCAGGTCGAACCCGCCCACCTGCTCAAGGCGCTGATGGACAAGCGGGAATCGCTCGCCGTCGCGCTGCTGCGCGAGGCCGGGATCGACCCCGACGCGGTCTCCGTGCGCGCGAGCTCCGCGATCAAGGCCCTGCCCTCCAGCTCGGGCACCTCCGTGGCCCAGGCCCAGTACTCGCGGACCTTCCTGCAGCTCGTCGCCACGGCCCAGGCACTCGCCGCCGAGCAGGGGGACGCCTACGTGTCCGCCGAGATCCTGCTCCTCGCGCTCGCCGCCGATCCCGGTCCGGCCGGGACCGTGCTGCGCGAGGCCGGGGCCACGCCCGAGGCGCTCCGGGCCGCCCTGGGGGCGATCCGTGCGGGCCGCACGGTCGACGGGCCGGATCCCGAGGGCACCTTCCAGGCCCTCGAGAAGTACGGGACCGACCTCACCGCCACGGCGCGGGCCGGGCGGCTGGACCCCGTCATCGGCCGCGACGCCGAGATCCGCCGCGTCGTCCAGGTGCTCTCCCGCCGCACCAAGAACAATCCCGTCCTCATCGGCGAGCCCGGCGTCGGCAAGACCGCGGTCGTCGAGGGGCTCGCCCAGCGCATCGTCGCCGGCGACGTCCCGGAGTCCCTCAAGGGCAAGACCCTCATCGCGCTCGACCTCGGCGCCATGATCGCCGGTGCCAAGTACCGTGGCGAGTTCGAGGAGCGGCTCAAGGCCGTCCTCGAGGAGATCAAGGCCTCCGACGGCCAAGTCGTGACCTTCATCGACGAGCTGCACACCGTGGTCGGGGCCGGGGCCTCCGAGGGAGCCATGGACGCGTCCAACATGCTCAAGCCCATGCTGGCCCGCGGCGAGCTGCGCCTCATCGGCGCCACGACCCTGGACGAATACCGCGAGAACGTCGAGAAGGACCCGGCCCTCGAGCGCCGCTTCCAGCAGGTCTATGTGGGCGAGCCGAGCGTCGAGGACACGATCGGGATCCTGCGCGGGCTCAAGGAGCGCTACGAGGCCCACCACAAGGTCGAGATCGCCGACGCCGCGCTCGTCGCCGCCGCGACGCTCTCCCACCGCTACATCTCCGGGCGCCAGCTGCCGGACAAGGCGATCGACCTCGTCGACGAGGCGGCCTCGCGGCTGCGCATGGAGATCGACTCCGCGCCGGAGGAGATCGACCAGCTGCGCCGCGCCGTCGACCGCCTGACCATGGAGGAGCTCGCCCTCAAGGACGAGTCCGATCCCGGCTCCGTCGAGCGCCTCGGTGCCCTCCGCGCGGACCTCGCCGACAAGCGCGAGCACCTCGATGCCCTCAACGCCCGCTGGGAGGCGGAGAAGGCCGGCCTGAACCGGGTCGGCGACCTCAAGGTGCGTCTGGACGGGCTGCGCTCGCAGGCCGACGTCCTGCAGCGCGAGGGCGACCTCGAGCGCGCCTCCCGCCTGCTCTACGGGGAGATCCCGGAGCTGCAGCGCGAGCTCGACGCCGCGCAGGCCGCGGAGCAGCAGGAGGCCGGCGAGTCGATGGTCTCCGACGAGGTCACGGCGGAGGACATCGCGGAGGTCATCGAGGCGTGGACGGGGATTCCCGCTGGCCGCATGCTGCAGGGCGAGGGGCGGAAGCTGCTCGAGATGGAATCGCTGCTGGGTAGGCGCCTGATCGGCCAGTCCCGGGCCGTCGCGGCCGTCTCCGACGCCGTGCGGCGCGCCCGCGCCGGGATCTCCGATCCGGACCGCCCCACGGGCTCGTTCCTCTTCCTCGGGCCCACGGGCGTCGGCAAGACGGAGCTCGCCAAGTCCCTCGCCGACTTCCTCTTCGACGACGAGCGCGCGATGGTCCGGATCGACATGTCCGAGTACTCGGAGAAGCACAGCGTGGCGCGCCTCGTCGGGGCGCCCCCGGGATACGTCGGCTACGAGGAGGGCGGTCAGCTGACGGAGGCCGTGCGCCGCCGGCCCTACTCCGTCCTCCTGCTCGACGAGGTCGAGAAGGCCCACCCGGAGGTCTTCGACCTGCTGCTGCAGGTCCTCGACGACGGGCGCCTCACGGACGGGCAGGGCCGGACGGTGGACTTCCGCAACGTCATCCTGGTCCTGACGTCCAACCTCGGCTCGCAGTTCCTCGTGGACCAGTCGATCCCGGAGCAGGCGCGCAAGGACGCGGTCATGAACGTCGTGAACTCCTCGTTCAAGCCCGAGTTCCTGAACCGGCTCGACGAGGTCGTGATGTTCGAGCCGCTCACGGTCGAGGAGCTCGGGTCCATCGTGGACCTGCAGGTCGCCTCGCTTGCCCGGCGCCTGGCCGGGCGGCGCCTGGAGCTCGAGGTCGGCTCCGCGGCCCGCGAATGGCTCGCCCTCGCCGGATTCGACCCGGCCTACGGCGCCCGCCCGCTGCGGCGGCTCGTCCAGCGCCAGATCGGCGACCGCTTGGCGCGGGGCCTGCTCGACGGCTCGATCGCGGACGGCGACGTCGTCGAGGTGGCCGTGTCCGAGGACGGCACCGAGCTCGCGCTCACGTCCCGTCGGGCGGCAGGAGCGAACGGCTGACCGTGCCCTCCACGAGGACCAGGAAGCACGCGACGCTCCGGTCCCCGGCCTGCCACGTCCCCTGCGAGGGGCGGCTGAACTCGTAGTTCCACCGCCCCGCCGTCACGGCGTCGGGGTCGAGCTGGATCTCCTTGCAGGAGGCCTCGGCGGCGGCGGCGATCTCGCCGTCGCCGGGGTAGGCTCCGTCCTCGAGTTCCGCGATCCCGATGAGCTGCGCCGAGTGCCGCGTGGTGCAGGCGACGACGGTGGCCGGCTCGAGCGCCCCCGTGAAGCCGCTGAGGCAGTCCCCGGGCAGGAACTGCTCGGCCGGGACGTCGCGGGCGATGATCCCGTCGATGCCGGGGGCGGAGCGTTCGACCTCGGCGGCGGGGGATTCCCCGGCGCTTCCGGCCTCGACGAGGCGGCCGGTCGCGTAGACGACGAGCAGGACGACGGCGAGTGCGGCGACGACGAGCCAGACGGGCGACAGGCCCCAGATCGGGCGGACCTGGGTCTGCGCTGGACGGGCCGGCTGGTACGGGCTCGGCTCGCTGCGGTGTGGCTCCTCCACTGCGGCTCCCTGCGGTGGGCTGGGCTCTCTGGCGTCCCTTCCACTGTAGCCGCCACCGCACCGCGCGGAGACGGCGATCGGGGGCGAATCATGTTAACCTAGAAATACGAACGAACCAGTCACATATTCCGGGGCCTTTCCTCTCTAGCAGGGAACCACCACCGGATCTACCGAAAAAAGGGGGTCACGCCATGGGGCGCGGCCGTCAGAAGGCAAAAGCGACACGTCAGGCCCGGGATATGAAGTACTATTCCCCGGCCACCGATCTGTCCGCTCTCCAGCGCGAGCTCGGAGGCACCCGCAGTCGTGCCGGTGCCTCGACCACGCATGCCGAGGATTCCTACGACGCCGACTACGCGGAGTACGGAGCGAAGTATTCGGACGATGACGAAGAGGACGAGCAGCGCCGCATCGGGTGAGCGGCTGGCCATCGAGAACGCCCACCGGGCCGCGTTGCGTTCGATCGCACGCGTCGTGGACGACTCCGTAGAACCACAGGACCCCGGGACGGCGCGCGACGGGATCGCGCGCATGCTCTCCCGGGGTTCGGTGCTGCTCCTGACCGGCGCCGGCGTGTCCACCGATTCCGGCATCCCCGACTACCGGGGACCCAACGGCTCGCTCAAGCGGCACCGTCCCATGACGTTCCAGGAGTTCAAGTACGACGCCGGCGCGCGGCACCGCTACTGGGCCCGCAGCTTCGTGGGGTGGCGGCACATGGCCGGCTCCGAGCCGAACGCGGCGCACCATGCGCTCGCCGAGTTCGAGCGCCGCGGCTGGGCCACGGGGATCGTCACGCAGAACGTCGACGGGCTGCACGCCCGCGGCGGTTCCTCCACCGTCGTCGCGCTTCACGGCGACCTCGACCGCGTGGGCTGCCTCGTGTGCGGCTTCGTCGAGGACCGCGATGCGCTCGACGCGCGGCTCGACGCCGCCAATCCCGGCTACGTCGAGCGGATCGAGCTCGACCTCTCCCTCGTGAACCCCGACGGCGACGTGACCCTCGAGGCGCGCCACGTCGACGAGTTCCGGATGGTGGGCTGCCTGAACTGCGGCAGCGAGGAACTCAAGCCGGACGTCGTCTACTTCGGCGAGGGCGTCCCCGCGGCCCGCAAAGAGGAGATTGCACGACTGGAGGACAAGTCATCCAGTCTGCTCGTGGTCGGCTCGAGCCTGGCCGTGATGAGCGGGTACAAGCTGCTCCTCGACGCGGTCCGCGCCGGAAAGCAGGTGGGGATCATCAACGGCGGGCCCACGCGCGGGGACGCCAAGGCCGACTGGCTCTGGCGCACGCGCGTCGCCCCGGCCCTCGAGCAGCTGCTCGAGGACGTCGGGGGATTGGCACTCCGGGACCGGGGCCCCGGGAACTAGCGGCTGGCCGCGTACTCGCCGCGCATCAGCACTGCGCCGCCGTCGACGCCCTTGGCGCCCTGGACGAAGTCGGGCCCGGCGGAGGCCGCGGCGTCGTCGAGCGCGCCGACGGTTCCCATGGCCCAGGCCGGCATGCCGCGGCCGTTCAGACGCGCGATCGCGGCGTCCGCGGACGCGGCGTCGACGATGGCGACCATGCCCACGCCGAGGTTGAGCGTGCGCTCGAGGTCGGCCTGCGGGACGCCGCCGAGCTCGGAGACCAGACGGAACACGGCGGGCAGCTCCCACGTGGAGCGGTCGACCGTCGCCATAAGGCCCCGCGGCAGGACGCGGGCCAGGTTCGCGGCCAGCCCGCCGCCCGTGACGTGGCTGAAGCCGTGGACGGGCGCGGCGGCCGGGCCGTTGAGCGTGCGGACCAGGTCCAGGCAGTCGGCCGTGTAGATGCGGGTCGGCTCGAGGAGCTCCTCGCCGAGGGTGCGCCCCAGCTCGGAGACCTCGCGGTCCAGGGCCCAGCCCGCGTGGTTGACGACGCGGCGGACCAGGGAGTAGCCGTTGGAGTGGATGCCGGAGGCCGCCATGCCGATCACGACGTCTCCCGTGCGCACGCGCTCGGGGCCGAGGAGGGCGTCCGCCTCGACGACACCCGTGGCGGCGCCCGCGACGTCGTATTCGTGCTCGCCGAGCAGGCCCGGGTGCTCGGCGGTCTCGCCGCCGACGAGGGCGGTCCCGGCGAGCGTGCAGGCCTCGGCGATGCCACGGACGATGTCGGCGATCCGCTCCGGGACCACCTTGCCGCACGCGATGTAGTCGGTCATGAACAGGGGCTCGGCGCCGACCACGACGATGTCGTCGACGACCATGCCGACGAGGTCGTGGCCGATCGTGTGGTGGATGTCCATGGCCTGGGCGATCGCGACCTTGGTCCCGACGCCGTCCGTGGAGGTCGCGAGGAGCGGCTTCTTGTAGGAGAGCAGGCGCGAGGCGTCGTAGAGCCCCGCGAATCCGCCGACGCCCCCGAGTACCGAGTCGTTGTGCGTGGCCTTGATGGCCCCCTTCATGAGTTCGACGGCGCGGTCGCCCGCCTCGACGTCGACGCCGGCGGAGGCGTAGGTGATGCCGGCGGGCTGCTGCGGGGTGGGGGAGGTCATGCGGTGCGCGTCCTTACTTGGTGCTGGGGGTCTTGTCGGCGGCGGTCAGCGAGGCCTCGAGCTCCGCGTCCGGTCCCGGATCGCAGCCGTCGGAGACGCCCGCGTTGGCCCGCTCCAGGAGGTTCTTGCCGAGGCGGTCGGCGGCGGGCAGATCGATCGGGTAGTCGCCCGTGAAGCAGGCGGTGCACAGGCGGCTCCGCTCCTGCCGCGTGGCCCCGATCATGCCGTCCTCGGAGATGTACGCGAGGGAGTCGGCGCCGATGGACGTCGTGATCTCGTCGATCGTGGCGCCGTTGGCGATGAGCTCGGCCCGGGAGGCGAAGTCGATGCCGTAGAAGCACGGCCACTTCACGGGCGGAGAGGAGATCTTCACGTGCACCGCGGCCGCGCCGGCCTCGCGCAGCATCCGCACGATCGCCCGCTGGGTGTTTCCGCGGACGATCGAGTCGTCGACGACGACGACGCGCTTTCCCTTGATGACGGGCTCGAGCGCGTTGAGCTTGAGCCGGATCCCGAGCTGGCGCAGGGTCTGCGAGGGCTGGATGAAGGTGCGGCCCACGTACGCGTTCTTCACGAAGCCGTGCGCGAACGGGATCCCGGACTCCTCGGCGTAGCCGATCGCCGCCGGGGTGCCGGATTCGGGGACGGGGATGACGATGTCCGCCTCGGCGTGGTTCTCGCGGGCCAGCTGGCGGCCCATTTCGACGCGCGACTCGTACACGGAGCGGCCGTTGATCGCGGCGTCCGGGCGGGCCAGGTAGACGTACTCGAAGACGCAATGGGAGGGCGTGGCCTCCGCGAAGCGCTGCGTGCGGATGCCGTCCTCGTCGATCGCGATGAACTCGCCGGGCTCGATCTCGCGGATGAAGCTCGCACCGACCGTGGCCAGGCCGGCCTGCTCCGAGGCCACGACCCAGCCGCGCTCGAGGCGGCCCAGGACGAGCGGGCGGACGCCGTGCGGATCCCGGGCGGCGTAGAGCGTGCCCTCGTTCATCATGACGAAGCAGAAGGCGCCGCGCAGCTTCGGCAGCAGCTTCAGCGTCGTCTCCTCGAGGGAGGTCCCCTCCTCGCCGCGCAGGAGCGCCGTGACGAGCGCCGTGTCCGTCGTGTTGCCCTGGGCGAGCTCGCCGCGGAACTTGCTGCCCTGCTCGGAGACGACCATCTCCATGAGCTCGGCCGTGTTGATGAGGTTGCCGTTGTGGGCCAGGGCGACCGTGCCCTCGGCCGTCGCGCCGAGGGTCGGCTGGGCGTTGGCCCAGTGGCTCGCGCCCGTCGTCGAATAGCGGCAGTGGCCGATGGCGATGTGCCCGGTCATGGAGTTCAGCGTGTTCTCGTCGAACACCTGGGAGACCAGACCCATGTCCTTGTAGACGTTGATCCGCTTGCCGTCGGAGGTGGCGATGCCGGCCGACTCCTGGCCGCGGTGCTGCAGGGCGTAGAGGCCGTAGTAGGTCAGCTTGGCGACGTCCTCGCCGGGTGCCCAGACGCCGAAGACGCCGCACTCGTCCTGCGGCCCCTTCTCGTCGGGCAAGAGATCATGCGAAAGTCTTCCGTCACCACGCGCCATGTGCACCATTCTCTCATGCGGTCCGCGTGCCCGCGCCCCCGGATCCCGCGCGTGACGCGGCGCCCGGGCGGCGGCTCAGGCGGCGTCGTCGGGCTCGACGGGGACCGCGGTCCCGTGCCGGGCGCGCTGGCGCAGGATCCGGTCCACGGCCAGGTAGGCGAGCGCGCCCACGAGCACTCCGGCGAGCCCGAAGAGCACCGCGAGGAACCCCGCGACGGCGGCGCGGGTGAACTCGGCGCTCTCCTCGCCCGTGTAGGCGGAGACGAGCGCGGCGAGGATGCCGAGCGCGGCGCCTGCGCCGAGGAACGGCCAGAACCTCGGCGCGCTGCGGACCTCGACCTCGATGCGGCCGTCGTCGTGTGCGGGGCCGTCGGGGGAGGGGGTCGGATCAGGCGTGGACATGCCTTAAAGGGTACCGAAGAGCGGGAGCACGCCGGACAGCGAGGCGCGGACCCCGGAAGCCGAGACGCGGCCGGCCGCCACGGCCTCGTCCCATGACAGGTCCCCCGCGGCCAGCGCGAGCCACGTCTGGGCGTCCGTTTCGACGACGTTCGGCGGCGTGCCGCGCGTGTGGCGGGGGCCCGGGATGCACTGGGCCACGCCGAACGGGGGGACGCGGACCTCAACGGAGTTGCCCTCGGCGGCCGCGGAGAGCTCCTCGAGGGCGTACCGGACGGCGGTCGCTGCGGAGGGCCGCGGCACGGCCGCCACGTCCGAGCCGGCCCCGCGCCAGGCGCGCAGGGCGGCGAGCCCGGAGTCAGCGGCAATGCGGCGCTTGACGGCCACGGTCAGTCCAGCACGGCGACGACGGGGGCTGCGAGGCGGATCCGCCCCACGGCCTGTCCGCCGCCGAGGACGGGCCGGTTGGTCAGCTCGAGGGCCGTGGAGAGCCGCCGCGTGTCGAGGGCGCCAGCCGCGGCGAGCAGGGTCAGCCCCACGAGCGTCGCGGCGCGTCCGTTGCCGTCGAGCATCTTGAGCGCGCAGGCCGTGCCGTCCGGTGCCCCGAGGATCAGCACGCCCTCGGCCCCGAGCTTGGCGATGACCCCCGTCTCCTCCATGACCACCGTGTTCTCCTCGCCGTGGCCGTGGACGGCCCACGGGTAGTCGAGCATCGCGGTGGCGATCGTCGTGGCCCGCGCGTCGGAGGCCTTGTTGCCGGGTGAGCGGGACAGCCGCGAGGTCGCCCGGGCCAGCCCGCGCAGCGAGATCGCGGGAACGGGGGCGCCGCAGCCGTCGACGGCGAGGTGCGCGATCCGCTCGTCGGCGTACTCCTCGACGACCTCGACCACGCGGCGCTGCAGCGGGTGCCCCGGGTCCAGGTAGGACTCCGTGTCCCAGCCGTTCTCCGTGCAGGCCCAGAGGAACGCGGCATGCTTGCCGGAGCAGTTGAAGGCGAGTCGCGAGCGTGCGGCTCCGGAGCGCACGAGCTCCGTCCGCGTCGCCTCGTGCTGGGGCCACGCCTCGGGGCAGCGCAGCGCGGACTCGTCGAGCCCCGCCTTGGCCAGCATGGACGCGGCGAGGTCCATGTGCTCGCGGCTGCCCACGTGGCTCGCGCAGGCCAGGGCCACCTCGGCGCCGCGCAGCGGGACGCCGGACTGCATCGAGGCCAGGGCCTGGAACGGCTTGAGGGTCGATCGCGGGAAGACGGGGGCGGCGCCGTCGCCGAGCTCGAGCAGGACGTCGCCGCCCGGACCCACGACGACGGCCGTGCCCTGGTGGCGCGACTCGACGAAGCCGTTCCGGTCGACGACGGCAAGGTCCACGGCATCGGCCGAGGTGAAGGTTTCGGGCATGACTCCCAGTCTAGGGGCGCGGCGGACCGGGTCCGGGCCGAGGGGGACGACGCCGGGGCCGCGCCCGGACGTCGGGCGGCGGCTACGGGGCGGGGGAGAGGAACGCGACGAGGAAGTCCGAGCCGGGCGTGAAGGGGCGCAGCTCCCACGTGGAGAAGCGGGCGTCGACGACGAGGCCCGCCGCGGCGGCGTCGGCCGCGAACTCCCCGGGAGCGTACCCCCGGTCCAGGCCGAAGCCGACGACGAGGCGCCCGTCCTCGGCCAGGTGCTCACGGATCCGGCCCAGCACCCGGGCCCCTGAAGCCGGGGCGATGAAGAGCAGGACGTTCCCCGCGCAGACGGCGAGGTCGAAGCGGAGCGGGGCACCGGCGTCGTCCGCCAGATCCAGCTCCGCGAGGTCCCCCACGCGCCAATCGGAGCCGGGGTGATCGGCCCGCGCGGCCGCGATGAGCGCCGGATCCACGTCCACGCCGAGCACCCGGTGGCCGCGGGCGGCGAGCGCGCCGCCGACGCGCCCCGGCCCGCACCCGGCGTCGAGCACGCGGGCCCCGCGCGGCAGCATCGCGTCCACCGTCCGCGCCTCGCCGTCGAGGTCCGCGCCCTCGGCGCGCATCGCGGCGAAGCGGTCGATGTACCACTGCGAATGCCCGGGCGAGGCACGGACCTTGGCTTCCCACCGTGTTTCCTCACGCATGATGACAGCCTACGACCCCCGCGGCGCGGGCGATCCCCGGTAGGCTGGGGGATCGTGAAGGTACTCGTCATCGGCCCCGGTGGCCGCGAACACGCCCTTGTCCGCTCCCTGCTCGCCGACCCCTACGTCGAGTCCGTGGTCTGCGCCCCGGGTAACGCCGGGATCGCCCAGGACGTCGAGGTCCGGCCCGTCGACGCCCAGGACCCGGCCGCCGTCGTGACCCTGGCCCGCGCGCTCGGCTCCGACCTCGTCGTCGTCGGACCCGAGGCCCCGCTCGCTGCTGGCGTCGCCGATGCGCTCGCCGAGGCCGGCATCCCCGTCTTCGGGCCCACCCGGGCAGCGGCCCGGCTCGAGGCCTCCAAGGCGTTCGCGAAGGAGGTCATGGCGGAGGCCGGCGTGCCCACGGCCATGGCCCGCGTCGCCGAGAACGCCGAGGAGGCGGCCGACGCGCTCGACGCCTTCGGCGCCCCCTACGTCGTCAAGGACGACGGGCTCGCCGCCGGCAAGGGCGTCGTGGTCACCCAGGACCGCGCAGAGGCCCTCGCCCACGCCGAGGCCTGTTTCGCCGCCGGCGGCACCGTGGTGATCGAGGAGTTCCTGGACGGCCCCGAGGTCTCCCTCTTCGTCATCTCCGACGGCAAGCACGCCGTCCCCCTGGCCCCGGCCCAGGACTTCAAGCGCATCTTCGACGGCGACGAGGGCCCCAACACGGGAGGCATGGGCGCCTACACGCCGCTCCCGTGGCTGCCCGTGGGCTTCGTCGACGAGGTCATGGAGCGCGTCGCCTACCCCGTGATCCGCGAGATGGCCAGCCGCGGCACCCCGTTCACGGGCGTGCTGTATTGCGGTCTGGCGCTGACCCGCCGCGGCGTGCGCGTGATCGAGTTCAACGCGCGCTTCGGCGATCCCGAGACCCAGGCGGTCCTCGCCCGGCTCAAGACCCCGCTCGGCGGCGTGCTGCTCGCCGCGGCGCGCGGCACGCTCGACGACGCCGAGCAGCTGCGCTGGCGCAGCGAGACGGCCGTGGGCGTCGTGCTCGCCTCGGCCGGCTACCCCGGGACCCCGCGCACGGGCGACGTGATCGGGGGCCTCGAGGAGGCCGCGGCGCTGCCCGGCGTCTCGGTCCTGCACGCTGGCACCGCGCTGGACGACGACGGGGCGGTCGCCACCGCGGGCGGGCGCGTGCTCGCCGTCGTCGGGCTCGGCGAGGGGCTCGACGCCGCGCGCGAGGCCGCCTACGCCGGCGTCGCGAAGATCCGGATCGACGGCGGCCAGTTCCGCACGGACATCGCGCTCAAGGCGGCGCAGGGCGGGATCGAGCCCGGGTTGCCGGGCACGGGCCACGGCGGCGGGGGATCCCTCTGATGGCCGGCTTCGCGGCACGGGCCGCCGTGCTGGACGGCTGGAGGCACGTGTACTCCGGCAAGGTGCGCGACCTCTACGCGCCCGAGGACCCCGCCCTCGACGACCGCGTGCTCGTCGTCGCGAGCGACCGGATCAGCGCCTACGACTTCGTCCTGGACACCGAGATCCCGGACAAGGGCAAGGTGCTGACCCAGTTGAGCCTGTGGTGGTTCGAGACCCTCGGCGGGATCGCCAACCACGTCCTCTCCACCGATGTCCCCGAGGCCGTCGCCGGGCGGGCCATGGTGTGCCGCAAGCTGGAGATGTTCCCGGTCGAGTGCATCGCCCGCGGCTACCTGACCGGCTCGGGCCTGGCGGAGTACCGGGCCTCGCGGACCGTGTGCTCGCTGCCGCTGCCCGAGGGGCTCGTGGACGGCTCGCGCCTCGAACCCGCGCTCTTCACGCCGTCGGCCAAGGCCGAGGTCGGCGAGCACGACGAGAACATCAGCTACGCCCAGGTCGAACAGCTCGTGGGCGCCGACGCCGCGAACGAGCTGCGCCGGCTGACGCTCGAGGTCTACACGAGCGCGGAGGCCGTGGCCCGCGAGCGCGGGATCATCCTCGCCGACACCAAGGTCGAGTTCGGCGTGGACCCCGCCACGGGCGCCGTGACGCTCGGCGACGAGGTGCTCACCCCGGACTCCTCGCGGTTCTGGGACGCCGCGCTCTACGCCCCCGGCCGCGCCCAGCCGTCGTTCGACAAGCAGTACGTGCGCGACTGGCTCACGGGACCGGACTCCGGTTGGGACAAGGCGTCCGGCGAGCAGCCTCCGGCGCTGCCCGCCGACGTCGTCGAGCGCACGCGCGCCCGCTATGTCGAGGCCTACGAGCGCCTCACCGGGCGGGCCTTCAGCGCCTGAGCGTCCACGAGGCGCCCCGGGTTCCGACGCACGGGCGCGCCTCAGCGCTTGGAGGAGCGGATCTCCGTGGCGAGCTCGATCGCGAGGGAGGCACGGTCCGGCGACCCGGCCGAGGCGAAGGCCCGCTGGGCGCTCGCGAGGTGCTCGAGGGCGTCCTGGGGCCGGCCCGTGCCCACGAGGGAGCGGGCCGTGAGCAGGTCCAGCTCGCCCTGGAGGTGCTGGGACAGGAGCTCGCGGCCCTCGATGACCGGCTCGAGCTGCTCGAGGGCCTGGTCCGGCTGGCCGTTCAGGTGCAGCCAGCGGCCGCGGATCAGCTGGAGCTCGAGGGACTCGGCCGGATTGCCGCCGATGACGCTCAGGGCCAGCTCGGCCCGCTCGATGCACTGCAGCGTCTCCTCCTCGACGACGCCGGCGGCGAGGCGCATCGAGGCCGAGGCCTTGTTGAAGCGCGCCCACAGCTCGATGTCGCTCGCGGGGCGCAGGCGCTCGGCGGCGAGGCGGTGGTTGAGCAGCCCGGCCTCGATGTCCTGGCGCTTGAAGGCGACATTGCCGATCGCCCAGTAGGCGCTGCCCGCCGTCTGGCTCGGCGCGCCCTGGGCGACGGCCTCGGACAGCGTCTGGCACGTGGACCAGGCCTGCTCGAGCTGGCCGGACTCGGCGAGCGAGGCGATCAGCGCGTAGAGGGAGCCGATGTAGATGAGCGAGTCGCCCGGGAGCTCGCGGCCCTGTTCGACGGCCTTGAGGGCGTGTTCGACGGCGATGTGGAGCTTTCCCAGGCCCAGGTAGGCATTCGCGACGAGCGTCTCGGCGCGCACTTTGAGCGCGAGCGATTCCTCGGTCAGCGGGTGCGTGAGCACCTCCTCGGCGGCCGCGCGGTAGTCATCGAAGCGGCCCTGGTCCCTCAGGGCCTCCGCGCGCAGGAACATCATGTTCCACCAGGCGCTCGAGTTCTTCAGGCGCAGGGCGACCGTCGCGGCCTCCATGGACGTGGCCTCCGCATCCGTGTACTCGCGGGCGAGGTAGGACTGGCGGGCCCGGTGCTCGAGCAGCACGAACTCTGCCTCGTCGGCGGAGACGGGGGTGTTCCAGGACTCCATGACCTCGCGGTCCAGCTCCAGCCGGGCCGAGAGCTCCGTGATGATCTCCGAGGTGGGCTCGCGGCTGCCGGTCTCCAGCAGGGAGATGTAACTCGTGGAGTACTTGCCGGCACCAAGCTGCGCCTGGGTCAGTTTGTGCCGCAGGCGGGCCTGCCGCAGCTTCTCTCCGAATTTGATGCCCAATGGAGCCCCTTAGCTTGCATGGTCGAAATCTCGGGTGGTTAAGTCCGGCAAGTGCATCAAAGCGAGCCCTTGACGAATCGCGTTTCCACTAATTTACAATGAATGTTAAGTGGAACGCCACTTGATAAGGGCTGTGTTGAGTACCTTTTGAAGGAGTAGAGCATGAAGAAGTTCTTTGCGGCGTTCGCTGCAGCGTCGGCCCTGGCCGGCGCCGCTTTCCTGGCAGTGGGGGACTGGCCGCACGCGACCACCACCTCGGCGGAGACAACCCAGAGCGTGGCCGTTGGCGATTGGCCGCACCGCGCCCTCAAGGTCGGCGACTGGCCGCACGCCACCATCAATGTCGGCGACTGGCCGCACAGCACCACCACGGCTAAGGTCGGCGACTGGCCGCACTAGATGCCGACGCCCTGACGCACGACGGCGCCTCCCCCCACGGTGACGTGGCGGGAGGCGCCGGCGCGTCCGGAGCTAGACCAGGCTGTCCTTCCAGGCACGGTGCAGGGCGGCGAAGCGGCCGTCCGCGGCGACGAGCTCGGCCGGCGTCCCGTCCTCCACGATCCGGCCGCCGTGGACCACGAGCACCCGGTCGGCGATCTCGACCGTCGAGAGGCGGTGCGCGATGATGAGCGCCGTCCGCTGGCCCAGGAGCTTGCGCAGGCCCTCCTGCACGAGCCGCTCGCTCGGGATGTCGAGCGAGGAGGTCGCCTCGTCCAGGATCAGCACGGCCGGATCGGCCAGGAAGGCCCGGGCGAAGGAGATCAACTGGCGCTGTCCCGCCGAGACCCGGCCGCCGCGCTTGTTCACATCGGTGTCGTAGCCGTCGGGCAGGGAGAGGATGAACTCGTGGGCGCCGACGGCCCGGGCCGCGAGGACGACCTCCTCCCGGCTGGCCCCGGGCCGGCCGAGGGCGATGTTCTCGGCGACGGAGCCGGAGAACAGGAAGGCCTCCTGCGTCACCATGACCACGGCCCGGCGCAGGTCCGCGTTGGAGAGTCCGCGCAGGTCGACGCCGTCGAGCGTGACGGCGCCGGAGCGGACGTCGTAGAACCGGGCGACGAGCTTGGCGATCGTGGACTTGCCCGCGCCCGTCTGGCCGACCACGGCGACGGTCTGCCCCGCCGGGATGTCCAGGGAGAACGTGGGCATGACGACGGGCCCGTCGCCGTAGCCGAACTCGACGTCCTCGAAGCGGACCTCGCCGCGCGGATCCTCGAGCCGGACCGGCTGGGAGGGTTCGACGACGGTCGGCTGCTCCTCGAGGAGGCCCGAGACCTTCTCGAGCGCGGCCGTGGCGGCCTGCAGGGAGCTGTAGAACATGGCGATGGACTCCACGGGCTGGAAGACGCGCTTGCAGGCCAGCAGCAGGGCCACGAGCACGCCGACGGCGAGCGTGCCGTCCAGGACGCGGAACCCGCCGAGCAGGAGCACTGTCGCCACGGTCAGGTTGCCGAGCAGCACGAGCGTGGGCTGGAGGATCCCGAAAAGGTTGATGGAGCGGATGGAGTTGTCCCGGTACTCACTCGCGACGTCGTCGTAGCGCTCGTTGTTCTCCCGCTCCCGGCGGAAGGCCTTGACCGCCCGGATGCCCGTCATGGTCTCCACGAACGTCGTGATGAGCCGTGCGGAGACCACGCGGGACTCGCGGTAGAGCAGTTCCGAGCGCTTCTGGTACCAGCGGAAGACCACGGCGATCGGCACGGCCGCGCAGAGCACGACGAGCCCGCTGCGCCAGTCCAGCAGGAAGATGCTCGCCGCCGTGAAGACGATGAACACGACCCCGGAGACGAGCTGGGACACGCCTTGGTCCAGGAGCTCGCGCAGGGTCTCCAGATCGGAGGTCTGCCGGGAGATGACGCGGCCGGACGTGTAGTTCTCATGGAACTCGAGGCTCAGGCGCTGCGTGTGCCGGAAGACGCGCAGGCGCAGGTCCAGGAGCATCGCCTGGCTGACCTTGGCCGTGCAGAGGTTGTACCAGCCGAGCAGGCCGCCCGCGAGCACGGCGGCGACGAGATACAGGCCGCCCGTCACGCCGAGCGCGGCGGCCCGCCCGGCGATCAGCTCGGGCAGGGCCCAGTCGATCGCCCACGCGATGATGAGTGGGAACGAGGCGCGGGCCAGGTTGGAGACGACGACGAGGACGATCGTCAGGGCCAGCATTCCGCGCAGGGGGCCGGCGAGGAGCGCGAGCAGGCGCCACGAACGCGCGCGGACGCGCTGGCGGTCGTCGCGGTCCAGGACGATCTGGTCCTCGCCCGCGACCCCGTGGCGGGGCTTCTCCGGTGTTGCGCTCATCGCTTCTCCTCCCCGGCGTCCAGGACCTCTTCGACGCTCGGCGGCTCGTCGAGGCTGGCAATGACATGGCGGTAGTGGTCGCTGCGCCGCAGGAGCTCGGCGTGGGTGCCCACGTCGATGATCCTCCCGCCGTCGAGCAGGGCCACGCGGTCGGCCAGCATGACGGTCGACGGGCGGTGGGCGACGATCAGCGTGCTGGTCCGGGCGAGGACCTCGCGCAGGCGCTCCGTGACGGCCTCCTCGGTCTTGACGTCGAGGGCGGAGAGCGGGTCGTCGAGGACCAGGAGCCGCGGCTTGGCCGCGATCGCCCGCGCGAGCGCGATCCGCTGCCGCTGGCCCCCGGACAGGGACAGGCCCTCCTCGCCGATGAGCGTGTCGACGCCGTCGGGCAGCGAGTGGACGAAGCCGGCCTGCGCCGTCTCGAGGGCCTCGGCGAGCGCGTCGTCGGGGGACTGGCCCGGCGAGGGGCGGGCCCCGAGCAGGACGTTGTCCCGGATGGAGGAGGAGAACAGGGTCGTGTCCTCGAAGGCGACGGCGATCGCGGTCCGCAGCGCCTCGACGTCGTACCGGCGCACGTCCACGCCGTCCAGCAGGATCTGCCCTCCCGTGGCCTCATAGAGCCGCGGCACGAGCTGCAGGAGGGTGGACTTGCCGCTGCCCGTCGTGCCGACGAGCGCCATGGTCTCCCCGGGCAGGATCTCCAGGTCCACGCCGTTCAGCACGGGGGTGGAACCGGGCTTCGCGTCGGGGAAGCGGAAGGAGAGCCCGCGCAGCTCGAGGTGTCCGCGCGGCGAGGCCGGGGCCTCGGCCGCGGCGGGTGAGGTGATGGTGTTGGGCGTGTCCATGACGTCGTAGTGGCGGTCGAGCGCCGTCTTGGTGGTCAGGGTCATGCCCAGCAGCATGCCGATGCCCTCGACGGGGCCCGCGAGCACGGCGGCCGTGGCGAAGAACGCGACGACCTCGCCGACCGTGAGCTCGCCGCGGGCCGTGAGCCAGACGCCGACGAAGAGGCCGATCCCGAGCGTGATCTCCGGGACGGAGACCACGAACATCAGGAAGCCGGAGAGCGAGCGGGCCTTGCTGATCTCGGTGTCCCGCAGCCGTTCGGCCTGGACGCTGAAGCCCTCGAGGGCGTGACGGCCGCGGCCGAACGCCTTGAGCACGCGGATCCCGTGCACCGACTCCTCGACCGTTGTGGCGAGGTCGCCGGCCTGGTCCTGGCTGAGCCGGCTCGCGGCGCGGAAGACGTTGCGGAAGTAGAAGGCGCGGATCGTGATCGGGATCGCGCCCGCGAGGTAGATCGTGCCGAGCAGCCAGTTGCTGGAGAACATCAGCACGAGGCCGACGACGACCGTGACCGTGGCGACGACGAGCATGATGGAACCGAAGGCGAGCCAGCGCCGGATCAGCCCGAGATCCGCCATGGAACGGGAGAGGAGCTGGCCGGAGCCCCACTTGTCGTGGAAGGCGACGGGGAGGTCCTGCAGGTGGCGGTAGAGCCTCACGCGCAGCTGCGTCTCGATCCGGGCGGCCGGCGTGATGACGAAGACACGGCGCAGGTAGACGAGAACGGCCTCGAGGAGGCCGAGCCCCGCGACGACGCCCGCGGCGATCCAGACCTCGGTGCTCGCCCCGCCGGCGTGCAGCACCGAGTTGACGAGGCCGCGCAGGACCTGCGGGATGGTCAGGGCGACGACGCCGGCGGCCAGGGCGCAGAGGAAGCCGAGGAGCAGGCGCGGGAGGATGGGCTTCAGCTGCGGCGCGAGTCGGCCGAAGGTCTTGAGCAGGGGCGTGTTCTCGCCGGGAGTGGAGTGGCCCGTCTGGTGCTGCACCACGCGTGGTGACCTCGATCCATGGTTGTTTGCCTACAGCAAGCAAATCCACCCTACCCCGAGCGGTTGGCAGTCATCAATCGCGCAGTGCCGCCGCGGTCGCTATCGGACCGGCGCCCGGTCAGGCCGTGCGCGCCGTGAGCGTCACGACGACGGCCTCGGGCGGGCACGCGATCCGGATCGGCGCGAAGCGGGACGTGCCGATCCCGGCCGAGACGTTGAGCGGGACCTCGCGGCCGGAATGCTCCCACCAGGAGAGGCCGCGGGCGCGCCACGTCGGGAGGTCGCAATTGCTCACGAGCGCGCCGTAGCCTGGCAGGCACACCTGCCCGCCGTGGGTGTGGCCCGCGAAGACGACGTCGGCGCCCGCGTCCACGAACGTGTCCAGGACGCGCTGGTAGGGAGCGTGGGCCAGGGCGATGCGCACGTGCGGGGCCTCTCCGGAGGTGGACGAGCCGCGCGGCCACCCGGCGAACGCGTCCCGGCCCAGGTGCGGATCGTCGACGCCGGAGAAGTCGAGCCGCAAGGGACCCCACGGCACCGACTGGTGCCGGTTGCTGAGGTTGATCCAGCCCGCCGAGCCGAAGGCCTCGTGCATCCGCCGCCACGGCAGCTCGTCGCGGGCCGCGCTGCGCGGCGGGCCGGATGGGCCGCGGAGGTAGCGCAGCGGGTTCTTCAGGCGCGGCGCGAAGTAGCAGTTCGAGCCCGGGACGAACACGCCCGGCACCTCGAGCAGCGGCTCGAGCGCCTCCAGGAGGGCCGGGACCGCGTCGTGGTGGCTGAGGTTGTCGCCCGTGTTGACCACGAGGTCGGGACGCAGCCCGGCGAGCGAGCGAAGCCACTGCCGCTTGGACTCCTGCCCGGGCACCATGTGGATGTCGCTCAAGTGCAGGACGCGCAGCGGCGCCGCGCCGCGCGGGAGCACGGCGAGCGACTCATGGCGGACCTGGAAGCGGTTCCGCTCGGAGAGCCCGTAGCCGAACGCGAGGCCGCCCGCGGCGAGCGCCGCGCCGGCGGCCCAGGCGCCCTTGGTGGCGATCCTGGACAGTTCCCCCGCCACGCCCATGCCTACTCGTCGTCCTCCGGCGGGGTCGGCTCGTCCTGGCCGCCGCCGTTGCCTCCACCGGCGTCGTTCCCCCCGCCGTTGTCATTACCGCCGGAGTCGTTTCCGCCTCCGTTGTCGTTGCCCCCGGAGTCGTTTCCGCCTCCGTTGTCGGAGGAGTCGTTGCCGGAGTTCCGCGGCGCCGACGGGCTCGGCGTGACGACCGGTGCCGGGCGGGAATCGGGACGGCCGAAGCCCTCGGCCGGGTAGTACCCGACGACGTCCTTCATGTACGCGAGCCACATCGGCGAGGCGAAGGTCGAGGAATCCGCCTGCGGGTACAGCTGCCCGTTGATCCGCGTCGAGAAGATGTTCTCGTTGCCGGTGTTGCGGCCCACCCACGCGGCGGTCGAGACGCCCGTCGTGTAGCCCACGAACCACGTGGAGGAGGCGCCGTTGTTCGTGCCCGTCTTGCCGGCGATCGGGACGTTGACGGTGCCGCGGGCGACACGCTGGGAGGCGATCTTGGAGAGCGTGCCGTTGAGGTTGCGGACGACCTTCTCGTCGATCTGCTGCGAGCAGTCGACGCCGGGGACCTTGTACTGGTTCCCCGCCGCGTCCTCGACGGAGGTCAGGGCGCGGGGCTTGCAGTACTCGCCCTCGTTGGCGAACGCCGCGAACGCCGCGGCCTGGGAGAGCGGGGTGATCTGGGCGGAGCCGAGGACGAACGAGGGGTTCGCGGGTGAGATCCCGAGCGTCTCGCCCGTTTCCTTGTCCTGATTGGACTGGTCGAGGACCCCGAGACGTGCCGTGGCGTCGGCGATGTCGCACAGGTCGAGCTGGGCGGCCTGGGCCACCGTGGCCGTGTTGATCGACCAGTAGAGCCCGTAGTCGACGTTCATCGAGCGCTTGAAGCCGGCGGAGGCGTTGTTGACGTCCCAAACGCCATCGTCGGAGTACGTCCGCACGGAACCGCCCGGGAGGCACGAGGCCTTCCACTGGTAGGTGTCCGGATACTTGTCCCGGCGCGCGTCGACCGTGTCCCACATGTTGTGGCCGGATTCGAGCCACGCGAGCGTCGTGTAGGGCTTCATCGTGGAGCCGCCCTGGAAGCCTCCCGAGCCGCCCAGCGAGCGTTCCACGGCGAAGTTGAACTCCGTGTACTCGGTGCCGTCCTGCGGGCCGTACTGCTTGTTCTGCGCCATGGCGAGGATGTTGCCGGTGCCGGGCTCCACGGAGACCAGGGCGGTGCCGAGATTGGACTCGTCGTCGGCCGGGATGGCGTTCCTGGTCTCCGTCTCCGCCTCCTTCTGCAGGCGCGGGTCGAGCGTCGTCTTGATGGTCAGGCCGCCGCGGAAGAGCAGGCGCGTGCGGTCCTCGACCGTCTTGCCGAACGAGGCGTCGGAGGTGATGAGGCGGGAGACGTAGTCGCAGAAGTTGGCGGCGGTGCGCGCGGCCACGCAACCGGACTTCAGCTCGCGCGGCTTGAGCTCGAGCTCGGAGGCCACGGCCTCCTCGTACTCCTCGGCCGTGATCGCCCCCGTGCGCTTCATGGCGCCGAGGACCGTGTTGCGGCGCTTCGTCGTCAGCTCCGGATTGGTCACCGGGTTGTAGACGTTGGGCAGCTGCACCATGCCGGCGAGCATCGCCGCCTGCTGGATGTTCAGATCGGCGGCCGGGATCGAGAAGTAGCGCTGCGAGGCGGCCTCGACGCCGTAGGTCGTCCCGGAGAAGAGCACGATGTTGAGGTAGCCCTGCAGGATCTCGTCCTTGGAGAACTCCTTCTCGACGGCGATCGCGAGCTTGATCTCGCGCAGCTTGTCCCCGTAGGACTTGCTGTCGCCGGAGATCGTCAGGTCCTCCTTGGCCACGCCGTTGAGGTGGTCGGCGTTGATCAGCATGTTGTTGACGTACTGCTGGGTCAGCGTCGAGGCGCCCTGGCGCGAGGAGCTCGTGAGGTTGCTGACGGCGGCGCGCGTGATGCCGCGTAGGTCGACGCCGTTGTGTTCGTAGAAGCGCTCGTCCTCGATGGAGACGATCGCCTTGCGCATGTTCTCCGAGACCTTGTCCAGGGTCACGGGGACGCGGTTCTCCGCGTAGAACGTCGCGATCGTGGAGCCGTCCTTGGCGAGCACGCGGGAGGGCACGGACAGCGGCTCCTCGCGCAGCTCGGCCGGGAGGGCCTCGAAGAACTCGATGCCCGCCGACGCGCTGGACCCCGCGACCGACGCGGCAGGGATCAACAGACCCGCCGCGAGCACTCCGCAGAGCGCACTCACCCCGAAGAAGGCGACGATCTTGCCCAGGGTGGTTGCGGTATCAAAAAAAGGAGACTTACGACCGGCCATGCCTTCCAGTTTAGCCGGAGCGGCTAACCTATCGGTTATGACCAAATGGGAGTACGCGACTTTGCCGCTGATCATTCACGCCACGAAGCAGATCCTCGACCAGTGGGGAGAGGACGGCTGGGAGCTGGTCACCGTCATCGCGGGACCGGACGGCAACGCGCCGGTGGCCTACCTCAAGCGCCCCAAGCAGTAGCACCGAAGAGCCCGGAGGAACCGTGGAAAACCAGCCGACATCCGCCGTCGAACGCCGTTTGGCCGAGCTCGGGCTCGAGCTTCCGCCCCTCGCCGCTCCCGTCGCCGCCTACGTCCCCGCCGTCGTCTCGGGGGACTACGTCTACACCTCGGGGCAGCTGCCGTTTATTCAGGGTGAACTCACAGCCAAGGGCAAGGTGGGCGCCGACGTCGACCCGGAGGCCGCCTACGCGCTCGCGGCGACGTGTGCCGTCAACGCCCTCGCGGCGGTCAAGAGCGTGATCGGCGACCTCGACCGCATCCGCCGGATCGTCAAGGTCGTGGGCTTCGTCGCCTCCGATCCGTCCTTTACGGGCCAGCCCGGGGTCGTCAACGGGGCCTCCGAGCTGCTCGGCAAGGTCTTCGGCGACGCCGGGATCCACGCGCGCTCCGCCGTCGGCGTGGCCGTGCTCCCGCTGGACGCGCCGGTCGAAGTTGAACTCGTCGCCGAATTCAGCTGACGCGCTCCGGCGCGGCCTGAGCCGGCGGACGTTCGCGTTGCCGCCGTCGCAGGACGGCGCGGCCGAGAGCTGGGTCGCCCATGGGGCCCGGACCCCGCGCGCGGCCCGACCGGCGTCGTCCGTCGTCCTGGTCCGGGACGGGGCCGACGGCGTCGAGACCTACCTGGGATACCGGCCCGGGGCCTCCCCGCTCGGCAGCATCGCCTTCCCCGGCGGCAGCGTGGAGCCGGAGGACGACGACCCGGTGCCGTGGTTCGGCCCCTCGCCCGGGGACTGGGCGCGACGCCTCGACGTCCTCGACCACAAGGAGGCCCGCCGCCACGTCGTGGCCGCGCTGCGCGAGCTCTTCGAGGAGACCGGCGTCCTGCTCGCCGGTGCCGACGGGCTCTCCATCGTGGAGAACTGCTCGAGCGCGGAGTGGATGTCGATCCGCGAGGCGCTCGCGGGACAGGACATCGGCTTCGGCCGGCTCCTGGCCCAGCGCGGGCTCGGCCTGCGCACCGACCTGCTGCGGCCGCTCTCGCGGTGGATCAGCCCCGACTTCGCCCACCGCCGCTTCGACACCCGCTACTTCGCCGCGGCCCTGCCCGTGAACCAGCGGGCCACGCTCCTGCGCGGCAAGGGCGTCTGGGCGCGCTGGCTCGCCGCGGGGGAGCTCGTGCGGGAACGGGAGACGACCGCCCTCGGCGACGCCGCCGGCCAGGAGGACACCGTGGGCCTTCCCTTGAGCCGGACCACGGTCCCGGCCGTGGAGTTCACGCTCGAGAAGCTCGCCACGACGCGCGGCGCGGTCGCCTACCTCTCCCACCGCCGCGAGCCCCGCTGCTACCGGCCCCAACTGGTCGCCGGGAGCGGGCCCCACTGGCGGCTCGAGGTCGATCTCGCCGCCGCGAGCGAGGGCGGCGGCGCCGCGCGGGGCCGCTGACGGCCCGGAGCCGGGACGGAACGACGCCGGGGCCGCACCTTCGCGCTGAAGGTGCGGCCCCGGCGTCGTGCGCGTGGATCTAGCGCGAGCGCTGCCGCAGGCGCTGGATGTCCAGGATCACGACGGCGCGCGCCTCGAGGCGCAGCCAGCCGCGCTGGACGAACTCGGCGAGGGCCTTGTTGACGGTCTCACGGGAGGCGCCGACGAGCTGGGCCAGTTCCTCCTGCGTGAGCTCGTGGGCCACCAGGATGCCGTCCGTCGCGGGGCGGCCGAAGCGGTCCGCGAGGTCCAGGAGCGCCTTGGCGACGCGGCCCGGGACATCGGAGAAGACGAGGTCGGCGAGCGATTCGTTGGTGCGGCGGAGGCGGCGGGCCAGGGCCTGCAGCAACTGCACGGAGACCTCCGGGCTGGTCAGGATGACCTTGCGCAGGTTCTCGTGGCGCAGCCCGGCCAGGCGGGTCTCCGACACGGCCGTCGCCGTCGCGTTGCGCGGGCTCGGGTCGAACAGCGCCATCTCACCGAACAGCTCGCCCGGGCCGAGGACGGCCAGGAGGTTCTCGCGGCCGTCGGGGGCCGTGCGGCCGAGCTTGATCTTGCCCGAAACGATGAAGTAGAGCTGGTCGCCCTGGTCGCCCTCGCGGAAGACCGATGCCCCGCGCGAAAGGTCGACCTCGGTGAGCTCCTCGGTCAGCGCGCCGAACACGTCGTCGCCCAGCGTCGCGAAGAGTGGTGCCCGGCGAAGTACCTCGATGTCCATGAAATCTCCTGTCAGGTGTCGTTGGCGCTTTTCTCATTGTGCCGTAGAGCCGGGGGTTGTGACACCTTCCACAGCGGCGATTGCCCGAGTTGACTTCGCGCGAACCGGTTTCCGCCGCCGTGGAACGTAGACTGGAGGCACGGCCCGCCCGTGGGGCGGACGGTTTTCCGAAGGGCGGAATGGGGCCGCAACAGTAGGGAGTCTCGGGTTGTTCTTCGGTTTCAGCGGATTGGACGTGGCGCTCCTCGTGGTGCTGCTGTTCTTCCTCGTCTCCGGCCTGCGCAAGGGCCTGTTCGTCACGCTCGGGGGGATCGTCGGCTTCGTCGCCGGCGGCGTCGCGGCGTTCTTCTCGATCCCGCTCGTCTCCAGCTGGGTCGCGGATCCCGGGTGGCGGCTCTTCTGGATCATCGCCGCGGCCGTCGTCCTGATCATCATCGGGCAGGGCATCGGCGCGGCGATCGGCGGCCGGATCCGATTGTGGCTGAATTTCCCGGTGCTCAAGAGCTTCGACCGGATCCTCGGCGGCCTCGCCAACACGGCCGTCGCGGCGCTCGTGCTCTCCGCGATCGCGTTCTCCGTGTCCAGCATGGGCTTCCCGCTCCTCTCGCAGCAGCTCGCCGACTCCCGCGTGATCTCCACGATCCGCTCCCTCACGCCCGACCCCGTCGCCGGCGCCATGGCCGAGGCCCGCTCGCTCGTCATGGGCCAGACCATCCCCGAGCTCCTCGAGCCGTTCGCGCCGACGGACACCACGCCCGTCCCGGACGCCGAGGTCGACACCGAGGGCGTCGCGCGCGCCGGGGAATCCGTTGTGAAGATCACCGGAACCGCGTTCGCCTGCGGCGTGAACCAGACCGGCAGCGGCTTCGTCGCCGCCGAGGACCGCGTCGTCACCAACGCCCACGTGGTCTCCGGCATCGCCGAGCCGGTGGTCAACACGCGCGACGGCCGTGCCGTCCCGGCCCGCGTGGTCCACTTCGACGCCGCCGCCGACCTCGCCGTGCTCGCCACCGACGGCCTCGACCTGGACCCGATCCCGGTCGGCGAGGACCTCGGCGTCGGCGACGCGGGCGCGTTTCTCGGCCACCCGGCGGGCGGCCCGTTCCAGAACCAGGCCGCCACCGTGCAGTCCCTGCGCTCCGTCATGGTGCAGAACATCTACGGCGCCGACCCCTCGCCGCTGCGGATCTACCAGCTCGGCGCGGACGTCGAGCAGGGCAACTCGGGCGGCCCGTTCGTGGACACGCAGGGCCGGCTCGTCGGCGTCGTCTTCGCCAAGGCCAAGGGCGACCTCGACGTCGGCTACGCCTTGTCCCTCGACGAGGTCGCACCCGTCATCGAGGAGGCGCCCTCGCTCTCCGACGAGGTCTCCACGGGCGCCTGCTCGCCGCGGTAGCGGCGGACGGCGGCCGGGCCTACGCGCCCTCGAGCCAGTGCAGCTCCGCGCCGTGCTGGCCCGTGTGCGCCACGGGCACGCCGTCGACCGCGAGCGTGAACCAGCCCGGGCGCCCGCTCGGCACCGTCTCGCCGGCGGGCTCCATGAAGAAGCTCTCGTTGGACACCCAGCGGCAGTCCAGCGAGCGCACGGTCCGGGCGAAGCGGCTCCTGTCGTACGGCGACAGGTACGCGAGCACGGCCGAGTGGAACACCACGGGCGTGGTCCCCGCGGGGGCCTCGGCGACGAGGTCCGCGATGTGCTCGTTGAGGTCGCCCTGCCGCAGCCGGGGCACGCCGGGCCCGAGCGACTGCAGCGTCGCGAGCGCCTCGCGCAGCCGCGCGAGCCGGTGCTCCTGGCCCGGCCAGACGAGGCACTCGAGCCAGCGCACCGTGTCCGGGTCCCGGCCGTCGAGGGGGTTCAGGTCCACCCCCGCGCGCCAGGCGACCTCCGGAAGCCGGGCCGGCACCGGCGGGGCTCCCGAGGTCGTGCAGGACAGGACGGGGGTGCCGCTCCCGAGCCGGGCCCCGGCGTCGTACTCGTAGGAATACAGGTCCGGCAGCAGGCACAGCCCGGCCGACGGGCCGACCTCGATGAGGGAGAGCGGGCGGCCCGTCTCCTCCGCGATCCGGGCGAAGGCGGGCAGCAGCGTCGCGCAGCGGCCCGGCTCATTGGTCTGCGTGCGGCGGGCCAGGACGACGGCGGCGACCTCCTCCCAGCGCCCGCGCAGGAATGCGGCGAGCTCCTCGAAGTCCCCGTCGGGGAAGCCGAGGTAGCGCGCGGCGGCGAACACGAGATTGGGCTGGCGCTTCTGCGACGGGAGCCCCACCAGGAGCTCCAGCAGGCCCTCGTCGGCGGCGACGCCGGCCGCCCACTGCGCGTACGCGTCCGAATGCCCCGGGAACCAGGTCCTCGCGTACTCCTGGAACATCGCGGCCGTGGCCCCCACGGTCATGGCGTCCCCCTTCAGCCCAGGGAGGCGACGTGCGCGATGCCGAGGCGGTAGCCGTTGACCCCGGCGCCGACGATCACGGCCGCGGCGACCGGGGAGATGTACGAATGGTGGCGGAAGGCCTCGCGACGGTGGACGTTGCTCAAATGGACCTCGACGACGGGCAGTTGCACGCCCGAGACCGCGTCGGCCAGGGCGATCGAGGTATGGGTGAACGCGCCCGGGTTGAAGACGATGCCGGCCACCCGGCCGCGCGCCGCGTGGATCGCGTCGATGAGGACGCCCTCGTGGTTGGACTGGGCGAACTCGAGCTCGAAGCCCGCCTCGCCGGCGGCCGCGCGGCAGGCCTCCTCGACGTCGGCGAGCGTCTGGTGGCCGTAGACCTCCGGCTCGCGCGTGCCCAACAGGTTCAGGTTGGGGCCGTTCAGGACGAGGATTCTCCGCGGGGCGGACGTGGTCGCTTCAGTCATAGCGCCCATTAAACCCCCGGGCCCCGGCGGGGGCGAACGATGCGTCGTCCGGCGACAAGACGGCGGGGTGGGAGGCCCGCGACCGGACCTCCCACCCCGCTGTCGGCGCTACTTGCGCAGCGACTCGGCGATCTGGGCCATCACCGAGTTGTCCGCGAGGGTCGACGCGTCGCCGACCTCACGGCCCTCGGCGACGTCCTTGAGCAGGCGGCGCATGATCTTCCCGGAACGGGTCTTCGGCAGCTCGGGGACCACGAGGATCGTGCGGGGCTTGGCGATCGGGCCGATCTCCTTGGCCACGTGGTTGCGCAGCTCCTGGACGGCGTCCTCGCTCTCGCCCGCGCCCCCCCGCAGGATGACGAACGCGACGACGGCCTCCCCCGTCGTCTCGTCCTTCGCGCCGACGACGGCGGCCTCCGCGACGGTGGGGTGGGACACGAGCGCGGACTCGATCTCCGTCGTGGAGAGGCGGTGGCCGGAGACGTTCATGACGTCGTCGACGCGGCCGAGCAGCCAGATGTCGCCGTCCTCGTCCTTCTTGGCGCCGTCGCCCGCGAAGTACATGTCGTCGAAGCGGGACCAGTAGGTGTCCTTGTAGCGGTCCATGTCGCCCCAGATGCCGCGCAGCATCGACGGCCACGGTTCGCGGATCACGAGGTAGCCGCCCTCGCCGTTGGCCACCGGCGCCCCGAGCTCGTCCACGACGTCCACGGCGATGCCGGGGACCGCGACCTGCGCCGAGCCGGGCTTGGTCTCCGTCACCCCCGGAAGCGGGGCGATCATGTGCGCGCCCGTCTCGGTCTGCCACCAGGTGTCCACGATCGGGGCGGGGTGCTCCTTGCGCGGCCCCGGCTGCCCGTCGGCCCCCTTGCCGTTGTTGGAGCCGATGACGTCGCGGTACCACATCCACGCCTCGGGGTTGATGGGCTCGCCGACCGAGCCGAGGACGCGCAGGCTCGAGAGGTCGTAGCCGTCGGGGATGTGCCGTCCCCACTTCATCATGGTGCGGATCGCCGTCGGCGCGGTGTAGAGGATCGTGACGCCGTACTTCTCGACGATCTCCCACCAGCGGCCCTGGTGCGGCGCATCCGGGGTGCCCTCGAAGACCACCTGGGTGGCCCCGTTCACGAGCGGGCCGTAGGCCACGTACGAGTGCCCCGTGACCCAGCCGATGTCCGCCGTGCACCAGTAGACGTCCGTCTCGGGGTGCAGGTCGAACGTGTCGCGGTGGGTCGCCGCGGCCTGGACCAGGAAGCCGCCAGTCGTGTGCAGGATGCCCTTGGGCTTTCCCGTGGTACCGGAGGTGTAGAGGATGAACAGCGGGTGCTCGGAATCGTGCGCGACGGGCGTGTGCACGGGCTCCGCGGCGCCGACGACGTCGTCCCACCAGCGGTCCAGGCCCTCGGTCCACTCGGTGGGCTCGCCGTTGCGCTTGACCACGACGACGTTCTCCACGGTGTGGCCCGGGGCGGCGAGGGCCGCGTCGACGGCGGGCTTGAGCGGGCTCGGCTTGCCGCGGCGCCACGTGCCGTCCGCCGTGACCACGAGCTTGGCCTCGGCGTCGTCGATCCGCGAACGCAGGGCGTCGGCGGAGAAGCCCCCGAAGACCACCGAGTGGATGGCGCCGATCCGCGCGCAGGCCAGCATGGTGATGACGGCCTCGGGGATCATCGGCAGGTAGACGGCCACGCGGTCGCCCTTGGAGACGCCGAGGGATTCGAACGCGCTCGCCGCCTTCTTCACCTCATCGGTCAGCTCCGCGTAGGTGTAGGAGCGCGAATCGCCGAGGGCGCCCTCGAAGTGGATCGCCACGCGCTCGCCCAGGCCGTTCTCGACGTGCCGGTCGAGGGCGTTGTAGGCGGCGTTGACCGTCCCGCCGACGAACCACTTCGCCACCGGCGCGCCCGTCCAGTCGAGCGTCTCGGTGAAGTCGGACTCCCACGTGAGGGTCTCGCGGGCGCGGTCGGCCCAGTAGCCCAGCCGGTCCTCCGCCGCGCGTTCGTAGCGGTCGGCGCCGGCGACCGCTTGGGCGGCGAATCCGGCGTCCGGGGCGAATCGGCGGTTCTCGTGCAGCAGATTGTCCAGGGCGGACGTGGTCGTTTCAGGCACGGCGGATCCTTTCGGAGCGGTAAAAAGTGCTGTGAGCAAGGCTACAGCGCGCCTCTGGCCTGTGGTGTCCTCCGTCACACTCCGAGACGGGAAGCGTGCGGATTCTGCGGTGAACGGTCGCCGCCGGCGGCGGATGGGAGCCGCGTGGGCGGTGCGGACGGCCCCGCGGTGCCGCGGCACGGTTAAGCTGGGGAGCGGAACGCACTCCGGCCGTCCGGCCGGACGCGGGGGAACCATAGAGGAGACGCCATGGCCTTGTCAGCCACGCAGGACGACCGCACCGCCACGGCCCTGGCCGGACCGTTCACGCTTCGCGAGCTCGTGGCGATCGGCGGAGGGCTCCTGCTGCTCATCGGCTCCGTGCTGCCCTTCCAGACCGTGCCGGGGACGTGGACCAACCTCTGGATCCTCAACGGCCTGTTGTTCAACCAGCTCGTGACGCTCGCCCTCCCGCTCGCCGTCGCCGGGGCGTTCGCCTGGCGCCGGGCCAGCGGCCGCCGCCTCGTCCGGATCGGATCCCTGACCCTCGACCAGCTCGGATCGGTCGTCGGCATCCTCACGGGCCTCTACTTCTTCTTCGCCGCGGTGCTGTCCATGAATGCGTCCTTCCTCCTGGGCCTGCTCGGCGCGGCCGCGTTGATCTCCGCGACCACCGCCGCGGCGGCCATCCCCGGCTTCGCGGCCGACTTCGAGGACGGCGACGGGCCGCTCCTGCTCCGCGCCGTCCGCGCCACGGAAGCCGCTTCGGCGCCCGGGTCCGGAACCGCCCCCTCGAAGGCCGCCGCGCTCTGGGCGCGGGCGACCTCCGGGCGCAGCGACGGTGCCGATCCCGCGGCCGGCGGCAGCGCCGTCGTTCCCGTCTCCGTCCCCGCCCCCGGGGCGACCGGGATGCCGGCGGCCCCCGCCGCAGGGGACGACGCCGAGGCCTCCGCCACCTCGGATCCCGCCGGGGCGCGGGCCGCCGGGGCCGCCGCGGAGAACGTGGCGGACCAGACCGCCGACGAGTCCGCGTCCGAGCCCGAGTCCGTGCCTGAACCCGGGCCCGCGGAAGAGCCCGCGCCCGAGACCGCCATCCGCTCCGTCGTCGCCCACCAGCCGGCGCCCGAGACGGTGGCGGCGTCCGTCGTCGAACCCGCCCCGGCAGCGG
The DNA here is from genome assembly GCF_050563205.1 of Zafaria sp. Z1313. Taxonomy (NCBI): domain Bacteria; kingdom Bacillati; phylum Actinomycetota; class Actinomycetes; order Micrococcales; family Micrococcaceae; genus Zafaria; species Zafaria sp. Z1313. Next base: position 93,184 of record NZ_JBNWUK010000003.1, read on the forward strand.
AGCCGGAGCCGGAGGAGGACGAGGAACCGTGGGAGGCCACGCGCCGCGCCGACGACGCCCCCGTCTACCAGGCGTTTTGGTTCGCCGTCCCGCAGACCCGCCAGATCTGGGACGAGCGCACCGGCTCGGCCCTGTTCACGGTGGAGCCCGGAGCCTGGATCCTCGCGCTCGAGGACCGCGGCGGGGAGTTCCTGGTCCAGGACAACGACGGCCGGATCGGCGTCCTGCGCGATCTGGCCAACGTCGAACGTGCCTAGCGGAGAGACCCCGCTCGCCCTGAAACGGCGCGCCCGGCGGATCAACCGGATGCTGGGGGAGGACTATCCCTACGCCGTCCCGGAGCTGGACTTCGAGAACCCGTTCGAGCTCGTCGTGGCGACCGTGCTCTCCGCCCAGACCACCGACGTGCGCGTCAACGCCACGACCCCGGCGCTCTTCGCCCGCTACCCGGACGCCCGCGCGCTCTCGGAGGCGGACCCGGAGGAGCTGCGGGAGCTCATCCGGCCCACGGGCTTCTACCGCGCCAAGGCGGAGAACCTGCTCAAGCTCGCCCGGCGGCTCGTCGACGAGTATGACGGCGAGGTCCCGGGCCGCCTCGAGGACCTCGTCACGCTCGCCGGGGTCGGCCGCAAGACGGCGAACGTGGTGCTCGGCAACGCGTTCGGCGTCCCCGGGATCACGGTGGACACCCACTTCGGCCGGCTTTCCCGCCGCTTCGGGTGGACCGCGGAGCAGGACCCCGTCAAGGTCGAGCATGCCGTCGGCGAGCTGTTCGAGCCCTCCGACTGGACGATGCTCTCCCACCGCGTCGTCTTCCATGGACGCCGCGTCTGCCACGCCCGCAAGCCCGCGTGCGGCGCATGCTCCGTCGCGACGCTCTGCCCGTCCTACGGCGAGGGCGAGACGGACCCGGAACGGGCCGCGAAGCTGCTCAAGTACGAGCTGGCCCCGGCCAGGACCGAGCTCCTGGAGCTCATGCGGTCCGGGGCCACGCGGCGCGAACTGCGGGCGCTGGGCTACGGGCTGGACGCGTGAGCGCCCGCAGCGAGCTCGCGGAGCTCGTCCGCCGCACCCGCCGGGAACGGGCGGGCCTCCCCGACGCCGGCCCCGTGCGGATGCCGGGCAGCTGGCGGTTCAAGCCCGTCGAGCCGGGCAGTGCCCGCCGCGCCGCCGTCCTGATCCTCTTCGGGCGGCTCGATGACGTCGCCGCCCACCACGAGTCGCGGGCCGTGCCCGCCGACCTCGACGTCCTGTTCGTCCAGCGCGCCGACACCCTGCGCAAGCACCCCGGGCAGATCGCCTTCCCGGGCGGCGGGATCGACGCGGACGATCACGGCAGCACCGCCGCCGCGCTGCGCGAGGCCCGCGAGGAGACCGGGCTCGACCCCGATGGCGTCGAGATCCTCGGCGAGCTGCCGGAGGCCGAGCTACCCGTGAGCAACTTCCTCGTCACGCCCGTCATCGGATGGTGGAGCCGCGAGTCCGAGGTCTTCGCCGTGGACCCTGCGGAGTCGGCCAAGGTGTTCCGCGTCCCGGTGGCCGACCTGCTGGACCCGGCGAACCGCGTCATGGCCGTCGTGGAGCGGGACGGACTGCGCCGGGCCGCCCCCGCGTTCGACGTCGACGGCGCGTTCATCTGGGGGTTCACGGCGATCGTCCTGGACCGGATGTTCGACGAGCTCGGCTGGACCCAGCCGTGGGACCGCGGCCGCGAGGTCCCCGCCCCGCTGTAGGGTCCGGCCCGGCGGCGCGGCGCGGGTTCATCGGCCTTCGTTGTCCGAGTCCTGCGGCGGTTCTGGCGAGGGGCGCGGCGTGGCCGCCTCAACCGGTGGCGGTGCCGGCTTCACCGGCGGAGCGGGCCGGGGAGCCGGGATGCGCGCCGCCGAGCCCGTGCCCGTGTGCAGGACGTTCGGCGCTCCGAGCGCCGCCGCCGAGGCGCCGGGCCGCACGGGCTGGGCGGCCCAGCGGCCCGAGGCGTTCGCGCGCTGTTCCACGGACTGGAGGCGCTCGAGCCGGCCCGCGTGCCCCGGGGCCCGCGGTGTCCCTGCCTGGTCGGCGTACCGGCGGCCGGGCAGGAGATCGACGGTGTTCTCGACGGCACCGAGGCGCTTGTGGACCGTCAGGGCCGTCGCCGCCAGCGCGGCGCCCGGGGGAACGAGGAGGCCGCCCCGCCCCGCCGCGGCGCGCACCGCGGGATCCCTGCCGGCGGCGCGCCACCGGGTCACGGCGCCTTCGGCGAGCTTGCCGCCCCCGCGGCTGGCCACCGTCGCCACGACGCCGTCGGCCACGACGTCGCGCGCCAGTCCCGCGCCGTAGCCGAGCGCCTTCCCGGTCCGCGTGGCCGCGAACGAGGTCACCGCGCGGCTGCCCACGTCGATGGCGCGGATTCCGGTGGTGCCCGCGGCGACGTGGCCGGCGAAGCGCGTGGCCGCGCCGCCCAACGGGGCGGTCGCCGCACCGAGAGCGGAGACCGCCCCGCGGACGGCCTCCCCGACGGGGCCGAGCCGGGACGCGAGCTGGGCCCCGACGCCGGCGAGGCGCCCGACGATCCCCCTCAGGACCGCGCCCAGCGTGGCGAGCCGCCCCGCGTTGAGGGCCGATCCCGCGAGGGCGCCTCCGCCGAAGGTCACGGGTGTCAGAGCCGCTCCCGCGAGTCCGACGACGCCGACCATGAGTGCCGCGTTGAGCAGCTCGGTCCGCAACTGGGCGTGGGCGGCGTCGACCTCGGCGGCGAACTCGTCGCACACCGCGGCCGCGTCGCGGCAGCCCTGGGCCACCGCTCCCAGCTGGCCCGCTCCGTGGTGCAGCGCAGCGATGACGAGCGACGTGTCCCGTGACGAGCATCCGGAGAGCAGGCGGGCGGCATCGGTGGGGAAGGTGATGGCCGCGGTGTCGATCCGGGCGGCCGTGGCGGACCACGCCGCCGCGGCGGAGCGGAGGGACGGGGCGGAGGCCTGGGGCCAGCCGACGCCGACCGCGTCGAGGAGCCACTGCAACTCGTCCGCGCCGGCCCACGTTCCGCCCACGGCGCTCGGCGGCCCGGGCGGGCAGTGCGCCGCGGTTCCGCCAGGGGCCGCCGGAACGGCCGGGGCGTCCAGCCCGGCGTTGGCGGCCTCGACGGCCTCGTACACCGCGCCAGCGATGTGCTGGATCCGCCCGAGCGTTTCGAAGTGGAGCGCGTGGGACCGCAGCCCCTCGAGGATGCCGTTGGCCGCGGCGTCGTAGGCCGTCCCGAACTCCCGCCCCGTCTCGTCCCCGCCCGCCATCCCCGCGCTGCCGGACAGTGCGGGTCCGAGGGATGCCGCGATCGTCTCCACCTGCTGGGCGAGCACCCCCGTGGTGCGCGCGGACGCGAACAGCGCCCCCGTGTCGATGACCACTGCCGTCATCCGCTGCTCCCTTCGCTCGTCCGGCCTACGGCGAGCCTACGGAGGCGCCCCGGCGCCGGCCACCGCCGACGGCGGGCCTGTGGATAAGCCGGGAGCTACTTCGCGTCGGCGTAGGAGTCGACGGTCGCGACGCCGACGGGGAACTCCACGGGAATCCGGCCGAAGATCAGCTCGGCCGCCTCCGCCGCGGATTCCTGGACGATCCGGACCACCTGGTCCGCCGACTCCGCGGGCACGTGGAGCATGACCTCGTCGTGCAGGAAGAACACGAGGCCCCCGCGGCCCAGCGGCACGGACTCCGCGTGCAGCCGGCGCCGCAGCCCGCCGAGCCAGCACAGCGCCCACTCGGCCGCGGTGCCCTGGACCACGAAGTTGCGCGTGAACCGCCCCCGCGCCCGGGCCGCGGCGTCCGCGCGGCGCTGCTCGTCCGCCGTCGTACTGCGTTGCGCCGCCCGCCACGCCGACGACGCCGGCGGGGCCCCGCGGCCCAGGTAGGTGGCCACGTCCCCGCCCGCGGCTCCGGTTCGCGCCGCGTCCTCGACGAACGCGACCGCCTGGGGGAAGGTGCGCGTCAACTGGGGCAGCAGGCGCCCCGACTCCCCGCTCGTGCCTCCGTACATCGCCCCGAGCATCGCGATCTTCGCGCTCGCCCGGTCCCCGCCGAAGCCCAGGTCCGCGATCCCCTGGTAGAGGTCGCGCCCGCGCGCGGCGTCCGCGAGGGCCCGGTCCCGCGAGAGGGCCGCCAGGATCCTCGGCTCGAGCTGCGCCGCGTCGGCGACCACGAGCACGTGCCCCGGATCGGGGCGCACGGCGTCGCGGATCGAGTGCGGGATCTGCAGCGCCCCGCCTCCGCGCGAAGACCAGCGGCCCGTCACGACCCCGCCGACGACGTACTCCGGCCGGAAGCGGCCTTCGCTCACCCACGCATCCAGCCACGCCCAGCCGTTCGCCGAGTGCAGCCGGGAGAGCTTCTTGTAGCGGTTCAGGACCTCGAGCGCGGGATGGTCGAACTCCGCGAGCTCCCACTGGCTCGTGTTCCGGGCCTCGATCCCGCAACGGTGCAGCGCCCGCAGCAGCTCCTGCTGCGAATCCGGATTAAGCTGCGGTGCGCCGAGGGCGGCGCGCAGCTCGGCGGCGAGCTCCTCGAGGCGCGCCGGGCGCGAGCCCTCGGGCGTCCGGGGCCCGAGCGAGTCCTCCAGGAGCGCCACGTGGCGCGCGGTGTCCCACGGCACGCCGTGGTGCTCCATTTCCGCCGCCACGAGCGCGCCGGCGGCCTCCGCGGCCAGGAGCAGCTGCAGGCGGCGGCCCTGCGGGGAGGCGTCCACCGCGGCCAGCTGCCGCGCGAACTCCGCGGCCAGGGCCTCGGCCGAGGCCGCGGCGGGCGGCGGTTCCTCGAAGAGCGAGCCCTGGTTCGCCGGGGTGCGTGGGGGCGGAAGGAGCGCGGCCGGGACGGGCGCGGCGTCGTCCCCGGCCGTTCCCAGACCGGCGGCGTAGGCGCTCCCGGCCGCCGCCGGGGCGTGGCGCAGGATCGCGCGGGACAGGGCGAGGTCGTGCGCCCGCTCGATCCGCACGCCCGCCGCGAGCAGTTGCGGATACCAGTCCCGCGTGTGCTCCCAGACCCAGCGCAGGCCCCGGGACTCGATCTCGCGCACGACGCCGGGCAGCTGGCCTGCGAACGCGGCCACGGGGTGGCCCTCGGGGTTGCCGGAGGCATCGAGGAACAGGACGACGCCGGACGCCGCGCCGGCCTCGGCGGGGGGCTGTCCGCTCGAATGCGTCGCGAGGAGCGCGTAGCGGGGCACCACGCCATTCTGCCAGTCGCCGGGAGCGGCGGTTCCCCTCCACAGGACGCGGCGGCGCGGGGTGGGGCGCGTCGTGTCCACAGGCGGGACGCCGGGCGCTGCGCGGTGGGGCGCCGGGCGGCACGGTGGTGGGCATGAACGACGCCGAACGCCTCGCCGCCCGGCCCCCGGAACCGTCCGCGGGCACCGACTGCCTCCTGCGCACGCGCCACGACGCGCTCGCCGACCACGTGGCGCTCATCGCCGCGGCGGCCGGCGCGGTGCTCCGGGTCGAACGCGAACCCGATCCCCGGCCCGGCCCGGGGTGCGCGGCGCTGCTGCTCGGCCCGGACGGCGTCGGGAGCGCCGACGGGTCCCCGCCGGGCACCCCCGTGATCCTCACCGGCTACCCCGAGGACGCCGAGGTCCTGTGGCGGGCCGCGGCCCGGCGCCCCGGGGCGCGCGTCGCCGTGCTGCCGCAGGCCGCCGCCTGGCTCGGCGAATTCCTCGGCGAGCTGGGGCTCAAGGGGGGCCCCGGAACGGTCCGGCTGTTCGCGGGGGCCGCGGGCGGCGCGGGGACGACCACGACCGCGCTGCTGCACGCCGCGGCGGCCACGCTCGACGGAGCCCGCACGCTGTTCATCGACGCGGACCCGTTCAGCCCGGGGGTCTGGCCGCTGCTCGGCGGTGACCGGGCCGGGGTCCTCGGCTGGGAGGACCTCGCCCGCTCGCACGGCCGGATGGCGCCGTCCCAGCTCGCCGAGGTCCTCCCGCTCGCCCAGGGGACCGCCGTGCTCAGCTGGAGCGAACGGGGCCCTGCCGCCGAGCTGCCCGGTGGCGTCCTCCACGAGGTCGTCGCCGCGGCCCGGCGCATCTACGACCTCGTCGTGGTCGATGCCGGCCGCGCGGCCGGGACCGGCCCCTCCGTGGCAGCCCTTGCGGACGAGGCCGTGGCCGTCCTCCCCGCCCGGCGGCCCGTCGGGACTCCGGGCGCACCGGCCGACGCGCAGGGGCCGGCGTGGACGGGCGCCGTCGTCGGACGCCTTCCCGCGGGCAGCGACGCCCGGGCCGTCGCGGCGGCCGCCGGGCTCGGGCTCGCCGCCTACGTGCCGTGGTCCCGGGCCGTGGAACGCGCGGCGGGGGAGGGGCGCCTCGTGGCGGCGCTGTCCCGCCGGAGCGTCCGCGCCGCCGTCGGGACGCTGGTGGGGCCCGCGCCACTCGTCCCGCCGGGACTCCATGGCGGGACCCCGGGGCCCGGGCGGGAGGCCGCGTGAGCCCGGAACGGCTGCGCGGACGGCACCGCTGGGACGAATCCGGCACGGGGACCGAGGGCACGGAACCGGACCTCGCCGACCGCGCGGCTCCCGTCGACGAGCGGGTCGTCGAACACGTGCGCGAGCGGGCCCTGGCCACGGGAACCTCGCTGTCGGGGGCCGACCTCGCCGGGGCCGTGCGGGCCTCGGGGCTCGTGGTCGGCAGCGGCAGTGCGGCCCGCGTGGTCAGGATGCTGCAGGAGGACCTCCAGGGGCTCGGCCCGCTGCAGGAGTTCGCCGAGCAGCCGGGCACCACGGACGTGCTCGTCGACGGGGCGGGGCGCGTCTGGACGGATTCCGCCGACGGGCTGGCGGAGACGGGGTTCGTCTTCGCCTCGCCCGAGGACGTGCGGCGGCTCGCCGTCCGGCTCGTGGCCTCGGGCGGACGGCGGCTCGACGACGCCCAGCCGTTCGCCGACGTCGTGGCGGGCCGGTACCGGATCCACGCCGTGCTGCCGCCCGTCGCCACCGAGGGTCCCCTCCTCTCGGTCCGCGTCAAGCGGGCCGCGGCCGCCCGGCTCGTGGACATCCTGCCCGGCGGTGCCGGGGACCCGTGGCTGGCCCCGTTGCGCGCCGTCGTCACGGCCCGCTTGAACTTCCTGATCAGCGGCGGTACGGGGACGGGCAAGACGACCCTGCTCGCCGCGATGCTCGCCGAGGCCGGTCCCGACGAGCGCCTGCTGATCGTCGAGGACTCGCGCGAGCTGAGCCCGGACCATCCCCACGTCGTGGGGTTGCAGTGCCGCAGCGGGAACATCGAGGGGAGCGGAGGCGTGGGACTGCCGGAGCTCGTCCGCCAGGCGCTGCGGATGCGCCCGGACCGGCTGATCGTGGGGGAGTGCCGCGGCGCCGAGGTCGGGGACTTCCTGGCCGCGATGAACACGGGCCACGACGGCGCGGGCGGCACGCTGCACGCGAGCGCCGCGGCCGCCGTCCCGGCCCGCTTGGCGGCCATGGGGGCCCTCGCGGGGCTGTCGCCGGCGGCCGTTGCGGTGCAGGCGGGCAGCGCGATCGACCTGGTCGTCCACATGGAGCGCTCCGGAGGGCGCCGGCGGCCCGTCGGAATCGGACTGCTCGAGCCCGCCGGAGACGGCCTGGCGATCGAGAGCGCGTGGCAGGAGGGGCCCGGCGGCGTCGTGGGCCCGGGGCCCGCCGCCGGGCGCCTGGGCGACCTTCTGGCCCGGCGGGGTGTGCCGTGGACGGGCTGATCCCGGCGGCCGCGGTCGCGGCGGCGGCGGCCGCCTGGCTCCTGCAGTCCCGGCCGGCCCGGCCCGGTCGGGCCTTCGGGGTAGGACGCTCCCCCACGGGATGGCGGGCACGACGCCCGAGCCCGCTGACGGGCACGGGCTCCCCGCGGTCGGTGGCTCCCGGCATGTCCCGGCGGATCCCATGGGGCCGGCGGCGGGAGGACGACCATGGCGAGTCCCACACCCGCGCCGTGCGGCAATGCGCCGCGCTGCTGCGCTCGGGGCGGACGGCGTCCCGGATGTGGGAGCTCATGGAACAGGCCTGGCGGCGCGCCGACGGGCCGGCGGCAGAGGACATCCTGGCCGCGTGCCGCAGCGCGACGGCGGCCCACCGGCTCGGACTGGCCCCCTCGACGGGCCTGCGGCGCCACCTCGTGGCCTGCGATGACGGCTACCGGCCCGTCTGGGAACGGCTCGCCTGGTGCGTGGATCTCTCGGAGGGCACCGGCGTCGCCCTGTCCGAGCTGTTGGACCGCCTCGCCGGGCAGCTCGAGGGTGCCGGAGACAGCCGCCGCGCGCGGGAGACCGCGCTCGCCGGGCCCGCCACGACCCAGCGGCTCCTGGCCTGGCTGCCCGCGTTCGGGCTCGTCCTGGCGCAGCTCATCGGGGCCGACCCGATCGGCGTGCTCCTCACCCATCCGATCGGGCGCCTCGGCCTGCTGGCCGGCGTGGCGCTGTGGTGGGCGAACCGCGTGTGGGGGCGCCGGCTGCTGGCCGCCGCCGAACGCCCGGGCGCGGCTCCGTGACGGCCTGGTTCGCCGCCGCGGCGGCAGCGGCCGCCCTGTGGATCATGCTCGGTGGCGGTGGCGGTGGCGGTGGCGGTGGCGGTGGCGGTGGCGGTGGCGGTGGCGGTGGCGTGCCCGCGTATGCGCCTCCGGGCGGCCCTCAGCGACGGGAACCGCCCGGGGAACGACTCGCCGCCGAGGATGCCGCCCTGCTCTTCGACCTGGCCGCGTCGCTGCTGGACTCGGGGCTGCCGATCAACGGCGTCCTGCGCGCCCTCGCGGCGGCGGTCCCGGGCTGCGGCCCGCTGGAGGGCGTCGCCCGGGGACTCGGGCTGTCGCTGTCGTGGGAGCGGGCCTGGGCCGGCGTCCCCGCGGAGCTGCGTCCGCTCGGCGAGGCCCTCGAATTCGCCCACCTGACCGGGACCGGGATGTCCGGCATGCTCCGCGCGGCCGCCGCCCAACGCCGGGCCGCGGACGTGAGGAACGCCGAGAAGCGCGCGGCCGAGCTCGGGGTCCGGCTCGTCGTGCCGCTCGGGGTCTGCGCCCTGCCCTCCTTCATCTGCCTCGGAATCGTCCCGGTCGTCATCTCCCTGCTGCCCCGGCTCGGCTGAATGGTCCTCCACAACCCCCGGGCAGGGGGCCGTCATCCCGAGACCGACCCTGGGCCGTCGCGGGGACGGCACGGCGGCGGGAGGGTGGAAGTGGTCCGAACCGCGGACCGTACAAGGAAGGGAAGACGATCATGGAGGACACGATGGGACGGACGGCGACGCAGTTCGGGCCGGCGGAGTTGGAACCGGGGCTGGAGCAGGGGCAGGACACCGGACTGGAACCGGGCCGGGACGCTTCGGGGAAAGCAGCGGAGTCCACGGGAGAGGAGGGCATCGCGACGGCGGAGTTCGCGATCGTGACGCTCGCGGCCGTGGGCTTTGCCGGACTGCTCGTGACGATCCTCAGCAGCGGCGACGTGCGCGAGCTGCTCATGGGCCTGGTGCGCCAGGCGCTGAGCTACTAGGAACGCCGCGTGTTCCGTGGATCGGAGCGGGGGAGCAGCACGGCGGAGACCGCCGTGCTGCTCCCGGCGGTGGCCCTGCTGCTCGTCGTCGTCCTCGCGGCCGGCGCGGTGGGTTCCACCCAGGTGCGGCTCGAGGAGGCGGCTCGCGCCGCCGCGCGGGAGCTGGCCCGGGGCGAACCGGCCGGTTCCGCACGGGCGGCGGCCCAGCGGGTGGCCGGGACATCGGCGTCGGTCGACATCGGGGCCGCCGCCGGGTACCACAGCGTGAGCGTCAGCGCCGGGATCGGGGTCCCCGGCCTCGAAGGCCGGTTCGTCCTCACGGCCCGGGCCGAGGCCCGCGCGGAAGGAGGGCCCGGTGGCTAGGTGCTGGTCCCCGTGCCCCGGAGCCGGCGGGCGAGGGTCGGGCGTGGGCGTGGGCGGGGTGAAGGGGCGCGGGGCGGGCGTGAGTGGGGGCGACGAGCGCGGGGCCGGATCGGCGCTCGTTGTGGGCCTCGTCGCCGCCGCGCTGCTGGCGCTGACTGCGGTCCTGGCCCTCGCTCATGCCGCCGGTGCGGCCGCCACAGCGGCCACGGCCGCGGACCTCGCCGCCCTCTCGGGGGCCGATGCCGCCCGCGGCCTCGCCCCGGGCGATCCCTGTGCCGTGGCCCGGGAAACGGCCCGACGCAACGGGGCGCAGCTGTCCGAGTGCCGGATCGCGGGCAGCGCGGGAGAGCTCGTCGACGTGTGGACGTCGGTTCCCCTGGGGCCGGACTGGGCGTGGATGCGCGCGCTCGGCCTGGAGGCCTCCGGGCGTGCGCGCGCCGGGCCGCCCCCGCAGCCGTGGGCGCCGCCGGTTCAGCCGGCATTGCCGGAGGCGGCCGGCGACTGAGCTACGCCCCGGCGTCGCGCAGGAGGGCGCCCAACAGGGAGACGGCCCCGGCCTTGTCGAGGGGATTGTTCTTGTTGCCGCATTTGGGGGACTGCACGCAGGACGGGCACCCGCGCTCGCATTCGCACGCCGCGATCGCGTCCCGGGTCGCCTTCAGCCAGTACCTCGCCTGCTCGTAGCCGCGTTCGACGAAGCCCGCGCCCCCGGGATGCCCGTCGTAGACGAAGATCGTCGGCAGTTCCGTGTCGGCGTGCAGCGCCGTCGAGACGCCTCCGATGTCCCAGCGGTCGCTCGAGGCGACGAGCGGCAACAGGCCGATCGCCGCGTGCTCGGCCGCGTGCAGCGCCCCGGGGATCGAGCCGGCGATGATTCCGGCCGCGGCCAGGCGCCGTTCCGGGACGGTGAACCAGACGGCGCGCGTGAACAGGTCGCGGGCGCCGAGGTCCAGCGGCTCCTCGCCGAGGATCTCGTTGCTCACGAGCGCCTTGCGCTGGAAGGAGACCACCTGGGTCGTCACCCGCACGTCGCCGAAGTGCACCGCGACCTCGCCCCAGTCCTCGCTGCGCAGGACCTCGAGGACCTCGATCGTCGTGATGTCGCGGGCCTGCGTGTAGAAGTCGGGGGAGGCGCGGTGGACCAGGACGCAGTGGTCCTCCTCGTTGAGCTCGTCGACGAGGTAGCTGGCGCCCTGGTGGATGTAGACCGCGCCGGTGTGGGCCTGGTAGTGCGTCTGCGGGGAGTCCATGGTCCCGAGGAGGGCGCCGGTCTCCGAGTCGATGACGTTGACGGGGCCGCCCCCGTCGGCGCGCAGGTTCACCATCGAGGCGGCGCTCTCCGCGTGCGTCCAGAACCACCCCGAGGGCCTGCGGCGCAGGTAGCCGCGCTCCACGAGCGAGTCCAGCATGCCGGCGGCCGTGGGCCCGAACGCCTCCACCTCCTCCGGGCGGATCGGCTGCTCCGAGGCCGCCGCGCACAAGTGTGGTCCCAGGACGTACGGGTTCTCCGGATCGAACACGGTCGCCTCCACCTGGAGGTCGAAGATCGCCTCCGGGTGGTTCACGAGGTACGTGTCCAGCGGGTCGTCGCTCGCCACGAACGCGGCGAGCGCGTTCTGCCCGGCCCGCCCCGCCCGCCCGATCTGCTGGAAGAACGACGCCCGCGTGCCCGGCCAGCCGGCGACGAGCACCGCATCGAGGCCGGAGACGTCGATCCCGAGCTCGAGCGCCGACGTGGAGGCGACCCCGAGCAGCTCGCCGCTGCGCAGCTGCCGCTCCAGTCCGCGCCGCTCCTCGGGCAGGTAGCCGGAGCGGTAGGCGGCGATCCGTCCACGCAGAGATGGATCGACCTCGTCCACGAGCCGCTGGGCGATTGTGGAGATCGTCTCGGCGCCCCGGCGGGACTTGATGAAGGCGATCGTCCGAACGTGCGAGCTGACCAGGTTCGCGAGCAGGTCGGAGGTCTCGGCGACGGACGTCCTGCGCCGCGGTGCCCCGTTCTCGCCCTTGAACTCGGTCAGCGGCGGTTCCCACAGCGCCACGGCCGTCTCGCCGTGCGGGGAGAAGTCCGTCGTGACCGCATGGACCGGTGCCCCGATGAGGCGCCCGAAGGACGCCGCGGGCTCGGCGCTGGTGGCGGAGGCGCCGATGAACACCGGGTCGGCACCGTAGTGGGCGCAGATCCGGCGCAGTCGCCGCATCAGGTTGGCCACGTGGGATCCGAACACGCCCCGGTAGCTGTGCGCCTCGTCGACGACGACGAACGCGAGGCGGCGGAAGAAGCGCGCCCACCACGGGTGGTTCGGGAGGATCCCGAAGTGCAGCATGTCGGGATTGGCAAGGACGAAGTTCGCGTGGTCCCTGATCCACCGGCGCTCTCCGGGATCCGTGTCGCCGTCGTAGGCCGCCGCGCGGATCGAGTCCAGCCCGAGCGCGTTCACCGCCTTGAGCTGGTCGGCCGCGAGGGCCTTGGTGGGCGAGAGGTAGAGCGCGACGGCGTCGGTGGGCTCGAGCGCGACCCTCCCCGCGGTCACGGAGCGGTGGATCGCGTCGACCGCGGGCAGCTGGTAGGCGAGCGACTTGCCCGAGGCCGTGCCGGTGGCGACGACGGTGTGGAGGCCGTCGTGGGCGAGGCCCGCCGCCTGCACCTGGTGCAGCCAGGGGGATTCCACGCCGAGCCGCGCGTAGGCGGCGACGACGTCGGCATGGACCCACTCCGGCCAGGGGCCGTGGACCGCGTCCCGGGCCGGGAGGATCCGCAGGTGGCGCAGCGCCTCGGGGTCGGAGCCGTGGCCCAGGAGGGGCACGAGCGTGCGGAAGTCGGTCACCGCATCATTGTGGCACCCGGGACTGACGCTAGGCGCGCCGGGCCTCCAGGGTGACCACGGTGCCGAGCGGGGTCCAGCCAAGGTACTGGTAGAGGGCCTGGCCCTCGATGGAGGCGATCAGCAGGCCCTCGTCGACCGCGTGCTCGAGGGCGATGGCCACGAGGGCCCGCATCACGAGCGCTCCGAGGCCGCGGCGGCGGAACTCGGGGGCGGTGATGATGCGGTCGAAGACCGCGTAGTCGCCGACGACGGAGACGTGGCCGCTCGCGGCGACGACGTCGTGGTCGTCGGCGTCATGGATGGACACATAGGCGTGCTTGCCGTCGCGCTCGGCATCGATCGTGAAGCCCTCCGGCGCGCGGGGGTCCTCGACGTCCTGGCCGTCCATCTCGGCGACCATGAGGGCCTCCTCGGCGGCCACGACGTCCAGGCCCGCGGCCTGGGCCGCGTCGACGAGCGCCGAGGAGTCGTTGGCGAACGCGGTGAGGCGTCGCGAGGGGTGCTTGGCGAGGGTCTCGGCGACGGCCACGAGCTCCTCGGACGTCGGCTCGAAGACGATGTATTCCCAGTCGCCGGTGGTGTCGTGGCGCAGCGCCGCGTGCACCCGGCCTTCATGCCGGCTTTCGTAGCCCCGCGCTCCGGCCCAGCCGGTCACCCAGGTTCCGATCAGTTCATCGCTCGCGGAGGATCCCATGCCAAGACCATACCCCGAGCGATCATGGCTGTGCAGTCGGTAACGGGAACCGTTGCCTTACCGAAAAGAAGCGTTAACATGGGCCGATGCGCGGGCCCGGGAGGGGCGCCGGGGGCGCGGTCCGTGCCCTGTCCCGCAGTACCCTAGAAGGCGTGTCCCAGAACCGCATCGTCCTCTTCTACGCCTTCGCCCCGCTCGCCGATCCGGAGGCGGTCCGCCTCTGGCAGCGCTCCCTCCTGGAGCAGCACGGCCTCCGCGGGCGCATCCTGGTCTCGCGGCACGGCATCAACGGGACGGCCGGGGGCGGGATCCGCGAGGTCAAGGCGTACGTGAAGGCCACCCGCGAGCATCCGGCGTTCCGCTCCCTGGACGTGAAGTGGAGCGACGGAGGGGCCGCGGACTTCCCGCGCATCTCGGTGCGGGTCCGCGACGAGCTCGTCTCCTTCGGCGCCCCGGGGGAGCTCGAGGTGGACGAGACCGGCGTGGTCGGCGGCGGCGTGCACGTGGGCCCCGAGGCGCTCCACGAGCTCGTCGACGCCAAGCGTGCCGCGGGCGAGGAGCTCGTGTTCTTCGACGGGCGCAACGCCTTCGAGGCACAGATCGGCCGCTTCAAGGGCGCCGTGGTTCCCGATGTCGAGACGACGCACGACTTCATCCGCGAGCTCGACTCGGGCAAGTACGACGAGCTCAAGGACAAGCCCGTGGTGACCTACTGCACGGGCGGGATCCGCTGCGAGGTCCTCTCGGCGCTGATGGTCAAGCGCGGCTTCCAGGAGGTCTACCAGCTCGACGGCGGGATCGTCCGCTACGGCGAGGCGTTCGGCGACCGCGGGCTCTGGGAGGGTTCCCTCTACGTCTTCGACCGTCGGATGCACGTGGAGTTCTCGCCCGACGCGGAGACCATCGGGCGCTGCGTGGGCTGCGAGGGACCGACGAGCAAGTTCGAGAACTGCGCCGAGCCGAGCTGCCGCCGGCTGCGGTTGTTCTGCGCGGACTGCGCGGCCGATGCCGCGCTGCGCTTGTGCCCGGAGTGCGCCGGGACGGCGCCGCAGAGAACGACGCCGGACCTCGTCTCCTAGGGGACTAGTCGCCTGATTCCCGGGGCCAGGGTCCGGCCGAGGCGTCGACGGGCTCGAGCTCCTCGTCCTCGACGTGGAAGACCTCGAGGCCGCGGGCGCGGTAGTTGGCCAGGGCGGCCGGTCCGTCCAGCGAGCACGTGTGGACCCAGACCCGGCCCACCGGGGGCAGGCCGGGGTGGCGGGCGTCCAGGTCCCAGGCGCGGCGGATGCCCTCGGTGAGCAGCGCCCCGCCGAGGCCCAGCCCCAGGTGGCCGGGGAAGAGCCCGAAGTACACGATCTCCACTGCGGTCCCGGGGGCACCGTTCGCCGCCACCGTGGGCGTCGCCCCCGAGCCCGCCGTCCGCGCGGCGAGCTCCACGTATCCGGCCGGCGAGCCGTCCCGGTACAGCACCCACGTCTCGGTGCCCGGCGCGGCGAGGACCTCGGCCCAGTGCGCGCGCGACCAGGCGAGCCGGTCGGCCCAGTTCCATCCGCTGCCGACGCCCTGGTAGAGGAAGCGGCTGAACTCCGGGGTGGCGTCGACGGCGCGTTCGATCCGGCAGCCCGGCGGCAGCGGGGTCGCGGAGGGGCGCAGCGCGTCGGCGGAGGACATCTGCAGGTGCGTGGTGGTGACGGTCCGGGTCATGGCGCTAACCGGCCGGGTCCACGCGGACGGCGAGGTCCAGGGCGGGTTGGGTGGAATCGACGGTGACGGTCAGCCCGGACTCCTCGGCGAGCAGGAACTGCAGGGCCTCCTCGGTCACGTCCGGCGCCACGGCGCACTCGAGCTCCGTCACGGCGAGCGGCGTCTGCGCGTCGTCCAGCGCGAGGACGGAGACGGTGGCCCCGTCGACCGGAGAGGAGCACGCGACGCTGGCGGTGTACGCGCCGGGCGGCAGCGGGGGACGGGCGACGGTGAGGGTCGACGGGACGTTCTGCGGCGTGCCGGCCGGGATGCTGCTGCCGGCCGCCAGCGGCTCGCCCCCGAGGAACGCCTCGTGGTCGATCGCCGGCACGCCCGCCACGGCCTCGACGGGCTGCCGGGAAAAGGACGGCTCCGGCCAGGCGGTGTCCTCCGCGGCGCCCCCGGTCCCGCCCGCGGGAGCGGTGGGCGACGTGCAGGCGGCGGCCAGCAGGACGGCGCAGGCGGCGGCCGCGCCCGCGGCGACTCGCCGCGCGGGCGAACCGCTCGGCGGGGCGGAGCGGTCCACCAGGACCTCGATTCTTCCGGGGGCGGACGCAGGTGCGGACGGCGGGACGGGGGCTGTTGGGGGCATATCGCCATCCTAGGCACTCCCGGTCCTCGCTAGACTCGCCCTGTGCCCGAGTCCCCCGCCTCCCTCCCGTCCCGGCTGCCCGGCGTCCCCGACGCCCCGCGCAGCGACGAGCTGCCCCTCCTCGAGGCCCTGTCCGCCGATCTCGCCGCCGCCGGATACACGCACGACGGCGTCGCGGGGCTCCTCGGCGACGAGGCGAACGCGGCCCTGCACCGCGACCAGCCCGTCCCCGCGCGGCTCGTCATCGCCCGCGCCCTGGCCGCGGATCCCGTGCCGGCGGTCGCCGTCGCGACCGCGCTGTGGCTCCTCGGCGACGACGTCGCCGCCGGTCACGTTGACGCCGCGCTGCCGCGCACGGGCGTCGTCGGACTGCTCGCCCTCGGACTCGTGGAGGACGCCCCCGCCCGCGGATCCGTGCGGGCCGCCGTCGACCTGCGGCCCCACGCCTCCGACGCCGACGCCGAGCTCTGGGTGGCGAGCGACCTCGGGGCCCTGCACCGGCCCGGCGTCCTGCGCGGCGACCACGTCCTGGGCATCGGCGGGGCGTCGCTGACCCTGGCCCAGGCGACCGTCCGCCGCCCGGTGGAGCGCGCCCTGGACCTCGGCACGGGATGCGGGATCCAGACCTTCCACCTCCTCGCCCACGCACGCCACGTCGTCGCCACCGACCTCTCGTGGCGGGCCCTGGCCTTCACGCGCTTCAACCTCCTGCTCAACCACGAAGCGCTGGGACTGGATCCGCGGCGCCTCGAGGACCGCGTCGAGCTGCGCCAGGGCAGCTTGCTCGAGCCGGTCGCGGGGGAGGAATTCGACCTCGTCGTCTCCAATCCGCCGTTCGTCATCACGCCCCGCGCCCCCGGTGGTTCCGAGGAGGAGCGCTTCACCTACCGCGACGGCGGGCTCGCGGGCGACGCGCTCGTCTCGGGGCTGATCGAGGCGCTGCCGGGGGTCCTCACGCCGGGCGGCACCGCCCAGCTGCTCGCCAACTGGGAGATCCAGGACGGCCCTGAGGGCGGCGAGGGCGACGGCGCGGGCGGGGCCGGGGACTGGTCGGCCCGGCCGCGGACCTGGATCCGGCCGGGGACGGAGGCGTGGTTCATCCAGCGGGAGGTCCAGTCGCCCGCGGAGTACGCCGAGACCTGGCTGCGCGACGCCGCGGAGGCCCGGGATCCGGCCCGCTACGCCGAGCGCTACGCGCAGTACCTGGCCGACTTCGCGTCCCGCGGCGTGGGCGGGATCGGCTTCGGCATGGTCTGGCTGCGCCGCCCCGCCGACCCGGCCGTGGCCCCCGTGGGTGCGCGGTTCGAGGCGATCGGCTACCCGATCGAGCAGCCGATCGGCCCGCATCTGGCCCTCGAGGTGGACGCCGCGGATTCCCTCGCCGGGAGGGACCTCGCTCCGCTCCGCTTCGAGGTCGCCGAGGACGTGACCGAGGAGCGGCACCAGCGGCCCGGCGCCGAGCACCCGGGCGTCATCCTGCTGCGCCAGGGGGCCGGCCTGCGGCGGACGACGCTCTTGTCCTCCGAGGAGGCGGGGCTCGTCTCCGCCTGCGACGGGGAGCTCACCGCCGGGCAGATCGCCCACGCGCTCGCGGCGCTCCTGGGCGAGGACGCCGCGGAACTCGTCCCACGACTACTCGACAGTGTTGATCGACTTGTTACCACCGGCTTTCTGTCGGAGATACGAAACAAAGGCTAAAGTTTTTCCACATGACGCAGAACACATCCGAGGCGAAGTACGCCGGGACTCCCGAAGTCCGTCGCCAGACGGAGAACCCCGTGGTCATCAGCGACCCGCAGGCGATCCGCGCCCTCGCGCACGAGGCCCGCCTCGAGGTCCTGGAGGAGCTGTTCGCGTCGCAGTCCACCCGGACGGCCACGGAGCTGGCCTCGCGCTGCAACCTCACGCCGAGCGCCATGAGCTACCACTTGCGGGCGCTGGAGAAGTACGGCTACGTCGAGCGCGCCGCGAGCGAGGGCGACGGCCGCGAGCGGCGCTGGAAGGCCGCCGGCGACCAGCTCGTCGTCGGCTCGCTGAGCGATTCCACAGCCGCGAAGAACGCGTTCCTGAACGTGCAGCTCAACGCCTTCCGCGAACGCCTCTCGGCGGAGATCGCCCGCCGCGACGCCGAGCGCCGCGCGGGGATCGAACCGCCCGCGGGCCGGGCGCCCGTGCTGACGACCGGGATGGTGTTCCTCAAGGGCGAGCAGCGCGCCGAGTTCGTCCGCCGCGTCTACGCGCTCGTCGACGAGTTCGAGGCCATGGCCGATCCCTCGGAACGCGGGATCGACGGCGAACGCGTCTACTACATGCTCTCGTTCCTGCCGGAGCACCCGGAACCCGGGGCCTGAGCGGGGCGGGGCGCGGGAGCCGCTTGCGGCCCGCGGCCGTGATGCCGCTACCCTAGAGCAGGTATGTGCAGGTCCGCGTCTCATGCGGGCCACCGGCTGCTAGAGGAGTGTTGTGCCCGCCAAGGCCAAGGAAAAGTCCGGCAAGAAGCTCGTCATCGTCGAGTCCCCGGCCAAGAGCAAGTCGATCGCCAAGTACCTCGGCGAGGGCTTCGTCGTCGATGCCTCCGTGGGCCACATCCGCGACCTGCCGCAGCCCAAGGAGCTGCCCGCCGAGCTGAAGAAGACCTCGGTCGGGAAGTTCGCCGTCGACCTGGACAACGACTTCGAGCCCTACTACGTCGTCTACCCGGACAAGAAGAAGAAGGTCTCCGAGCTCAAGGCGCAGCTCAAGGACGCGGACGCCCTCTACCTCGCAACCGATGCGGACCGCGAGGGCGAGGCCATCGCGTGGCACCTGCTCGAGGTGCTCAAGCCCAAGGTGCCCGTCTACCGCATGGCGTTCACGGAGATCACCAAGGAGGGCATCGCCCGCGCCCTGGACAACATCCGCGAGCTGGACACCGACCTCGTGGACGCGCAGGAGACGCGGCGCGTCCTCGACCGCCTCTACGGCTACGAGATCTCGCCCGTGCTGTGGCGCAAGATCGGCCCGGGCCTGTCGGCCGGCCGCGTGCAGTCCGTCGCGACGCGCCTCGTCGTGGAGCGCGAGCGCGAGCGCATGGCGTTCCGCGCCGCGTCCTACTGGGACCTCGTCGGCGAGTTCGCGACCGCGGCGGGGG
The DNA here is from genome assembly GCF_050563205.1 of Zafaria sp. Z1313. Classification (NCBI taxonomy): domain Bacteria; kingdom Bacillati; phylum Actinomycetota; class Actinomycetes; order Micrococcales; family Micrococcaceae; genus Zafaria; species Zafaria sp. Z1313. Next base: position 112,004 of record NZ_JBNWUK010000003.1, read on the forward strand.
AGTCGTTCCGCGCCAAGCTGGCCGCCGTCGACGGAGCCCGCGTCGCCTCGGGCCGCGACTTCGACGACCGCGGGCAGCTGAAGACGCCGAAGTCCGGCGCCGCCGTCGTCGTGTTGGACCGGGACGGGGCCACGTCGCTGGCCGAGGGGCTGCAGGGGGCGGACTTCTCGGTCCAGTCCCTGGACACCAAGCCCTACACGCGCCGCCCGGCCGCGCCGTTCACGACGTCCACGCTGCAGCAGGAGGCCTCGCGGAAGCTGCGCTGGTCCTCGAAGTCCACGATGCAGGTGGCGCAGCGGCTGTACGAGAACGGCTACATCACCTATATGCGTACCGACTCGGTCTTCCTCTCCAACGAGGCCGTCTCGGCGGCCCGCCGCCAGGCCTCGGAGCTGTACGGGCCCGACTCGGTGCCCGCGTCCCCCCGCGTGTACAAGGCCAAGTCGGATGCGGCGCAGGAGGCCCACGAGGCCATCCGCCCGGCCGGCGACTCCTTCCGCCGCCCGCAGGACGTGCGCAGCCAGCTCGGCGCCGACGAGTTCAAGCTGTACGAGCTGATCTGGAAGCGCACGGTCGCCTCGCAGATGGCCGACGCCAAGGGCTCAACGGCCTCCGTCCGGCTGGCTGGGACCGCGGCCGACGGCCGCACGGCCGAGTTCACGGCCTCCGGCACCGTCATCACCTTCCGCGGCTTCCTCGCCGCCTACGAGGAGGGCAAGGACACGACGGAGCAGGAGGAGCAGGAGAACGACGCCGAACGCCGGCTTCCGCAGCTGACCTCCGGCCAGGGACTCACCGGGGCGGGGGTGGAGGCGCTCGGGCACGAGACCTCGCCTCCCGCGCGCTACACCGAGGCCTCGATCGTGGCCGAGCTGGAGGCCCGTGAGATCGGCCGCCCGTCCACCTACGCGCCGACGATCTCCACGATCATGGACCGCGGCTACGTGACCAAGCGGGGCGGAGCCCTGGTGCCGAGCTGGATCGCCTTCTCCGTGGTGCGCCTGCTCGAGGAGCACTTCGGCAAGTACGTCGACTACGGTTTCACGGCGCGCCTCGAGGACGACCTCGACGAGATCGCCAAGGGCCACCTGGCCCGCAGCGCGTGGCTGCGTTCCTTCTACTTCGGCGAGGACCGCGAGGACGCCGGACTGCAGGAGGTCGTGGAGAACCTCGGCGACATCGACGCCCGGGCCATCAACTCCGTCGAGATCGCCCCCGGGATCGTGCTGCGCGTGGGCAAGTTCGGCCCTTACCTCGAGACGCCGGTGCCGGAGGGATCGCCCGAGGGCACCGAGCCGCAGCGCGCCAACGTCCCGGAGGACCTGGCGCCCGACGAGCTCACGGCCGAGAAGGCCCGCGAGCTCATGGAGTCCACGGGCCCCGAGCAGCGCGAGCTGGGCACGGACCCGGAGACGGGCCGGCTGATCGTGGCCAAGGACGGGCGCTACGGCGCCTACGTCACCGAGGTCATCCCGGAGCCGACGGCGGAGGAGCTCGCGGCCCAGCCGGTCGAGTACTACAAGAACGGCAAGCCCAAGCCCCCGAAGAAGCCCGCGAAGGTCCGCCCGCGCACGGGCTCGCTCTTCAAGTCCATGACGGTCGAGACCGTGACGCTCGAGGACGCGCTCAAGCTCATCTCCCTGCCGCGCGTGCTCGGCCAGGACGCCGAGGGCGTCGAGATCACGGTGCAGAACGGCCGCTTCGGCCCGTACCTGAAGAAGGGCACCGACTCGCGGTCGATCGGCTCGGAGGAGGAGATCTTCACGATCACCCTCGAGCAGGCGCTCGAGATCTACTCCCAGCCCAAGCAGCGGGGCGGCCGGACCGCCGCCGCGCCGCTCGCGGAGTTCGGAGCGGATCCGGTCTCCGAGAAGCCGATCGTCGTGAAGGAGGGCCGCTTCGGCCCCTACATCACCGACGGCATCACCAACATCACCGTCCCCCGCGACACCGCCATCGAAGAGCTCACGCGGGAACGCGCCGTGAAGCTGCTCGCAGAGAAGCGGGCCAAGGGCCCCGCCAAGCGGCCGGCCCGCAAGGCCCCGGCACGGCGGACCACGGGCAAGTCCACGTAACGGCCCACGGAAAGCGTCCACCGGCATGCGCCTCGGAGTCCTGGATATCGGATCCAACACCGTCCACCTCCTGCTGGTGGACGCCTACCCCGGGGCGCGTCCGGTGGCGTTCGCGTCCCACAAGCGGCCGCTGTCGCTCGTCAGCTACCTCGACGGCGACGGCGCGATCACGGAGGAGGGCCAGCGGGAGCTCCTGGACTTCATCCACGAGGCCTCGCGCTTCGCCGTGCGGCACCGGGCCGAGGACCTGCTGGCCTTCTGCACCTCGGCGATCCGCGAATCGGCGAACGGCGAGGCCGTGCTGGAACGCGTGGTCTCCGAGACGGGCATCCACCTGGCCGAGCTCAGCGGCGAGCAGGAGGCCGGCATGACCTACTACGCCGTGAGGCGCTGGTTCGGCTGGGGCGCGGAGACGATCCTCGACCTCGACATCGGCGGCGGATCGTTCGAGATGGCGATGGGGACCGACGAGTTCCCGGCGATCGCCCGCTCCGTGCCGCTCGGCGCCGGGCGCCTGACGCGGGACCGGCTGCCCGGGGACCCGCCGTCCATCCGCGACCTCAAGGCGCTCAAGCACTACGTCGCTGACGTGCTGGAGGGCCCCGTGGCCGAGATCCGCGCGCTCGGCAAGCCCGCGCTCGTCGCCGGGACGTCCAAGACCTTCCGCTCGCTCGCCCGCGTCACCGGCGCCGCGCCGAGCGCCGAGGGGCCCTACGTCAAGCGCGTGCTGCGGCTCGAGGACCTCAAGCTCTGGACCAACCGGCTCGCCGCGATGACCGCGGCGGAGCGCAGCGAGCTGCCCGGCGTCTCCGCGGTCCGGGCCCCGCAGCTGCTCGCCGGCTCCGTCGTCGCGGGGGCCGCGATGAGCGCCTTCGGCGTGAAGTCGCTGCGGATCTGCCCCTGGGCGCTGCGCGAGGGCCTCATCCTGCGCCGCTTCGACCACCTCGTGTTCGACGGGCCGTTGCCTTTGGGGAGTAGCGTGGGGGTGGGGCACGTGGAACTGGGCCAGCAGCCCGCCGTGCCGCAGCTTGGAGTCGTCGACGAGGAAGCGGGGAACAGAGCATGACCCAGCAGCACGTACCGGTCGCCCTCTCGAGCGCCTCGGTCTACCCGCTCAACGTCCACGACGCGTTCTCCGTCGCCCACGACCTTGGCTACGACGGCGTCGAGGTCCTCGTGACCGGCAACCACATCTCCCAGGACCCCGGCAAGCTGATGGACCTCAGCTCCCGCTACGGGCAGCCGATCATGGCCATCCACGCGCCGACGCTCCTGCTCACCCAGCAGGTCTGGGGCAGCGCCTGGAACAAGATCGAGCGCTCCGCGAAGATGGCCGCGGACGTGGGCTGCGACGTCGTCGTCGTCCACCCCCCCTTCCGCTGGCAGGGGACCTATGCGACCGGCTTCGCCGAGGGCGTCCGGCGGATCATGGAGGAGTACGGCGTGAAGATCGCCGTCGAGAACATGTACCCCTGGAGGGCCCGCGGGCGCGAGGCCAAGATGTACCTGCCGCACTGGAACCCCGTCCCGCAGCCGTACGACTACGTGACGTGGGACTTCTCCCACGCGGCGATCGCCGACATGGACTCCCACGAGGCCTTCCAAGCCCTCGGGGAGCGGCTGACGCACGTGCACTTGTGCGATGGGCGGGACAACGGCAAGGACGAGCACCTCGTCCCCGGCCGCGGCACCCAGCCCGTCTCCGAGGCCATGGGACACCTGCGCTCGAGCGGGTGGAACGGCGTCGTCGCCGTCGAGGTCTCCACGCGCAAGGCCAAGGGCGCCGGGGAACGCGAGGAGTGGCTCGGGGAGACGCTCGAGTTCGCGCGCCGGCACCTCGAGGCCGCGGCCGTGGAAGAATTGCCGCATGGCGAGCAACAGCACCGACTATCCCGTTGACACCACGACCCACCGGCTGGCCTTCCTCGGCACCGGTTCGATGAACGGGGCGATCCTGCGCGGCATCCTGGCCGCCGGGCACGATCCCTCCTCCATCACCGCGACCGTGCGCGGCGCAGGCAAGGCCGAGGCCCTCGCCGCCGACACCGGCGTCAAGGCCCTCGCCACGGAGCAGTCCCCGGACGCCAACATCGACGCCGTCACGGGGGCCGACGTCGTCTTCCTCGGCGTCAAGCCGGTCGGCATCCAGGAGCTCTGCCGCGAGATCGCCGGGGCGCTGCGCCCCGGGGCCGTCGTCGTCAGCGTCGCCGCGGCCGTCACCATCGCGATGATCGAGGACGCGCTCGCTCCCGGTCAGCCCGTCGTGCGCACCATGCCCAACACCCCGCTCATGGTGGGCCGCGGCGCGGTCGGACTCAGCGGAGGGAGCGCGGCGACGGAGGCGGACGTCGCCGCCGTCGTCGGACTCTTCGAGGGCTCCGGCCTCGTCCGCGTGGTCCCGGAGGAGCAGCTCGACGCCGTCTCCGCGGTGAGCGGCTCCGGTCCCGCCTACGCCTTCTACCTGGCCGAGGCGATGGCCAAGGCCGGCGAGGAGCTCGGCCTCGACGCGGACCTCGCCCGCGACCTCGCGCGCGCGACCGTCGCCGGGGCGGGTCGCATGCTCGACGACGCCGCGGTGGACCCCGCCGAGCTGCGCCGCAACGTGACGAGCCCCCACGGCACCACCGAGCGCGCGATCGCCGCGTTCGACGACGCGGGCATCCCGTCGATCATCGCCCGCGGCGCCCGCGCCGCCTCCGACCGCGCCGCCGAGATCAGCCGCGAGCTCGCCGGATAGGGCGCACCACGTCACCGTTGGCTGGCATTGCTCTGGCAACGTCCAATCGTTCGGATGTTGCCTGGGATGGCTTGGCTCAGTGGACATCTAGTGGCGGTTGTTTCAAGGTGGGCCGCGTTTCGAGCTCCGCTGCAGTGATGCACGGATTCACCTCGACGCGGACCGACCATCAGCCGCGACCGGACGACATCAATGGCGTCAACGCGCTCGACGAGAATCGGGGTCGATATGCTCACATCGTCACGGGTGATAAGTGTCTTCGTTGCCGCCGGTGTGGTCCTCGGCCGGGTGAGGACCGTGGGCGTTGCTGAAGTGATCGAGACGGGACCGCTGTCCGACGTCGGATTGGACGTGCTCGAATGGTTCATACGCCCTGCGGCAGCCACTGAAGATCATCTCATCCTGCGGCAGATAGGTGGATACGTCGACGGAACATCGTATGAAATCGGTGACGACCCGCTGCTTCGTCCAGGTGAAGAAGTCCTCGTGTTTCTCCGCTACGTCCCCGATCACGGTGTCTTCGTCGTCGTCGGTGGGCCGTCGGGACGGTTCTCCTCCTCGGAGGGGCGGCTCCGACCGAGTGGCGGGACACCGATCACCGACGCGTCGACGCTGACGTCCCTTGACCGACGTGAAGGAGTAGCCGACGAGGGTCCCCCGCCTGCGTTCCGGGGTCCCCGGGTTACGGCCTGGCGGCGAAGCGCTCCAGCAGGTCGACGTGGCCGGAGACGATCAGCACGTCGCGGCGGGTGACCTTGGTGTGGGGCTGGGCGTAGGTGAAGTCCTCGCCGGGCGACTTCACGCCGACGATCGTCACGCCGTACTTGGAACGGACCTGGGATTCGGCGAGCGTGAAGCCCTGCGTCTCCTTCGGCGGGTACATCTTCACGATCGCGAAGCCGTCGTCGAATTCGATGAAGTCCAGCATGCGCCCGCCGACGAGGTGCGCGGCCCGCACGCCGGCGTCGGCCTCCGGGTAGATCACGTGGTTGGCGCCGATCCGGGTGAGGATCTTGCCGTGGGAGGGCGTGATGGCCTTGACCCAGAGGTGCTCGATCCCGAGGTCGACGAGGTTGACCGCGATCAAGACGGAGGGCTCGATCGACGTGCCGACGCCGACGACGGCGGAGCTGAAGTCCTGCGCGCCGAGCTGGCGCAGCGCGTCGATGTTGGTGGCGTCCGCCTCGACGACGTGGGTCAGGACGCCGGCCCACGTGCGGACCAGCGCGGGATTGCGCTCGATCGCGAGGACCTCCCGGCCCTGCTTCACGAGCTGCTCGGCGACGGCGGCACCGAAGCGCCCGAGGCCGATGACCAGGACCGGTGCGTTGTGGTCTACGGTCTTCTCAGCCAATGATCGGCCTCTCTTCCGGGAAGTGGTACAGCTGGTCGCGCTGGCGCAGAGTCAGTGCCGCAGCCAGTGTAATGGTGCCCACCCGCCCCGCGAACATGAGCGCCGAGAGGACGTACTTGCCCGCCGGGGGCAGCTCCCCGGACAGCCCCGTGCTCAGGCCCACGGTGGCGAACGCCGAGATCGACTCGAACAGCACGCGGTCCAGGGACTGCCCGCTGATGCCCAGCAGGAGCCCCGTGGCGACGCTGACGAGCGTGGCGCCGAGGACGACGACGGAGATCGCCACGCGCAGCGTGCCCTCCGGGATCCGGCGGCCGAAGGCCTTGACGTCGGAGTCGCCGCGGGCCTCGGCGATGATGGCGAGGAAGAGCACGGCGATCGTGGTGACCTTGATGCCACCCGCCGTCGAGGCCGAGCCGCCGCCGGCGAACATCAGCATGTCGGTGACGAGCATGGTGGCCGGCTCGAGCTGGTTCTGGTCCACGAGATTGAAGCCGCCGGACCGGGTCATGACGGAGGCGAAGAGGGCGTGCATGACCTTGTCAACGGGCGACAAGTCGCCGATCGTGTCCGGGTTGGACCACTCGAGGGCGCCCCAGCCGACGGTGCCGAGCACGAGCAGGATCCCCGTCACGACGAGGGTGAGCTTCGCGTGCAGGGTCCACCGGCGGATCCTGGAGCGCAGGATGATCATCACCATGAGCACGGGGAAGCCGAGGCTGCCGATGACGACGCCGAGCATGAGGGGAACCTGGATCCACAGGTCGGTCTCGTAGGGGACCAGTCCGTCGGAGTGCGGCGTGAATCCGGCGTTGTTGAAGGCGGAGATCGAGTAGAAGACGCCGTGCCACACGGCCTGTCCCAGGGGTTCGCCGAGGACCAGGAAACGGGGGACGAGCATCACCGCCAGGAGCACTTCGATGGCCACCGAGGTCGTGATGACGATCCGCAGCAGCGTGCCGACCTCGCCGAGCCGGCCGGCGGCCTGCGTGTTCATGGCCTCCTGGGCCAGCAGCTTGCCGCGCACGCCCAGCCGCCTGCTCACCGCCATCGAGAGGATCGACGCCACGGTCAGGATCCCGAGGCCGCCCACGAAGACGCCGACGAGGATGACGACCTGCCCGAAGAAGGACCAGTGCGCGGCCGTCGAGACCACGGTGAGCCCTGTGACGCACACGGCGGACACGGCCGTGAACAGGGCGTCGTGGAGCGGGGTGAATGTCCCGGTGGAGGAAGCGGCCGGCAGCGCCAGCAGGCCCGTGAACACGGCGATGACGAGGGCGAACACGGCGAGGGCCAGTCGCGCGGGGGAGCTCGCGGCGAAGGAGTCGACGAGGTCCCGGCCCGCGGCGACGACGCGGACCAGCGCGCCGGGCTGGCGCGGTACGTGCGGTGACGGCTGGTGCGGCATGGCGGCTCGACGGCTCCGGTCGGAGGGAGGCCAGGACGATCCTGGCGACAACCATAGTAAACCACCCGCGGACCCCGTGGAGTGGCAGGCCGGCGGGGCCGCCGTGCGCTGGGACACACGCGCGTCCGTTAGCCTGAAACGGTGATGATCAAGAGCACGGCGCCGTTGCCCCCCACGCAGCTCGTGTGGAGCCCCGGCATGATGGCCTACCGCTTCAGCGACAGCCATCCCATGCACCCGGCCCGCCTCGACCTCACCAAGCGGCTCATCGACGAACTCGGGGTCCTCGAGGCGCCGACCGTCTCGCTCGCGGAGCCGTCCGTCGCGGACGATGCCGAACTGGGGCTCGTGCACGACGCCGACTACATCGCCGCCGTCCGCCGCGCGAGCGAGCACCCCGACGTCCCCGACGCGGCCCGCGGGCTCGGCACCGAGGACAACCCGCTCTTCCCGGGACTGCACGAGGCCAGCGCCCGCCTCGCCGGAGGCTCCCTGCTCGCGGCCGACGCGATCCTGGACTCCCGTGCCGTGCACGCCGTGAACTTCGGCGGCGGCATGCACCACGCCTCCCGATCCGCCGCGAGCGGCTTCTGCATCTACAACGACGCCGCGCTGGCGGTCCAGCGCCTGCTCGACGGCGGCGTGCAGCGCGTGGCCTACATCGACGTCGACGCCCACCACGGCGACGGGACGCAGTCGATCTTCTGGGACGATCCCCGCGTCATGACGATTTCCCTCCACGAGTCCGGGATGTCCCTCTTCCCGGGCACGGGCTTCGCGAACGAGTCCGGGGGCCCCGGGGCGCCGGGCACGGCCGTGAACGTCGCCGTCCCCGCGGGGACGGGCGACGCCGGCTGGCTGCGCGCGTTCCACGCCGTCGTCCCGCAGATCACGGCCGCCTTCGCACCCGAGGTGATCGTGAGCCAGCACGGCTGCGACGGCCACGCCAAGGACCCGCTGACCAACCTCCGCCTCAGCGTCGACGCCCAGCGGCAGAACATGCTGGACATCGCCGACCTCGCCGAACGGCTGTGCGCCGGGAGGTGGATCGCCACGGGCGGCGGCGGGTACAACATCACACACGTCGTGCCCCGGGCCTGGGCGCACCTCGTCGCGATCGCCTCCGGGCGCCCCGTCCCGCTGCGCACCGAGGTCCCGGCCCCGTGGCGCAGCTACGTCGAGGAGCGCTACGGCGAAGCCCCGCAGTGGATGAACGACGACGCCGAGCTGTGGTGGCGCTCGTGGGAGGTCGGCTACGACCCCGCCGACCCCGTCGACCGCACGGTCATGGCCACCCGCAAGGAGGTCTTCCCCCTCTTCGGCCTCGACCCCTGGTTCGACTAGCTCCCCTGTCGAGGGGCGCTTCCGCGTCACGACGGCGTAGCGAAGAATGCCCCGCGGCGTATATGCGGTTAGGGTGATGGGATGGCCGCCGATGTCTTCCCCGTGATCGCTGAACCGACCCGACGACGCATCCTCGACGAGCTGCACGGCGCGGAGCGCTCGGTCGGCGAGCTCGTCGAGGTCCTCGGCGTCAGCCAGCCCACGGTCTCCAAGCACCTCAAGGTCCTGCGCGAGGCCGGGCTCGTCACGACGCGCGCCGTCGGCCAGCGGCGCTTCTACGGGATCGACCTGGCCCCGCTCGAACCCGCCGCGGAGTGGATCGCCCGGTTCAGCCCCCGGGCCGCCGACGACCCCGCCGGCGTGGAGGCGGCCGGCCCGGTCGGGACGACGGGCGCCACCGCCTCTGCCGCCCCTGCCGCCTCGGCCCCCGGCGGTGCCGCGGACGACCCCGACGCACGTCCCGCCTCCGGCGGGCCGGCCGCGGTGCCGGGCTCCGGCGTCGTGCCTTCCCGCGAGGCTGCCGCCGGCGCCCAGCAGATCGGGCGGACGGTCGGGCGCACCGTGGAGCAGGTCACCGGCCGCGCGCAGGACCTGCTCGACAAGCTCCCGAAGCCCCGCTTCGGACGCCGCCGCTGAGCCAGGGGGTGTTACGTGCCGCGCGGGCATTGTTGCAGCCCGGCGCGCCCCGTCCGGGCGCCGCGTGGCAAGCTCGATGACCGAGACCGTCCCCCGGTGCCCGCACCGGGGAGCCGCACCGCGCCGCAAGGAGGAGCACGAGTGGACCAGCATCTGGCAAGCATCCGGGACGAGGTGTTCCGCCGGAACCCCGGCGAGGCCGAGTTCCACCAGGCCGTCAACGAGGTCTTCGAGACCCTCGAGCCCGTGGCACGCCGCCACCCCGAGTACATGGACGCCGCGATCCTGCAGCGCATGTGCGAGCCCGAGCGGCAGATCATCTTCCGCGTGCCGTGGACCGACGACTCGGGCCAGGTGCGGATCAACCGCGGCTTCCGCGTCGAGTTCAACTCGGCCCTCGGCCCCTACAAGGGCGGCCTGCGCTTCCACCCCTCGGTCTACCTGGGCATCGTCAAGTTCCTCGGCTTCGAGCAGGTCTTCAAGAACGCCCTGACCGGCATGCCGATCGGCGGCGGCAAGGGCGGCTCGGACTTCGATCCGCGCGGCAAGTCCGACGCCGAGGTGATGCGGTTCTGCCAGTCGTTCATGACGGAGCTCTACCGCCACATCGGCGAGTACACCGACGTCCCCGCGGGCGACATCGGCGTGGGCGGCCGGGAGATCGGCTACCTGTTCGGCCAGTACAAGCGCATCACCAACCGCTATGAGTCAGGCGTCCTGACGGGCAAGGGGATCGGCTGGGGCGGTTCGCTCGTGCGCCCGGAGGCCACCGGCTACGGGGCCGTCCTCTTCGCCGCCGAGATGCTCAAGACCCGCGGGCAGAGCCTGGACGGGCAACGCGTCGTCGTCTCCGGCTCCGGCAACGTCGCGATCAACGCCGTCGCGAAGGCCCAGAGCCTCGGTGCCCTCGTCGTCGCCGCCTCCGATTCCTCCGGGTACATCGTGGACGAGCACGGGATCGACGTGGACCTGCTGCGCCAGATCAAGGAGAACGAGCGCGGCCGCATCAGCGAGTACGCCCAGCGGCGCGGCAACGGCACGGCCTACGTGGCCGACGGCAACGTGTGGGACGTCGATGCCACCGTCGCGATCCCGTCGGCCACGCAGAACGAGCTCGGCGCCACGGCGGCCAAGCGGCTCGTGGAGCGCGGCGTCCTCGCCGTGGCCGAGGGCGCCAACATGCCCTGCACGGCCGAGGCCACCCAGATCTTCCAGGAGGCCGGCGTGCTCTTCGGCCCGGGCAAGGCCGCCAATGCCGGCGGCGTCGCGACGTCCGCCCTGGAGATGCAGCAGAACGCGAGCCGCGACGCCTGGTCGTTCGAGCACACCGAGCGGCGCCTCGGCCAGATCATGGTCTCCATCCATGATGACTGCGCCCGCACCGCCGAGGCCTACGGGCAGCCGGGGAACTACGTCGCGGGCGCCAACATCGCCGGCTTCGTCAAGGTCGCGGACGCGATGCTGGCCCTCGGCGTCATCTAGCTCTCGGGCCCGATCGGCGTCGTGCGGCCGGCGCGACCGCCGCGCGCTACGGCCGCGGAATGCGGACGTGTTCCGGCGTGAGCTCGGAGAGCCGGGAGACGCCGAGGAGCGCCAGGGTCCGCTTCATGTCCTTCTCCAGGATCGCCAGCGCGCGGTCCACGCCGGCGCGCCCGCCGGCCATGAGCCCGTAGAGGTAGGCGCGGCCGATGAGCGTGAAGTCGGCGCCGAGGGCGAGCGCGGCGACGATATCGGCCCCGCTCATGATGCCGGTGTCGAGGATGACGGCGGCGTCCGGGTTGACGGACTTCACGGCGGCCGAGACCTCGGGGAGCAGGTGCAGGGTCACGGGTGCGCGGTCCAACTGCCGGCCGCCGTGGTTGGAGACCACGACGCCGTCCGCCCCGTGCTCGATCACCTTGCGGGCGTCCTCGACCGTCTGGATTCCCTTGACGACGAGCTTGCCCTTCCAGGTCCCGCGCAGCCAGTCCAGGTCGTCGTAGGTCAGCGAGGGGTCGAACATGGAGTCGATCAGCTCGGCGACGGTGCCGGTGTAGCGGGACAGCGAGGCGAACGTCAGGGGCTCGTGGGTCAGGAAGTTGAACCACCAGGCCGGCCGGTAGGACGCGTCCAGGACCGTCTTGAGCGTCAGCGACGGCGGGATCGTCATGCCGTTGCGCACGTCGCGGAGCCGGGCCCCGGCGACGGCCGTGTCCACGGTGACCATGAGGGTGTCGTAGCCGGCGCGCGCGGCCCGGTCGATCAGCTCGCGCGACTTCTCGCGGTCCGTCCACAGGTAGAGCTGGAACCAGTTGCGGCCCGCGGGCGCGGCGGCGGCGACGTCCTCGATCGACGCCGTGCCCATCGTGGACAGCGTGTAGGGGATGCCCGCGGCCTCGGCCGCGCGGGATCCCGCGTATTCTCCTTCCGACTGCATCATGCGGGTGAAGCCGGTCGGTGCGATCCCGACGGGAAGGCGGGAGGTGCCGCCGAGGATGTCCGTGCTCAGGTCCACGTGGGAGACGTCGCGCAGGATGCCGGGGCGGAACTCGAGCTCGGAGAACGCGGAACGGGCCCGGTTGAGCGTGACCTCGGCCTCCGCCGCGCCGTCGGTGTAGTCGAAGGGAGCCTGGGGCGTCCGGCGCTTGGCCAGGGCCCGCAGATCGCCGATGGTCTGCGCCGCCGCGAGGCGGGAGGCGTTGCCGAAGGAGGGCTTCTTGAACTGCATGAGCGGGGCCAGGTCCGAGTACTTCGGAACGCGGCGGCGCAGCGCCGGCGGCACGGGGCGGTCGGCCGGAACGGCGTCCCCGGCACCCGGACGCGCCGGGGCCGGGGACTGGAGGGGGGCCGGCTCCGACGCCGCGGCGGCGGACTGCCGGGCCGTGTCCTCGGTGGTTGCCGGCTGCTGGGTCACGGACTGGGTGGTCATGGACTCTCCTTGGAGGCGTGGCACGCGGATCGCTTGTGGTAAGACCACAGCGTGTGGTTAGACCACACTCTAGACCCGTGGTGCGGCTCACATCAAGGGGCATCGCTCCGCCGTCCGGGCCGCGAGGGCGCCCGGAGCCGCCCGATCGTGTCCACACGGTGGAGCCGAGGTTTCACAATCGCCCCATCTGCCACTAGAGTTGCCCCTTAGACGGCATCCCATCGGGGACATGCGAACGCCGTTGTGCGGTGGGGGAATTGTCCAAGGGCAGGAGAAGAACCGGGGATGGCTGACGCGAAGAACTTTGCGAACGCGCGCTTTATGACGGTGGCCGAGGTCGCCGAGGTCATGCGCGTCTCCAAGATGACCGTGTACCGCCTGGTGCACTCGGCGGAACTGCCCGCGGTGCGCTTCGGCCGCTCCTACCGCGTCCCGGAGACCGCCGTCGAGGACTACCTGCGCAAGGCCCGGATCGACGGGGCCTCCGAGACCGCCTGACCGGAAGTGGTCAGGGCCGCCGCGCGGAGCAGGTAACCTGTTAAGGAACGTTTAACGTCCGTGTTGGTTGCAGTCCGACCGTCTGCGGCGGGAACGCAACCACCGAATCTGAAGTTTGTGAGGAACCAATGGGCTCTGTGATCAAGAAGCGCCGCAAGCGTATGGCCAAGAAGAAGCACCGCAAGCTGCTTCGCAAGACCCGCCACCAGCGCCGCAACAAGAAGTAGGCGCCGGCCGCCGACGCGGCAGGTGATGACGACGGCGGGGCCGCATCTCTCGAGGGTGCGGCCCCGCCGTCGTTCTCCCCGACGTGCGATCACGGCAGGTGCCGGACCGCCCCGGGGACGCCCCCGGGCCAGCGCCCGGCGGGGTCTCGGATCAGCGGCCGCGGACCCGCCCCAGACCGCGCCAGAGTCCGTAGACGGCCCCGGACACGGTCGCCGCCTTGAGCGTCCACGTCGCGGCGCGGCGGCCGGTCCTGAAGTCGTAGACGGGCCAGTTGTTGCGCACGGCGTGGCGGCGCAGCTTGGCGTCCGGGTTGATCGCCACGGGATGCCCCACGGCCTCCAGGAGCGGAAGGTCGTTGGACGAGTCGCTGTAGGCCCAGCACTGCGCCAGGTCGAGCCCCTCTTCCTCGGCGAGCCGGGCGACGGCGACGGCCTTCGCGGGGCCGTGCAGGATCTCTCCCACGAGCCGGCCGGTGTAGACGCCGTCGGTGTGCTCCACCTGCGTGCCGAGCGCCCCGGAGAGCCCGAGCCGGTCCGCGATCACGGTGGCGACCTCGAGCGGCGTGGCCGTCACGAGCCAGACGCGACGCCCGGCGCGCAGGTGCTGGTCCGCGAGGGCCCGCGTTCCGGGCCAGATCTTGGAGGCGATGAACTCGTCGTAGACCTCGTCGCCCAGGCTCGACAAGTCGTCGACGAGGACCCCCGCGGCGAGGGCGAGCGCCTGGTCCCGCACGGCGTGGATGTCGCCGACGTGCTCCCCGCGCACCGCGTACCAGAGGGCCTTGAGGCCGAAGGAGGCCGCGTGGCGGAGGCTGAAGGCCTTGCGCGCATACATCTTCCGGGCGACGGCGAACAGGCTCGCGCCGCGCATCATCGTGTTGTCGACGTCGAAGAAGGCGGCCTCTGCTCCTGTCATCGGGCGCACGGGCGAGGGCACGGTGCGGCCGGCGGGCGGCTGTGGCATGGCCCCAGTCTATGGCACGCGCCACAGCGGGCCGGGCGCCGTCCGTGCCCGTGCGCGGCCGGTCCGCCGGTAGATTAGTCGGCATGGAAGCACGTGCCGAGGCGCCCGTCGTCGAATTGCTGACCCGCGAGGGCTGCCACTTGTGCGCCGCGGCCCGTGCCACCCTCGACGAGGTGTGCGGCCGCCTGGGCGTGCCCTGGACGGAACGGGGGATCGACGACGACCCGGAGCTGCGGCACCGCTTCGGCGAGGAGGTCCCGGTGCTGATGATCGACGGCGTGCAGCGCGACTTCTGGGTCATCGACCCCGCGCGGCTCGCGGGGCTCCTGGGCGCATGAGGCCGGCGGAGAAGACGCTTCCCGAGGCGACGCTGGAACGCCTGACGCTCTACCGGCGCGTGCTCGAGCGCCTCGGCGCCGCCGGGCTCGAGACGGTGTCCTCGGAGGTCCTGGCCGATGCCGCGGGCGTCAACCCGGCGATCCTGCGCAAGGACCTGTCGATGCTCGGCAGCTTCGGCCGGCGGGGCGTGGGCTATGGCGTGATGCAGCTGGCCGGTTCCATCGCGACGACCCTCGGGCTCAACAACGACTGGCGCGTGGGGATCGTCGGCGCCGGCAACCTGGGCCGCGCGCTGGCCGGGTACGCGGGGTTCCGCGAGAACGGCTTCCGTCTGGTGGGGCTGTACGACGCCGATGCCTCCCTCGTGGGGCGGCGTTACGCCGACCTCGTGGTCGCCGACGCGGCGGGCCTCGAGGACGCCGTGCTGGCCGAGGGCATCAACATGGCGGTCCTGGCCGTGCCCGCGGCGGCCGCGCAGGAGCTGTGCGACCGGCTCGTCGCCGCCGGCGTGCGCAACATCCTCAACTTCGCCCCCGTCGTCCTCCAGGTTCCGCCGGACGTCGTCCTGCGCAAGGTGGACATGGCCCGCGAGCTGCAGCTCCTGGCCTACTACGCGACGACGCCGGGCAGCCACCTCTAGCCTGTGGATCCCGAACGCCAAGGCGGCCGGACGGATTACTCCGTCCGGCCGCCTTGTCGGTGATTGGCCGGCGCTTCGGCCGGCGGGGTCGGTGCCCCGGCGTCAGGCGCCGAAGCCCTGGTGCTTCGCGGCCTTCTTGGCCGCGATGTAGTTGCTCGAGGGCTTGAGCCACGCGAACACGACGCCCGCGATGCCGACCAGGATGACCACGAGCGTCAGCACGTCGGCGCCGAAGAGGCCGATCACGGACAGTCCGGCGAGGATCGTGGCCGTGATGCGGGCGCCGTTGCTGCCCTTGCGGATGAAGAACGCCAGCAGGGCGTAGATGCCCGAACCGATGAGCATGACCACGAAGCCGACCGTCCGGGTCATGGAGGCCAGGGCGGCCGCGTCGACGCCGGCCGCCGCGAGCTCGTCCTGGGTCGCGGAGCCCTGCATCGTCAAGGCGTCCTGGATGGCGGTCTCGAGGGCGGAGGAGGGCATCAGCAGCAGGACGAGTCCGGACACGAGGGTCAGCGCGCCGGCGGCGAGGACGAGCCAGAAGGAGATGTTCAGTTCCTTCGGCCGCTCGAGCGGGCCGGCGGGCGCGCCGAAACCGGCGCTCCCGGGCATCGGCTGCTGGTAGCCGTAGGACTGCTGGCCCGGCTGCCCGTACGGTGCGCCCTGGCCAGGCTGTCCGTAGGGCCCCGACTGTCCCTGCTGTCCGGCCTGTCCGTAGGCGCCGGGCTGGCCGTACTGGCCGGGCTGTGCGGCCGGGGGCTGCCCCGGCTGGCCGTAGGACTGCGGGGGAGCCGGGGGGTACGAGCCGGCGGCGCCGCCCTGCTGCGGCTGGCCCGGCTGCTGCGCGGGCTGCTGCCCCTGTTGTCCGGCCCCCTGGCCGGATCCGTCCTGGCCGGGCTGCGGAAGGCGCTGCCCGTAGCGCGGGGGCTCGGGGACCTCGGGGTTGTTCTCGGGAGTGCTCATGATTCCTCCTGGGCGTTGGTGGTTCTGAATCCCACAGTAGCCGCCGGGCCCGGCCGGGGGGCATCATCACCAAGGATGATGTGGAGGATGATTGCGCCAGTGGTGCCGCTATCCGGAGCGGATGAAGGCGACGTCGAGGACGATCGTCACCTTGTCCCCGACGAGGACCCCGCCGGCCTCGAGGGCCGCGTTCCACGTCAGGCCGAAGTCCTTCCGGGAGATGACGGTCTCGGCGGAGAAACCGGCCCGCACCACGCCGGCCGGATCCACGGCAGTGCCGGCGTACTCGACCGAGAGCTCCACCGCGCGCGTGACGTCGCGGATGGTCAGGTCGCCGGTCAGCAGGAACTCGTGGCCGTCGCCCGTGATCGACGTCGCCGTGAAGCCCAGGGTCGGGAAGCGCTCCACGTCGAAGAAGTCCGGGCTGCGCACGTGGGTGTCCCTCGCCGGGTCGCGGGAGTCGAAGGACACCGCCTGGATCACCGCGTAGAGGGCGGAGTCGTCCACGGTCGGACCGACGGAGATCACGGACTCGACGTCCGTGAAGCGGCCCCGCACCTTGCTGATCCCGGCGTACCGGATCGTGAAGCCGACCTCCGAGTGGGTCGGATCCAGCGTCCACCGTCCAGACGTGATGCCCTCGGGGATCCTCATCGCGGTGCTCCTTGCCCCGGGCCGTGGACCCGTGCCGCCGTGGTGCCTCACCTGTCGTGCGTCGTTCGTCCCTCCACTCTAGGGAAGGCCCACCCCGTCTTCCAGAGCGGAGCGCGACCGGAATCACGGCCCGCATTTAGGCCAGCCCGCAAAGGTTTGAGACACTGGAGGCATGCCCACCGCCACCGTCCACCTGCTCCGCCATGGAGAAGTCCACAATCCGGACAAGGTGCTGTACGGGCGGCTGCCGGGCTACCGGCTCTCCGGGCTCGGCCGCGAAATGGCCGACCGCGCCGCCGAATACTTCGCGCAGCGGCGCGACGCCGGAGCCAACATCGTCGCGATCGCGGCCTCGCCCCTGCTGCGGGCCCAGGAGACGGCCGCCCCGACGGCCCGCGCCCTGGGGCTCGAACTCGGCACGGAGCAGCGCGTCGTCGAGGCGGGCAACCACTTCGAGGGCATGTCCCACATGGCCGGGCGCCTCCGCGACCCCCGCTTGTGGCCCTACCTCGTCAATCCCTTCCGTCCGTCCTGGGGGGAGCCCTATCGGGACCAGGTCGAGCGGGTCATGGCCGCCGTGCGGGAACACCGCGACGCCGCCGTGGCACAGGGGGGGCCGGGCGCCGAGGTCATCCTCGTCGCCCACCAGCTGCCGATCTGGGTGACCCGGTTGGCGGCCGAAGGCCGGCGGCTCTGGCACGATCCGCGTCGCCGCGAATGCACTCTCGCCTCCGTGACCAGCCTGGACTTCGAGGGGGAGGCCCTCTCGTCGGTCCGCTACGCCGAACCCTGCGCCGACCTCCTGGTCAACGCCGCGAACCTCCCTGGAGCCTGACCCGATGACCCCTGCCCACCCATCCGATTCCCCCGAGCCGGGCCGCCGCACCGTCCTGCGCGCCGCCGCGCTGCTCGCCGCCGTCGTCCCCCTGGCCGCGTGCAGCGCGGTCGAGGACCCGCTCGCGAAGCAGGCCCGCGAAGGCGACAACAAGAACTACATCGCCGGCGACGGCTCCGTCCAGGAATACGCGGCGGAGTCGCGCGGTGAACCGGTGCGCCTCACGGGAACGCTCTACGACGGCACGGACATCGACTCCTCCGCCTGGGTCGGGCGCGTCACGGTCCTGAACTTCTGGTACGCCGCGTGCGCCCCCTGCCGCGTCGAGGCGCCGCACCTCGTCGAGCTCTACGAGGAGTTCCAGGACCAGGGCGTCGACTTCCTGGGCGTCAACGTCCGGGACCAGAAGGCCACGGCCGAGGCCTTCGAACGCAACTTCAAGATCCCCTACCCGTCCGCGCCGGACACCACCGGGTCGATCCTCATGGGCCTGACCCAGTACGTGAACCCGCGCGCCGTGCCCACCACGCTCGTCCTCGACAAGCAGGGCCGGGTCGCCGCGCGCGTGCTCGGCGCCATCGAGAAGTCCACGCTGAAGACGCTCATCGCCGACCGCGTCGCCGAGCCCGCGTGATCCCCGCCCTCGTCACGACCGGCCCGGGGCTGGCCGCGCAGGCGAACCCGTTCGCGGAGATCGCCCTCGACGGCTCCCTCCTGGTCGCCGCGCCCATCGCCGTCCTCGCGGGGCTCGTGTCCTTCCTCTCGCCGTGCGTCCTGCCGCTCGTTCCCGGCTACCTCGGCTACGTCACCGGGCTGACCGGGGTCGACCTCGCCGAGCAGAAGCGCGGGCGGATGGTCGCCGGGATCGGCCTGTTCGTCCTCGGCTTCACCGCCGTGTTCGTGACCGTCGGCGTCCTCTTCACCCAGATCCTCAGCTGGTTCACGCTCAACAGCGACTGGGTCTCCCGGATCCTCGGCGTCGTCGTGATCCTCATGGGCGTCGTCTTCATGGGCGGCTTCAGCTGGTTCCAGCGCGACCGCAAGATCCACGCCCGCCCACCCGCCGGACTCTGGGGGGCCCCCGTCCTCGGCATGGTCTTCGGCCTCGGCTGGGCCCCCTGCATCGGCCCCACGCTCTCCGCCGTCATCCTCATGAGCAGCGGCGCCGACCCGGACCTCGGCCGCGCCGGGCTGCTGACGTTCGCCTACTGCATGGGCCTCGGCGTGCCGTTCATCCTGATCGCCCTCGGCCTGCGCCGGGGCATGGGCGCCCTGCGCTTCTTCCGCAGCCACCAGCGCGCCGTGATGCTGGCCGGCGGCGGCATGCTCATCCTCCTGGGACTCGTCATGGTCAGCGGGCTGTGGGACACCTGGGTGATGCAACTACAGAACTGGTTCGCCAACGAGGTGAGGTTGCCCATCTGATGGCAGAAGACACGAAGCCCCGTTCCGCCACGGCGCAGGCCAAGGCCGACGCCGCGCTGCCCGCCCTCGGCCCGCTCGGCATGATCCGCTGGGCCTGGACGCAGCTCAC
Organism: Zafaria sp. Z1313; assembly: GCF_050563205.1. Lineage (NCBI taxonomy): Bacteria > Bacillati > Actinomycetota > Actinomycetes > Micrococcales > Micrococcaceae > Zafaria > Zafaria sp. Z1313. Next base: position 131,123 of record NZ_JBNWUK010000003.1, read on the forward strand.
GAGCATGCGCACGGCCCTGTTCCTGCTGCTCCTGCTCGCCGTCGCCGCCGTGCCCGGCTCGCTCTTCCCGCAACGCGGCGTCAACCCCGAACAGGTCACCCAGTACCTGCAGAACGAGCCCGTGCTGGGGGAGTGGCTCGACCGCTTCCAGCTGTTCGACGTCTACTCGTCCGTCTGGTTCTCCTCGATCTACCTGTTGCTGTTCATCTCCCTGATCGGCTGCATCATCCCCCGGGCCAAGAAGCACTGGCAGGCGCTCCGCACCCCGCCGCCGCGCACCCCGGCGCGCCTGTCCCGGCTGCCGGAGCACGGAAGGATCGCCCTGGCACCCGGCGCGGCCCCGGCGTCGTCCTCCGAGACCGCGGCCCGCGCCGCCGCACTGCTGAAGAAGCGCGGCTACCGCACCGAGGTCCGCGACGGCGCCCAGGGTGCCTCCGTCGGTGCCGAGCGCGGCTACGTGCGGGAGATCGGCAACCTCGTCTTCCACACCTCCCTCATCGGGATCCTCGCGGGCGTGGCCGTCGGCGGCGCGTTCGGCTACAACGGCCAGCGGATCCTCGTCGAGGGGGACACCTTCGTCAACACGGCCGTCGCCTACGACGCGCTCTCGCCCGGAACCGCCGTCGACGTCGACCGGCTCAGCCCGTTCACGGTGGCGCTGGACAAGTTCGAGGTCACGTTCGACCGCGAGTCCAGCACGCACTTCGGCCAGCCGATCGACTTCAACGCGAGCGTGCGCACCACGGACACGCCCGGCGGCGAGGAGACCCCGCGCCAGATCCGCGTCAACCACCCGCTGCGCATCGGCGGCTCGGACGTCTACCTCGTCGGCAACGGCTACGCCCCCGTCATCACGGTCCGCGACGGCAACGGCGACATCGCCCTGCAGGAACCCGTCATCGCGGTCCCGCAGGACGGCGTCTACACCTCGCTGATGGTGGCCAAGGTGCCCGACGCGCGGCCCGAGCAGCTCGGCTTCGTCGGCCTGTTCCTGCCCACGGCGGGCGTGCTGGACGGCGTCGGCATCTCCCTCGACCCCAGCCCCGCGCTGCCGCAGCTGCAGCTGAACTCCTACTTCGGGGACCTCGGGCTCGACGACGGGGCGCCGCAGAACGTCTACGTCCTGGACACCGACGAGCTGACGGAGCTCAATAGCCGGACCCTCGACGCGGGCGGCCTGGTCCTCAATCCCGGGGAGACGATCGAGCTGCCGGACGGCCACGGCTCCATCAGCTTCGACGGGCTCAAGCGCTACGTCGCCCTCGACATCCACCACGACCCCGCCAAGGTCCCCGTGGCCGTCTTCGCGGCGCTCGCGCTCCTGGGCCTGGCCGTGTCGCTCTTCACGCCGCGCCGCCGCGCCTGGGTCAAGATCCTGGAGGACGGCGGCGAGGGTGACGGAGGCGACGGCGGCTCGGGTGAGCACGGGCGTATCCTTGAATACGGACTGCTGGCCCGCGGCGAGGATCCGCGACTCGCCACCGAGGCCCGCGAACTGCAGTCGCTCTTCGAGCGTGAATTCACCGGCGCCGAGCGCGTGCCAGTCTAGGAGAAGCAACGACGATGCCCACCATCAACGAGGACCTCGGCGCCTACAGCGACCTGTTCATGCTGCTCGCCGCGCTGGCGTACGCCGTGGCGTTCATCGCGTTCGCCTGGGACCTGGCGAAGTCCAGCCGCACGATCCGAGAGCTCGAGTCCCGCTCGCTCGCCGAGGAGGCGCGCCAGCTCGCCCACGCCGGCCACGTGCAGGCCGCGGGCGCCGGAGCGGCGGGTTCCGGTACCGTGGGCGCCAGCCCGGAGACGACGCCGGACGGCCCGCCTTCCGGCGCCGCGTCCGCCGGCGAGGGGACCGAGGACGGCCTGATCGGGGCCGACGGAGCGCTCGTGCACGAGTCGATGGACTACACCGACGGTGCCGCGAGGCGGCTCGCCGCGAAGGTGGCCGTCTCGCTGACCTGGATCGCCGCCGTCGTGCACCTGGCCGCCGTGGTCTCCCGCGGCATCGCGGCCGCACGCATGCCGTGGGGGAACATGTACGAGTTCCTCTCGACCGGCGCCCTCGTCGTGGCGCTCGTGTTCCTCGGCGTGCTGCTGCGCAAGGACCTGAGGTTCATGGGGACGTTCGTGATCGGCCTGGTCACGCTCATGCTGTGCGGGGCGACGATGGGCTTCCCGACGCCCGTGGCCCACCTGGTTCCGGCGCTGCAGAGCCCGTGGCTCATCATCCACGTCTCCATCGCGGTCCTCGCCTCGGCCCTCTTCACCATCACGTTTGCCATGGCCGTACTGCAGCTGATCCAGCACCGCCGCCAGGACGCCCTGGCCGCCGGGAAGCCGGACAAGCTGCCGTTCCTGCGCCTGGTACCCTCTGCCGCGTCGCTGGAGAACTTCGCCTACCGCGTCAACGCGATCTCGTTCGTCATGTGGACGTTCACGGTCATGGCCGGGGCCATCTGGGCCGAAGCCGCCTGGGGCCGATACTGGGGCTGGGACACCAAGGAGGTCTGGAGCTTCGTCATCTGGGTCGTCTACGCGGGCTACCTGCACGCGCGGGCCACGCGGGGCTGGACCGGCGCGCGCTCGGCCTGGCTCAGCATCATCGGCTACCTCTGCATCATCTTCAACTTCACCGTGGTGAACCTCTACTTCAACGGCCTGCATTCCTACGCAGGCGTCTAGGGGATCCCACGGGTCTGCCTTGCAGATCAGGTGGCTTCGGCAGCCTGGAAGGCGCAGGATCTGCAACCCAAACGGGCCTGCCCTTGGTCCGGACCGGCCGGCGCGGCACCGGGTGAGTGGCGGTGGTAGTCCGGATCGAACCAGTCCGGGCACCATTCCCACACGTTCCCGACCGATTGCCACAGGCCGAATCCGTTCGGCTCGAACGTCCGGACCGGGGCCGTGGTGAGGAACCCGTCATCCTGCGTGTTCAGGCCCGGGAACTCGCCTTGTCAGATGTTGGCGCGCCACCCCCGGCATCGACCTCATCGTCTCCCCACGGGTACGTGGCCGCGTCGATGCCGCCGCGTGCGGCGTGCTACTCCACCTCGGTCGGGAGGCGCCGGCCGGCCCACTCGCAGGACGCCGTCGCGTCGTTCCAGCTGACGTGGACGACCGGGTCATGCCCCAGGCCTTCGATCGAAGAGCGACGGCCGCCCGGACGCCGCCAGTCGGCTCCCCGCACGCCGAGCCGCCAAGGGGCCCCGGCGGTGATGCCCATGACGTCCTCCTCCGGGGCGGCGAGCGCGAGATGGAAGACCGCCGAGAATCCGAACGACTCCGCTTCCGTTGCATACCGGGTGTCCCCGACGAAGCGTGCGAACGCGTCGTTCGTGACCGGCGTCGCGTCGATGAAGAATGCCGCGAGCGAGACCGAATGCCGTGGCACCTCGCCGTCGGCGGGATTGCGGTCCCCCGAGGAATCGCCCATCGTGAACGTTCCCGATGGAATGAGGCACTGCTCGATGTCGTGCGTCGCCCGCCTCGCCCCGGCGGCTGGTTCAGAACCCCTCGACGATCCGAAGACGGGCCGCAGGCCCTGGTCCGGCATGCCGGGAGGCGTGCGGGAGGGCGGGCTTCACGGGCACGCCGGGGTCCCCGACGCGGACGCCGCGGCTCCACCGGGCCCGCTGTCCAACGCGGACTCCTGCTCCAGGTTCGGGTCCCTACCGGCCTCGTTCACGCTCGAACCTTCCTGTGACGGCCTTGGCGCGGCCGTGACGACGTCCTCGATCGCCCGCAAGGACTCGATGCCGGCCCGTGCGCTGGCGGCGTGGGTGCGCCCGGGCTCCGCGACGTCCAGCGTGATGTTCCGTGAGACGGGAGGCAAGGCGTGGCCGCGCAGCTGGTCGGCCGCCTCGGCATCATCCTCAACGGCACCGCCGCATTCCCCTGCCTCAAAGGCCTGCACTCCTCCGCCGGCCCGAAAGACACAGGATCTGCGACCCCAACGTGCCGGACGGGCATCCGGCTGCGTCAGTTCTGGTTGGGGTCCTGCGGCTTGTCCTTCTTCAGCTGCTCTTCCTTGGCCTTGAGCTCGGCTTCCTTGCGGCGCAGCCCTTCCTCGCGCGCCTGCTGCCGGCGCTGGCGCTCCAGGTTCCGGAGGAATTCGGTGTCGTCGTCGGGTGCAGAGGGGCGCGGCGCGCTGCCGCCCCGGTTGCCGGGCGCTCCACCGCCGTTTCCGAAGCGGGGCCGCCCCAGCCAGAACCACAAGCCCGCGCCAATCAGCGGAAGCAGCACAATGGCCAGGATCCACGCCGGCTTGGAGATGCTGCGCACGTCCTGCGGGCGGGTCCTGATGCACTCAATGAGCGCGTAGATCGTGATCGCCAGCGCCACCAGGGACGCCAGGATGATGTTCCTCACCATCCCTACAGTCTAGTCAAGATCACGGCCCAGTTTTACCGCCGGTAGAATGGACCGGTGCAGTTCCTCAAGTACACCGCCCTGCGGCTCGCCCTCTTCTTCACGGTCTTCATCGGACTGGCCTGGGGGTTGCGCTGGAACCTCTACGCCGCCGGAGCCGTGGCCCTCGTCTTCGCCTTCTGCGTGAGCTATCTGTTCTTCAACCGCCTGCGCATCGCAGCCACCGAGGAACTGCGTGACGGGCTGGCCGGGCGCCGCAGCCGCCACAAGGGATCGGTCGAGCTCGACGACGAGGCCGCCGAGGACGGGATCGACCCCGGAGCCGATCCCCGGCCCGGAACCGGACCCCGCGGTTAGGCCGTCCGCAGGGCCACGGTGATCACGAGGCCGGCGGCGAACAAGGCCGCATAGCCGAGGCTGATCATGCCCGTCTGCTTGAGCACGGGAATCATGGCGGCCCGGTCCTGCGCCTTGAGCATCGTCCACGAGGGCACCAGGCACAGCGGCGCGATCAGCAGGACCAGCAGCAGCCACGGGTGGTCGCCGAGCAGGACGAGCGGCAGCAGCAGCGCGAGCGCCAGCATCATGACGTAGCTGATCCGGGCGGCGTCGTCGCCCATCCGGACGGCGAGGGTGCGCTTGCCGACCTCGCGGTCCGTGGGGATGTCCCGGACGTTGTTGGCCATCAGGAGCGCCGTCGCGATGAGCCCGATGCCGATCGCGCCGACCCAGGCCGGCGCGGTGAGGCGCAACACCTGGGTGAACGTCGTGCCGAGCGTGGCGACGAGGCCGAAGAACAGGAAGACGAAGACCTCGCCGAGGCCGAGATAGCCGTAGGGGTTCCTGCCGCCCGTATAGCCCCACGCCGCGAAGACGGCGGCCAGACCCACGAGGACCAGCGGCCACGCCGTCGACACGAGGATCAGCACGGCGCCGGCCAGCATCGCGGCCCCGAAGCAGGCGAACGCGGCGGCCTTGACCTGGCGCGGGGACGCGGCGCCGGAACCGGTCAGCCTCAACGGGCCGACCCTGACGTCGTCGGTGCCCCGGATCCCGTCCGAGTAGTCGTTGGCGTAGTTCACGCCGATCTGCAGCAGCAGGGCGACGGCGGCCGCGAGGAGGGCGCGGACCCAGTGCAGGTTCCCGTCGACCTCGTACGCCGCGGCCGTACCCACGACGACGGGTGCCACGGCCATGGGCAGGGTGCGCAGGCGGGCGCCTTCGATCCATTGGGCGGCAGTGGCCACGGTGATCCTTCCGGGCAGACGGCGGGGTTCCAGCCCCCTATTCTCTCCCCGCCCGCTCCAGCAGCGAAATCGCCGCCTGCCGGTCGGGCTTGCCGTGGGGCAGCAGCGGCAGCGCGTCGAGGACGGCCCAACGGCGGGGGACCGCCGCCGCGCCGAGCTCCGTGCGCACCGCCTGCGCGATCTCCTCCCGCAGACCGGCGGCCGCGGCGGGCGCCTGGCCCGGGGTGGCCCCGCCCGTGTGCGGAACCAGCAGGATTCCGACGGCGGTGCCCCACTCCTCGTCCGGGACCCCCACGACGAGCGCCGCGGACACGCCGGGCACGGCCTCGGCCACCCGCTGCACCTGGCCGGCGGAGACCTTGACGCCCCCCGTGTTCACGACGTCGTCGACGCGGCCCTCGATGACGAGCGTTCCTCCCGCGCCCGGGCGGGCGGAACCGGCGTCGTCCTCCGGGCCCTCGGCCTCGGCGTCCGCGGAGCCGCCCACGGTGCCCAGGTCGTCGGTCATGAACCAGCGCGTGCCGTCCGCGTCGACGCTGAAGTGTCGCCGGTCCAGCTCCGGGTCGCCCAGGTACCCGCCGGCCACGACCTCCCCGCCGATCCAGATCCGGCCCTCCCGCGCGGCGATCCGCACGCCGGGCAGCGGCTCGGCGTCGTAGACGCACCCGCCGCACGTCTCGCTCATCCCGTAGCTCAGGTGGATGCGCAGCCCCTGGCGCCGGGCCTCCTCGCGGAGCGCGTCCGGGGCCCGGCCGCCGCCGAGCAGGATCGCGTCGAAGCGCCGCAGGGCCGCGAGCGTGGTGGCCGAACCGTCGGCGAGGAGCCGTTGCAGCTGGGTGGGGACGAGCGAGGTGATGCGCGTGCGGTCCGTCAGCTGGCCGGCCGCCTCTGTGAACGCCTCGGCCGTGAAACCGCGCGAGAGGTCGAGGGCCCAGGGGCGGGTCCCGGCGAAGAGGCTCCGCGTCAGCACCGAGAGCCCCGCCACGTAGTGCACGGGCAGGGCGAGGAGCCACTGGCCCTCGAAGCCCAGCCGGAGGGCCGTGGCCATCGACGACGCCGCGAGCGACTCCACGGTCAGCGCCGTGCGCTTGGGCGTTCCCGTGCTTCCGGAGGTGCGGACGACGGCGGCCGTCCCCTCGGGCGCGTCCGCCGCGGCCGCGATCCGGTAGGCGCCCGGGGTGCCGCCGGGGAGGAGTTCGACGGCGGGGCCCTCGCCTCCGAGGGCGGCCGTCAGCGCCGCGAGGGCCGGCTGGGCATCGGTGGAGGGGTGCTCGGGGGTCGGGGGCGCCATGGTCTAGAAGTAGTAGGGGTGGTTGGACCAGTCCGGATCGCGCTTGGCGAGGAAGGCATCGCGGCCCTCGACGGCCTCGTCGGTCATGTAGGCCATGCGGGTCGCCTCGCCGGCGAAGACCTGCTGGCCGGCGAGCCCGTCGTCGGCCAGGTTGAACGCGAACTTGAGCATCCGGAGGGCCTGCGGGGACTGCCGGGCGATGTCGGCGGCGTATTCGAGGGCGACGTCCTCGAGCCGCGCGTGCTCGACGGCCTCGTTGACGGCTCCCTTGGCCACCATGTCCTGGGCCGAGTACTCCCGTGCGAGGAAGAAGATCTCCCGCGCGGTCTTCTGGCCGACCTGCCGGGCGAGGAGCGCGGAGCCGTATCCGGCGTCGAACGAGCCCACGGTCGCATCGGTCTGCTTGAAGCGGCCGTGCTCGCGGGAGGCGATCGTCAGGTCGGAGACGACGTGCAGGGAGTGCCCGCCGCCGGCCGCCCAGCCGTTGACCACGGAGATCACGACCTTGGGCATGGTGCGCATGAGCCGCTGGACCTCCAGGATGTGGAGGCGGCCGGCCCGGGCCGGGTCGATCGTCTCGGCCGTGTCGCCCTCGGCGTAGCGGTACCCGTCGCGTCCGCGGATGCGCTGGTCGCCGCCGGAGCAGAAGGCGTGGCCGCCGTCCTTGGGGGAGGGGCCGTTGCCCGTGAGCAGGACGGTCGCGACGTCGGGCGTCATGCGGGCGTGGTCCATGGCCCGGTACAGCTCGTCCACGGTGCCCGGGCGGAACGCGTTGCGGACCTCGGGGCGGTTGAACGCGATGCGGACCGTGGGCAGATCGCGGACGATCGTGCCGTCGGCGGCGCGCTCGACCTGGCGGTGGTACGTCATGTCCTCGAAGTCGAAGCCCTCGACCTCGCGCCAGCGGACGGGGTCGAAGACGTCGGAAACCTGGGGGGGAAGGGCTGCGGTGCTCACCCGCCCCAGTCTAGACCGCGGCCGCGGTCCGGACGGGGCGGGTGCGGCACGTCAGCTGCGGCGCATGGAACGGATCCCGACGACGAGTCCGACGGCGGCGACGGCGACGGCCGCGAGCAGTCCCCACCACACGACGGGCGCGCCGAGCTCGCCACCGAGCAGGGCGCGCTCGGCCGTGACGAGGTGGCTGAGCGGGTTCACGGCGGCCACGGCCCGCATCCAGCCGGGGCCGTCCTCGAGCGGGAGCAGCATCCCGGAGAGGATCAGCAGCGGGAAGATCAGCATCTGCTGTACGCCCCAGAACAGCCACTCGTGCTCGCGGGTCGCGAGCGCCAGGGAGTAGCTGAGCGATCCCAGGCCGATCCCGAAGACCGCGAGCAGCACGAGCCCGGCCGCGAGGCCCAACGGATGGGCCCGGAAGCCGAACGGGAAGGCGATCGCCACGATCACGAGGGCCTGCACGGCGATCGGCACCACTTCCTTCAGGGCGCGGCCGACGAGGAGTGAGGAGCGGGCGATCGGGGCGACGAGCGTGCGCTCGTGGGCGCCCGTCATCATCTCGTACTGCAGGTTCGAGCCCACCGCCCCCGTGCCGAACAGCACGATCATCACGAGGATCCCCGGGACGAACCACTGCAGCGTCTCCGCCGCCGGGGCCCCGGATTGGCCGATCAGCAGCGGCGTGAACAGGCCCAGGAAGACCAGCGGCTGCAGGAGGCTGAAGATCAGCGAGAACGGATCCCGCCGGACGGGCCGCAGCTCGCGGACCAGGACGTTGAAGCTGTCGTTGACGATGCTGCTCATGGCCGGCCCGCCTTCTCGTTCGGAGTGCTGTGCGTGGTGGAGGTGTCGTGGGTGGTGGGGGTGTCGGCGTCCCCGGCGTCCTCGGAGGCCAGGTCGGCCTCGCGCAGCGAACGCCCCGTGAGGGCCAGGAAGACGTCGTCGAGGGTCGGCGGTACCGCCGCCGCGGAGCGGGGCGGCAGCCCCGCCGCGTCGAGCGCCCGGACGATGTCCGGCAGCCGGCCCGCGCCATCGGGGACGGTGACCGCGAGGACGGGGCGTCCGGCGTCGTCCTCCTCCTGCCGTGCCTCGGCGCCGACGGCGGAGGAGAGGGCCGCGCGGGCGTCCTGCGCCCGCGCCGGATCGGCGAATCCGATCGTCACGGCATCCCCGGCGAGGCCGGCCTTGAGGGCGTCCGCGGTGTCGTCAGCTATGACCTGGCCGCGGTCCATCACCATGACGCGTTCGGCGTAGCGGTCGGCCTCCTCGAGGTAGTGCGTTGTGAGGAACACCGTGGTCCCGTGGCTGCGGCGCAGCTGCAGGATGTGCTCCCAGAGGTTCGCGCGGCTCTGCGGATCCAGCCCGGTGGACGGTTCGTCGAGGAACAGCAGCTCGGGAGCGTGGACCAGTCCCAGCGCGATGTCGAGGCGGCGCTTCTGCCCGCCGCTGAGCTGCTGGACCGTGCGCGTGGCGATCGGCCCCAGCTCGAGCGACTCGATGAGCTCGTCGGTGCGCCGTGCGGCCTCGCGCCGTCCCAGGCCGTAGAAGGCGCCCTGGCTCAGCAGTTCGTCCCGGACGCGTTGGGAGAAGCTCCCGCTCGTGCCCTGGCCGACGTAGCCGATCCGGGACCGGACGCCGGCCGGATCGGCCAGGATGTCGCACCCGGCGACGGCCGCGGTTCCGGCCGAGGGGCGCAGCAGGGTGGTCAGGAGGCGCAGGCTCGTGGACTTGCCCGCGCCGTTCGGGCCCAGGAAGGCCAGCAGCTCGCCGCGGGCGACGTCGAGGTCGAGTCCCGCCACCGCCTGCACGTCCTGGCCCTTGGACGTGAAGCGCTTGGCGAGGCCGCGGCTGTGGATGATCGTGTCGGAGTTCATGGAACCCACGCTACGGAGCATTGCGGACAGTTTTAGTCCGCAATGACCGGCAGAATGTAGCCATGGCCGATACGACAGCGCGGACGCTGAACCTGCTCAACCTGCTCCAGACACACCGGCACTGGGGCGGCCCGGAGCTGGCCGTGCGGCTCGGCGTCTCGGAGAGGACGCTGCGCCGCGACGTCGAACGCCTCCGCGAGCTCGGGTACCGGGTCGAATCCGTCCCGGGCGCCGACGGCGGCTACCGGCTGGAGGCCGGTTCGGCCGTGCCGCCGCTGCTGCTGACCGACGAGGAGGCCGTGACGATGGCGATCGGCCTGCGCGTCGCCGCCACCCAGCGACTCGTCGACGGCCCCCACACGACCCTCGCGGCCCTCGGCAAGCTGGAACAGGTCCTGCCCGCGCACTTGCGGCGCCGCGTCAGCGCGCTCGCCGAGTTCGTCCAGCCCGCCGGCCCCGACGCGCCGCCCGTCTCGCCCGACGTCGTCGGGGAGCTGGCCCTGGCCTGCCGCGACCACGAACGCATCCGCTTCGGCTACACCGCCGCCGGCGGCGAGGCATCGAAGCGGCACGCCGAGCCCTACACCCTGGTCCCCGCCGAAGGCCGCTGGTACCTCCTGGCCTGGGACCTCGAACGCGACGACTGGAGGACCTTCCGCGTCGACCGGCTCGACGGGCTCTTCCACACCCGGGCGCGCTTCGATCCCCGGCCCCTGCCGCCCGGCGGCGCCGCCCAGTTCGTGGCCGCCGCGGCGCTCTCGGGACCCCAGCCGCTCGAAGGCCGTGCCGTGATCGACCTCGGCCTCGACCAGGTGCGTGCGGCGTTCGGGCCCTGGGCCGAGGGGGCCGAGGAGATGCCGGACGGGCGGACGTCCTGGCCGATGGGCGGCGCCTCGATCCAGGACGTGCTGTTCGGCTTGTCCTGGATCCCCGCCGGCGTGGACTACGAGGTCCGGCTCCCCGCGCCGGCCCGCGCCGAGCTGGCCGAGATCGCCGCGCGGCTGCTCCGCGCCACCTCCGGACCGGCAGGATGAGGCGTGCCGCCAGGATTCAGCCGAAGCAGAACTCGTTGCCCTCCGGGTCGGCCATGGTGAACCAGGTGAACGGCCCCTGATGGGCCTCGTAGAGGAAGCGGGCCCCGCGCGCCTCGAGGCCCGTGCGCAGCGATTCCTTGTCCGTGTCCGCCTCGGTGAGGTTGATGTCCCAGTGCACGCGGTTCTTCACGGTCTTCGGCTCCGGGACCAGCTGGAACAGGATGCGCTGGCGCGGCTTCTGTCCGAGCTGTTCCGTGGGGCAGATCGCGGCGCCGTCCTTCCAGACGAGCTGCCCCTTGAAGACCCGGGTGTCGTCCTCGCCCGCGTGGCCCTCCTCGATCATCCGCCGGATGAAGGCCTCCTCGGTCGGCTCGACGCTCCACCCGAGCGTCTCGGCCCACCATTCGGCCTGCGCGTGTGGATCGGCGGAATCGACGGTGGTCTGGAGATGGAAGCCCATGGCCTGCTCCTTGCTCGGGGAATCGTCGCTGGCCACCCTACGGTGCGGTGGGCCACCCGTAAAGGGCCGCGAAGGTGTGCTGACAAGGCCGATTAACCAGTGCCCCGGACCGGGGTCCTACACTGTTACGTCCCCTCGAAACGCCCGGCCACATCGATGTGCCCGGATCCCGGAAGGAGTCCGTGTGTCCCACCCCGACCACACGACCCAGGCTGCGCCCCCGCCACACCCCAGGCCGCACCACGCCTCCACGGCCGAGGCTGCGGTCAGCGCGGAGGGCTACAAGAAGACCCTGACGCGCCGCCACGTCCAGATGATCGCGATGGGCGGCGCGATCGGCGTCGGCCTGTTCATGGGCGCGGGCGGCCGCCTCGCCTCCACGGGTCCGGCGCTGATCTTCTCCTACGCGATCGCCGGCGTCATCGCCTACTTCCTGATGCGCGCCCTCGGCGAGTTGATCATGTACCGGCAGTCCTCGGGCTCGTTCGTCAGTTACGCGGGCGAGCTCTTCGGCCCCAAGGGCGCCTTCCTGTCCGGCTGGATGTACGTGCTGAACTGGGTCATGACGGGCATCGCCGAACTCATCGCGATCGGCCTCTACTTCCGCTTCTTCTTCCCCGGGGTGCCGATCGAGGTCTCCGCCGTCTGCGCACTGGCCCTGCTCGTGGCCGTGAACCTGTTCAGCGCCAAGGCGTTCGGCGAGTTCGAGTTCTGGGCCTCCTTCCTCAAGGTCGCCGCGATCGTGCTCTTCCTCGGCACGGGCGCCGTCATGGTGGCCATGAACACGCGGATCGGCGAGCACACCGCCTCCGTCTCCAACCTCTTCGCCTCCGACGGCGGGATGTTCCCGCGCGGCTTCCTGGTCTGCATCCTGGTGCTCAACGCCGTGATCTTCGCCTACAACGCGATCGAGCTCGTCGGCATCACGGCGGGCGAGATGGAGGACCCGGCCCGCGAGGTGCCGCGCGCCATCCGCGCCGTCGTGTTCCGGATCGTCGTGTTCTACGTCGGCTCCGTGACGCTGTTGGCCATGCTGTTGCCGTGGGACCAGTACAAGGCCGGCGAGAGCCCGTTCGTCACCGTGTTCGCGCAGCTCGGCTGGGGCTGGATCGGCGACATCATGAACTTCGTGGTCATCACGGCCGCGCTGAGCTCCTGCAACTCCGGCCTCTACTCGATCGGCCGGATCTTCCGCGCCATGGCCAACAACGGCCACGCCCCGCAGTGGCTGGCCCGGATGAACAAGCGCCACGTGCCCTACGCGGCGATCCTCGCCGTCGGCGGCGTCTACCTGGCCGGGATCCTGCTGAACATCTGGCTCGGCGGCACCTACGCGTTCGACCTGGCCCTGAACACGGCCTCGATCGGCGTCCTGTTCACGTGGGGCTCGATCTTCGCGTGCCAACTCATGCTCCGCCGCCGCCGGGGCAGGGTCTCGCCGCTGCCGATGCCGGGCTCGCCGTGGACCGGTTGGGCGGGGCTCGTCAGCCTCCTCGTCATCACCGTGCTCATCGCCTTCGACTCCATGACCGATCCGGTGACGGGCGAGGTGTTCCGCCTGGGCCTGTACACGGTGGCCTGCATCCCCGTGATCGCCGCGGCCCTGTGGCTCGGCTGGCGGAAGGTCCGCGGCAACAAGCCCGCGAACGACTTCTTCGCCTGAGGACAGGACGACGGCGGGGGCCAGGTTTCCCGAACCCGGCGCCCGCCATCGTCCCTCTTCTGGGGAAGGGCCCCCGGGCCGCCGCGCTAGCGCACGGGTGCGGCCCCGGCGTCGTCCGCCAGGATGCCCGTCTCGGCGGCGTCCGGGATCTCGGTGCCGCGGAGCGAGGCGCCGGCCGTCTCCGGCATGAACTTCACGGCCACGAGGCCGATCACGCAGGCGCCCATCATGTACATCGCGGGGAACAGGAGGTTGCCCGTTGCGCCGATGGCGGCCTCGTTGACGTACGCCGCAGTGCCGCCGAACACCGCGGTGGCGAGGTTGTAGGTGATCGCGAAGCCGGCGAAGCGCACGTGGGAGGGGAACATCGCCGGGAACGTCGCCGTGATCGTGGCGAGCTGCGGGATGTAGAGCAGGCCCAGGACGGCGAAGCCGAGCATGGCGAGTAGGAAGCTCTGCCCCATGAGCCAGAACATCGGCAGCGACATCACGAGCAGGCCGATCAGGGAGATGTACCACATGGGCTTGCGCCCGATCTTGTCCGAGAGCCCGCCGGCGAACGGGATGACCGCCATCATGGCGACCTCGCCGACGAGGATGACCGCGAGCGTGGACTGCGCCTCGAGCCCGAGCTGCTGCTCGAGGTACGTCGGCATGTAGCTGATGAGGGTGTAGTTCACGACGTTCAGGGCGATCACGAGGCCCGCCATCACGAGCATGGGACGCCAGTACTCGGCCACGAGGGCCTTGAGGCTGCCGCCCTGCTCCACCTCGCCGCGCTCTTCGAGCTCCTGGAACACGGGGGTGTCCTCGAGCTTGGAGCGCAGGTACAGGCCGATCAGGCCCATCGGCAGGGCCAGCAGGAACGGGATGCGCCAGCCGTACTCCATCATGGCCTCGTCGCTCAGCGCCACCTGCAGCACGAGCATCACGGCCGTGCCCAGGGCGAAGCCGCCGAGCGTGCCGAACTCGAGGAACGAACCGAAGAAGCCGCGCTTGCGGTCGGGGGAGTACTCGGCCATGAACGTCGCCGCCCCGCCGTATTCGCCGCCTGTGGAGAAGCCCTGCAGCATGCGCAGCAGCACCAGCAGGATCGGCGCCCAGATGCCGATCGCCTCGAAGGTCGGCAGCACGCCGATCAGGAACGTCGCGCCGGACATCAGCAGGATGGTGGCGGCGAGGATGGTCTTGCGGCCGAGCTTGTCGCCGAGCGGGCCCCAGACCAGGCCACCGAGGGGGCGGACCAGGAAGGAGATGGCGAACGTCGCGAGCGCCATCGCGGTGCCGCCCTCGGCGGGGAAGAAGTGCGCGGTGATGTACGTGACCGCGACGGCGTAGACGCCGTAGTCGAACCACTCGGTGGCGTTGCCCATGGCGGAGGCGGCGGTGGCCTTGCGGATCTCGCGGCGGCCCTCGACGGTGCCGGTGTCCGGCCCGATGTCCTCGCTGTAGTCGATGGCGGCCGCCGCCTGCGCTTCGGGGGCGGCGGGAGTGGTGTGCTTGCTGTTTTCCGGTGGCATGGCTGCCTTCCCAAGGTCGTTCAGCGTGCGTCGACCGGATGCCTGGCCGGGCCCGGTGGGGCCCCGCAGCAGTGACGGTCCACGATCCGGGGCGTCGCCCCGGAATCGGTCAGCCGTCAAGGTTAGCGAGGGCTTTACTGTTTCGTCAAAACCATCGCCTTTTCTGTGGGGCTTTCGAGGGGAGCGGATCCGCGGGTTGACCGGGGTGGCGGCGGGGTGGGAATCTATTTGTGAACGATTGGTCGGTAAATCGTGCCGCCGTGCCTTCACACCCCGCTGGACGGGTCGTGCGCGGCGTCCGGACAAAGGAGTTGTGACATGGCCGAAGCCTTCCTGGTCGGAGGGGTCCGCACCCCGGTGGGACGGTACGGGGGCTCGCTGAGCAGCGTGCGCCCGGACGACCTCGCCGCCCTCACCGTGCGCGCCGCCGTCGAACGCGCCGGCATCGACCCGGCCCTCGTCGACGAGGTCATCCTCGGCAACGCCAACGGCGCCGGCGAGGAGAACCGCAACGTGGCCCGCATGGCGTGGCTGCTCGCCGGATTCCCCGACACCGTCCCCGGCATCACCGTCAACCGCCTCTGCGCCTCGGGGATGTCCGCCATCACGATGGCCTCCCACATGGTCAAGGCCGGCGCGGCGGACATCGTGGTCGCCGGCGGCGTCGAGTCGATGTCCCGCGCCCCGTGGGTCATGGAGAAGCCGGCCACGGCGTTCGCCAAGCCCGGGGCCTCCTACGACACCTCGATCGGCTGGCGCTTCCCCAACCCCGCGTTCCTCTCCGGCGAGCTCTCCCGCGACGGCAAGGCCGTGTTCTCGATGCCGGAGACGGCCGAGGAGGTCGCCCGCGTGTTCGGGACCTCGCGCGAGGACTGCGACGCGTTCGCGGTCCGCTCCCATGAAAGGGCGCTGGCCGCGATCGAGGCGGGGCGCTTCCGCGAGGAGATCGTGCCCGTGACGGTCAAGGGCCGCAAGGGCGCCGAGACCGTCGTCGACACCGACGAGGGGCCGCGCCCCGGGACCACGGCCGAGGTCCTGGCCGGGCTCCGTCCCGTCGTGAAGGGCGGCTCCGTGGTCACCGCGGGCAACGCCTCGACCCTGAACGACGGCGCCTCGGCCATCATCGTGGCCTCCGAGGCCGCGGTGGCCAAGTACGGGCTGCGCGCCCGGGCGCGGATCATCGACGGGGCCTCCGCCGGCGTCGCGCAGGAGATCATGGGCATCGGCCCCGTGCCCGCGTCGCGGAAGGCGCTCGAACGCGCCGGCCGCACGGTCGGCGAGCTCGCCGCCGTCGAGCTCAACGAGGCCTTCGCCTCCCAGTCCCTCGCCTCGATGCGCGAGCTCGGCCTGGACGCGGGGACCGTGAACAACGACGGCGGGGCGATCTCCCTCGGGCACCCCCTCGGGTCCTCCGGCTCGCGGATCGTCATCACGCTGCTCGGCCGCCTGGAGCGCGAGGCGTCCGCCGGCTCCCTCGGACTGGCGACGATGTGCGTCGGCGTGGGACAGGGCTCGGCCCTGCTCGTGGAGTCGGTCTAGGTGGGGGCGCCGGAGGACGCGGCGTACGACGCCGGGGCCGGGCTGGACGCCTCGGGCTTCGGGACGCTGCGGGTCGAGGAGGTGGGGGACCGCCTGCTCGTGAGGCTGCACCGGCCCGAGGTCCGCAACGCGATCGACCGGGCGATGGTCGATGAGCTGCACGCGGTGTGCGCGTACCTCGAGTCGGTGCCGAAGGTGCTGATCCTGGCCGGGACGGCGTCGGATCCGGAGACCGGGGCGAAGGGGATCTTCGCCTCGGGCGCCGACATCGCGCAGTTGCGTGAGCGGCGCCGCGACGACGCGCTGGCCGGGATCAACTCGACCGTGTTCAACCGGATCGCGCGGCTGCCGATGCCCGTGATCGCGGCGCTGGACGGCTATGCCCTAGGCGGAGGCGCGGAGCTCGCGCTCGCGGCCGACTTCCGGATCGGTACGCCCGCGCTGCGGATGGGCCAGCCGGAGACGGGCCTGGGCATCATGGCCGCGGCCGGGGCGGTGTGGCGGCTCAAGGAGCTCGTGGGCGAGCCGCTGGCGAAGGAGATCCTGTTGGCCGGGAGGATCCTCGACGGGGCGGAGTGCCTGGCCGCGGGGCTCGTGACCGAGCTCGTGGAGGGGCCCGAGCTGCTGGGGGCCGCGCACGCGCTCGCGGACCGGATCGGACGCCAGGACCCGCTCGCGGTGCGGATCACCAAGACGGTGTTCCACGCGCCGCGGGAGGCGCACCCGGTGATCGACACGCTCGCGCAGGGGATGCTGTTCGAGTCGGAGGCGAAGTTCGAGCGCATGCAGGCGTTCCTGGACAAGAAGAGCAGCGGCCAGACGAAGAAGGAGAACTAGGCATGGGCAACATCGAACGTCCGGACGCGCTTCCGGCGAGGGTCGGGGTGCTCGGCGGCGGACGCATGGGGGCCGGGATCGCGCACGCGTTCCTCGTCAACGGGGCCGACGTCGTCGTCGTGGAGCGGGACGAGGCCTCGGCGCAGGCGGCCCGCGAGCGCGTGGAGTCCTCGGCGGCGACGTCGATCGAGCGCGGCGCGGTCGACGGGAACCTGGACGAGATGGCCTCGCGGCTGACGGTCTCCGTCGACTACGCGGACTTCGCGGGCCGGGGCCTGGTCGTGGAGGCCGTGCCGGAGCTGTGGGAGCTGAAGGTGTCCTCGCTGCGTGCGGTCGAGGAGCACCTGGATGCGGACGCGGTCCTGGCCTCGAACACGTCCTCGCTTTCGGTGTCCGGGCTCGCCCAGGAGCTCGAGAGGCCCGGGGGCTTCCTGGGCCTGCATTTCTTCAACCCGGTCCCGGCCTCGACGCTGATCGAGGTCGTCATCGGGAAGCGGACCCGCCCGGAGCTCGTGGACGCGGCCAGGGGCTGGGTGCGGGCGTTGGGCAAGACGGCCGTGGTGGTCAATGACGCCCCCGGCTTCGCGTCTTCGCGGCTCGGCGTCGCGATCGCCCTGGAGGCGATGCGGATGGTCGAGGAGGGCGTGGCGTCCGCGGAGGACATCGACAACGCGATGGTCCTCGGCTACAAGCACCCCACCGGGCCGCTGCGGACCACGGACATCGTGGGGCTGGACGTGCGCCTGGGCATCGCCGAGTACCTTCACTCGACGCTGGGGGAGCGCTTCGCGCCGCCGCAGATCCTCAAGGACAAGGTCGCCCGCGGCGAGCTCGGCCGCAAGAGCGGCCGGGGCTTCTTCGACTGGAGCTGATCCGGCCCGCGACCCGCCCGCGCGGTGTCGGGGTGTGGCAGGGTGTTTCCCATGGAGGAGTCGCGCGGAGAGGGGCGGGAGATGCGCTGGGAGGGCGCCGTCAACGCACGCCACGTGATCGGCGACGTCTACCGCATGGGCCGCAGCGAGTGGCTGACCGGGCGGGGCTGGCGCCAGGCCCACCGGGACGGCATCCGCACGGTGATCGACCTGCGTCATCCGGCCGAGCGCACGCGCCGTCCCAGTGATCCGGTCGTGGGCCCGGAGGCCTGGGAAGGCATCGAGGTGCTCAACCGGCCCACGGAGGACCAGTCGCATGAGGGCTTTATGGAAGCCGTCGGGCCCTACCTGAGCCACCCGCGCTACTACCCGGCGAACCTCGAGTACTTCCCGGACAAGATCGCGGAGGTCTTCCGCGCCCTCGGTGCGGCCGAGGGCGGCGTCGTGCTGCACTGCTCGGCCGGGCGCGACCGCACGGGCCTGATCGTGACCCTGCTCTTGATCCTCGCCGGCCGCCGCGACCTCGTGGTCCCGCAGTACCGGGCGGGCGCCCGCGGGATCAACGAATGGCACAGGATCAGCCCGGTCAAGCACCCCTACGAGCGCCACCTCGACGACGACGAGTTCCGCGAGGCGCTCGTCCCGCGCCTGGAGGTGTTGGAGGAGTTCGCCGACGCGCTCGCCGTCGAGGACTACCTCCGGCAGCACGGACTCACGGAGCGCGAGTTGGCCTCCGTGCGCGCCAAGGCCGGCATCGGACCGCCCGCGTCGTAGCCTGAGGGCATGACCGACTGGACCATCCCCACCCTGTCCGGCGAGCTCGTGGTCCTCGAGCCGCTCTCCCACGCCCACCACGACGGCCTCGTGGACGCGGCGCGCGACGGCGGTCTCTGGCGCCTGTGGTACACCTCCGTTCCGACGCCGGAGGGCATGGCCGCCGAGATCGAGCGGCGCCTGGGCCTGTACCGGGAAGGCACGATGCTGCCCTTCACCGCCCGCCGGCCCGACGGCGGGGTGCTCGGCATGACGACGTTCATGAACATCGACCGCGGACTCCCGCGCGTGGAGATCGGCTCCACCTGGAACCGCGCCTCCGCCCACGGCACGGGCACCAACGCCGAATCGAAGCTGCTGCTGCTCACGTACGCCTTCGAGGTCCTCGGCTGCCCCGCCGTCGAATTCCGGACGCACTGGATGAACCACCAGTCCCGCGCCGCGATCGAACGGCTCGGCGCCAAGCTCGACGGCGTCCTCCGGGCGCACACGCGCATGGCGGACGGCTCCCTGCGGGACACGTGCGTTTACTCGGTCACCGCGGGTGAGTGGGAGCAGGTCCGGTCCGGGCTGCTCCACCGCCTCGAGCGCCGCTGACGGAGGGGCGCACTTGCCAGATGGCCGCCCGGGGGAGTTGGCTGGACGGCATGGCCCAGATCCTCATCCTCGGCGGCACGCGCTGGCTCGGACGCACCCTCGTACGCACCGCCCTCCGGCAGGGCCACGCCGTGGCCTGCCTGGCCCGCGGTTCCGACGCCTTCGAGCCCGGGACCGAGGCGGTGCGCGCCGACCGCGACACCTCCGGCGCCTACGCCGCGGTGGCCGGCCGGCCGTGGGACCTGGTGGTCGAGTTGACGCGCTTCCCCGCCTACGCGCGCTCCGCGGTCGAGGCGCTCTCGCCCGACGCCGCGCACTGGGCCTTCGTCTCCTCCTGCTCCGTCTACGCGCAGCAGTCCGTTCCGGGCGCCGACGAGAACGCGCCGCTGCTGCCGGCCCTCGCCTCGACCGAGGAGTACGCGGACGCGCTCTACGGAGAGGCGAAGGCGGGATGCGAGTGGCTGACCGTGGCGAGCCGCGGCAACGCCGCCCTGCTGGTCCGCGCGGGCCTCATCGGCGGCCCGGGGGACCCGTCCGGACGGAGCACGTACTGGCCCCGCCGCTTCGCCGCGGCCCGCGATGCCGCCGCCGAGAAGGACGGCACGGCGGGTCCGGTCTTGGTGCCGGACGATTCCGCCGCCCCCGGCTCCGTGCAGATCGTCGACGTGCGAGACCTCGCGGCCTTCATCCTCGAGGCCGGCCTGGCGGGGCGCGGAGGCCCGGTGAACGCGGTCGGCGCGGCCATGCCGCTCGGCGACGTCCTCGCCAGTGCCGCGAGCGCCGCCGGCTACGCGGGCCCCACCGCGGGCTACCCGGTGGAGCGGATGGAGCGGGACGGCGTCGACGCGTGGGCGGGCCCGCGCTCCCTCCCGCTCGTGCTGCTGCCCACCCCGGAGTACGCGGGCTTCGCGCGCCGCGACGACGCCCGCGCCCTGCGCTGGGGCCTGGTTCGGCGCCCGCTCGCCGAGACGTTCGCGGACATCCTGGAGGACGACGCCGCGGCCGGGGCCGTGGTGCCCGCGGCGGCCGGAGCGGGACTCGCCCCGCAGGACGAGGCCACGCTCCTGGCCGCGCTCGCCGGCGGGGCCTCCGGCCGGGCTGCCGGGGAACCGGCCGGCTGAGGCCCGCTCCGCTACTGCACGGGCGGGGCCAGCGGGTTGCGCAGCGTCCCCGCGTAGACGAGGCCGCCGACCGTGTCCGCCAGGTCGAGCATCTGCTGGTTGTTGCGCAGCTGCAGGCGGTTCAGGCAGGACAAGCGGAACTCCGGGGCGAACAGCCCGAGCGCGTCGAACTCCGCGGCCAGCTCCGGGTGCCGGTCGCGGTAGGCCAGCAGGCGCCCCCGCGCGACGCCCCAGAACTCCTCCTCGTCCAGGAGCCCCTCGGCCGCGAGCAGTGGGGCGAGGAAGCGCAGGAAGCAGTCGAGGACATCGGTGAAGATCGTCATGGGGCGTTCCTCGTCGGGCGCGTCGACGCGGATCCGCTCAACCGCCTCCGGAAGGGGCATCCGGTCCCCGAGCACGGCGACTTCCTCGGCGAGGTCCTTGTGCAGCACGCGCACGGGGACCCCGTCCCGCAGCACCAGGATGACGTTCTCGCCGTGCGGCATGAACGCCAGGTCGTACGCGATGAGGCAGTGCACGAGCGGGACGAGGTAGGCGTCGAGGTAGCGGGCGATCCACTCGGCCGGCTCGAGCCCCGAGCGCCGGACGAGCGCCGCGGCGAGGGACCGGCCCTCGTGGTCCACGTGGAGGAGCGAGGCCATCGTGGCCGGCGACTCGTCCGGGCCCAACCGGTCGGCAGGGGACTCGCGCCACAGGGCCGCGAGCATCTTGCGGTAGGGCGAGCCGCTCGTCGTCGCCGCCTGGAACAGCGGGTTCTCGTAGCCGACCGCCGCGACCTCCTGGAGCAGTTCCACGCCGCGCTCCGCCAGCTCGGTATCCGCGTCCACGATCCCCTGCAGCCATGCGTTGATGGCCGGGGTGGCCTCCATGTACTGCGCGGAGAGGCCGCGCATAAAGCCCATGTTCAGCACGGACAGGGCCGTCTTGACGTAGCGCTTCCCGGGCGCGGAGCGGTTGAAGAACGTGCGGATGGACTGCTGCGGCTGGTAGAGGTCCCTCCCGGATCCCAGATGCACGAGGTGGCGGCGGGCGACGTCGTTCGCGAACGCCACCGCGAGCTTGTTCCGCCACTGCCACGGGTGCACGGGGAGGTAGAGATAATTGGACGCGTCGTGCCCCGTCCCGGCGAGCGCGCGGCGCAGGACGGCGTCGAACGCCGCGAGCGTGTCCCGCCCGAGCTCCTCGGCGAGCAGGGCCCGGTGGTCCAGCCCGGCCACGGCGGTGTAGCGGCCGCGGGAGGGGTGGATCGCGAGCCAGTCCAGCACGACGGCGGCGCCGGCCTCGGGCGCGTAGTCCAGGTAGTCGTCGGCGCCGAGCCCGATCCGGCCGTTGTTGGCCACGAAGCAGGGGTGCCCCTCCGTCATCGCGGCCTCGATCCGCTGGAAGTCGGCGACGGGATCCCCGGACCCGGCCGCGAGCTCCGCGGCCGTGGCCGTGGAGTGCAGCTGCTTGTAGCAGTGGCTGGACAACGTGCTGCCGATCTCTTCGAGGTAGGTGGGCAGCTGCTCGTCCGCGATCCCGAGCGCCGACTGGAACCGCACCACGAACTCCTGCGCGTCGACGTCCGCCGGCCCGGCGCCGTCCTCGTGCACCAGGCTCGCGGGGTCGACGCGCCAATGGTCCAGGGCGTGCCGCGTGGCGGCGAAGCGGTAGCGGTGCGGGCCGGACTCCAGGACCCATTCCGACGCCGGGGCAGCCCTCCGGGTGCCGCCGGGGCCCGGGGTGCCGGGAGCCGTGGGCGCGGCGGTCGCGGGGGAGGCGTCCGCGGGGACCGGTTCAAGGAGGCGTTCGTGGCTGAACTCGGCGATGGCCTTGGCGACGACGTGGCGGTTGGCGGCGGCCCAGCGCTGCGGGTCGAGGTGGGCGGCGAGGGTGGACGGTCCGCGCGTCGCGGCGGCGAAGCCGTCCCGCGTGCACAGCGAGAGCAGGGCGCGCTTGGCCGGCTGCCCGTCGGCGGCCGGGAGCTCGATCCGCTCGAGGGGCCGGAAGCCGAGGCGGGCGTTGAGCGCCTGCACGGCGGTGTTCCGGGCGTCGGGCTCGACGACGACGCGCAGCACGCCCGGGTCCGCGAACACGTGCTCGAGGGAGGCCCTCATGGCCCGTTCGCTGAAGCCGGCGACCGGCGCGTCGCCGGGGGCGGGGAGCAGGAGATGCAGTCCCGCGTCGCCGTCGCGCCATGCGTAGCGGCCGGCGAGGGGAGAGCGTTCCGGGCGGTAGCGCTCCAGGAGGAAGGCGTCGGCCCCGTCCAGGCGCCCGATCAGGGCGTGGTGGTGGGGGTCGGCGTCGATCCGCCGGTACTCCGCGCGGACCTCGTCCACGGACGCCTGGGGCATGCCCCAGAAGCGGGCGTGCTCCGTGGCGATCCACGCGTGCAGCAGGGCCGCGTCGGCGTCGGGGTCGACGGCTCGGAAGGCGCCGGCCGCGGGCGGCGTGGCGTGGGGGGACGGTGCGGATCCGGCCGCCGTCACCGGATCGACGGCGGGGCCCGGGGTGTCCGGCGCGGCGTGCTCGAGCGTGCTGCTGGTCATCGGGTGGCCTCCTGGAGGTCGAAGTCGAGGGATTCAAGGGGGTCGGGCGCGGCGTCGACCGGCGTGCCGAACTCCTGGAAGGCGATCCGGCGCTCCACCGCGAAGTGCTCCCGCCCGGAGAGGCGGTTGAGGATCACGGAGTTGCGGTAGGCGCCCATGCCGAGGTCCGGGGCGGTGAAGCCGTGCGTGTGCAGCTCGGCGTTCTGCACCAGGACGTCCCCGTGGACGCCGGCCGAGTAGCCGCGGTCCACGTCGAGCCGCCCGTCCGGCAGCCGCCGGATCCGCTCCCCGATCCCGGCCAGGAACTCCGGCTCGCGGTAGGAGTAGCCCGTCGCGAGCACCGCGGCGTCCGCGCCCAGGGCGTGCGCCCCGCCGTCGTCCTGGTTCCGCAGCGCCAGGCGCAGCCCGCCCGGGCCCGGCTCGAGCGATTCGAGGGCCGTGGAGGCCATGAGCCGCACGCCGGCGGCCCCGTCGACGCTGCGCTGGTAGAGCAGCTCGTGGATGTGGTTGACCAGCTCCGCGTTGATCCCCTTGAAGAGGCCCTTCTGGCCGGCGGCGAGGCGGTCGCGGGTGCCCTGCGGGAGCCCGTGGAAGTGGTCGATGTACTCGGGCGAGGTCATCTCGAGGGTGAGCTTGGTGTCCTCGAGCGGGAAGAAGCGCTCCGAGCGCGTCACCCACGCGAGCTCCTGCCCCGGGCCGAGCCCGGCCAGCAGTTCCGCGAAGACCTCCGCGGCGCTCTGCCCGGAGCCGACGACGGCGATCCGGCGCGCGGACGCCAGGCCCCGGCGTCGTGCGCGGTATTCGGAGGTGTGGAACGCGGCGCCGGAGGCGAGCGCCGCGGGGGAGACCACGGACGGGACGTGCGGCTGCGTGCCCGTGCCGAGGACCAGGCTCCGGGCCCGGATGCTCCGCGGGCCGTCGGCCGTGGCGAGCTCGAGGACGTAGGAGGCGCCGTCGTGGGAGCAGCCGGCGACCCGGTGGCCGAAGCGCACCGCCGGCAGGCGGGAGGCCGCCCAGCGCAGGTAGCGGTTGTACTCGGCGCGCAGCGGGTAGAAGTCCTCGCGGATGTAGAACGGGTAGAGGCGGCCCGTGTCCTTCAGGAAGGCGAGGAAGGACAGCGGGTGGGTGGGATCGGCCATCGTCACGAGGTCCGCCATGAAGGGGACCTGCAGGTGCGTGCCCTCGAGCATCATGCCCGGGTGCCAGTCGATCCCCTCGGCGGCCTCGAAGACCTGCACGTCGAGCCCCGGAACGGAGCCGGCCAGGGCCGCGAAGCCCAGGTTGAACGGTCCGGCGCCGATGCCGGCCGCGTCGAGGATGCGTGCGGCGCTCATGCCCGGCCCCCGTCCGTGGCAGGGGCAGCGGGTGCGGCGGCAGGATCGGCGCCCCGCGCCAGGAGGGCGCCGTGGGCGAGCACGGCGTCGAGGATCGCGTCGACGTCGTCGGCCGTGGTGCGCGGATTGAGCAGCGTGAGCTTGAGGTGGCGGCGGCCGTCGACCGTGGTCGCGGCGACCATCGCCTCGCCGGAGGCGTAGAGCGAGGCGCGGACGGCGTCGTTGAGCCGGTCCGTGGCCTCCTCGCCGAGCCCCGGCGGGGCGTAGCGGAAGACGACCGTGCTGAGCTGGACCGGAGCCGCGAGTTCGAGGAGCTCCTCGGACCGGACGCGCTCGCCGGCCGCGGAGGCGGTCTCGAGCAGGACATCGAAGAGCGTGCCGATGGCCTGCGTGCCCAGGGACCGCAACGTCACCCAGAGCTTGAACGCGTCGAAGCGGCGGGTGGTCTGCAGCGACTTGTCGACCTGGTTCGGCGCCGCCCCGGCCTCCGCTGCCGGGTTGAGGTACTCGGCGTAGTGGGTGATGTGGGCGAAGTCGGCCCGGTCGCGCACCAGCAGGGCGCTAGATCCGATCGGCTGGAAGAAGGACTTGTGGAAGTCCAGGGTTACGGAGTCTGCGGCCTCGATGCCCGTGAGCATGCCCCGGTGCCGCTCGGAGGCCAGGAGCCCGCAACCGTAGGCGGCGTCGACGTGGAACCACACGCCGTAGGCCCGGGCCTGGGCCGCGGACTCGCGCAGCGGGTCCACCGCACCGAAGTCGGTGGTGCCGGCGGTCGCGACGACGGCGAGGGCGCGCGTCCCCTCCTGCTCGCCGCGGGCGAGGGCGGCGCCGAGGGACTCGGCGTCCATGCGGTGCTGCGCGTCGACGGGGACGGCCGTCACGGCGTCGTCCCCGAGGCCGAGCATCGAGGCGGCGCGGCGGATGCTGAAGTGGCTGTCCGCGGACGCGTAGATCCGCAGGTCCGCGAGGCGCTCGGGCAGGCGTCCGGACAGGCCCGCGACGGCCCGGTTGCGGGCCATCAGCAGCGCCTGGACGTTGGACTGCGTGCCGCCGCTCGTGAAGATCCCGTCCGCGTCGGCGCCGAGCCCGGCGAGCCCGGCGGCCCAGTCCACGAGCCGGCGTTCGATGAGCGTGGCGCCGGCGCTCTGGTCCCACGTGTCCATGGAGCTGTTCAGGGACGTGACCACGGCCTCCGCCGCCACGGCGGGGATCGCCACGGGGCAGTTCTAGTGCGCCGCGTAGCGCGGATGGTGGAAGTAGACGGCGTCGCGCAGGTACAGGTCCGCCGACTCGGCGAGCGCGGCGTCGGTGCTGCCGAGCGGGGCGTCGGCGAGGGACCCGGACGTGGGCGCCAGCGGGGCACCGGGCGTGGGCGCCAACGGGGAGTCGGGCGTGGGAGTGTGGATGGACATGCGTCTCTCCTGGGGGATGGGGAGCAACGGCGAGGTTCTTGACGCATCAAGTAAGCCTTGCCTAATACGCCGACATTAAAGGCACGCGCAGCATCCCTAATACAAATAATGTAATCTTCTTCACGCTTTGCGTTCCGGGGTTGCGGCGCCCTGTACGGGCAAGACCACCCTGCTGCGGCTCGTCGCCGGCGAGCTGGCACCCACGGCCGGCCGCGCGCGGACCCAGGCGCCGGCGTCGTACCTGCCCCAGCGCCTGACCCTCGACACGGAGCGCACCGTGGCCTCGCTGGCCGGCATCGAGGGCGTCCGCCGCGCCCTCCACGCCGTGCTCGCCGGGCGCGAGGAGGGCTTCGAGGCGAACCTCGAGGCCGTCGGCGACGACTGGGACATCGAGGAACGGGCCGTCGCCGCCCTCGCCTCCTACGGGCTGCCCGCGACCGGACCGGAGTTCCTGGACCGCACCGTCGGCACGCTCTCCGGGGGCGAGGCGATGATCGCCGCGCTCGCCGGACTCGAGCTCGCCGGGCGGCCCATCACCCTGCTCGACGAGCCCACCAACAACCTCGACCGCGAGGCCCGGCACCGCCTCTACGCCGCGATCGAGCGCTGGAAGGGCACCGTGCTGGTCTCGAGCCACGACGCCGAGCTCCTGCGCCGGGTGGACGCCATCGCCGAGCTCCGCCCGGACGGCCCGGCGGCCGCGCACGGCGCCGTCCGGCTCGTCCACCACGGAGGCGACTGGGACCACTACCTCGCGGTCCGGGAGGCTGAGCGGGACCTCGCGGAACACCGCGTCCGCGACGCCGCCGCGGCCCTGGCCGCCGAGAAGCGGCAGCGGATCGAGGCGGAGACCAAGATCGCCCGGCGGGCCCGGCAGGGCCGCCAGGCCGGCGAGTCGCTGCCGAAGATCCTCGCGAACGAGCTGCGCAAGCGGGCCGAGGAGAGCGCCGGGAAGATGCGCGGCCTCCAGGGCTCCCGCGAGGCGGACGCCGCGCGCGGGCTGCAGGAGGCTCGCGACGCGGTGCCGGAGGACGCCGCGATCCGGATCGAGCTGCCGGGAACCCGGGTGCCGGTCGGGCGGACCGTCCTCGACGCCGCCGTGACGCCACTGCCGTCGGCGGTGGTGTACGACGACGGGGCTCCCCTTCCGCCCGGCGCCCGCCTGGTGCTGCGCGGACCGGAGCGGGTGGCCCTGACCGGCCGGAACGGGAGCGGGAAGACGACGCTGCTGGCCGCGCTCGCCGGCGCGGCCGCCGTCCCGTTCGGGTACCTGCGGCAGCGGATCGACGCCGTCGTCCCAGACGCTGGCGGGGCCGTGGGTGGGGCCGTGCGCGGTGCAGGCGCGGAGTGGGCGGGGCTCGACGACGAGGCGAGCGTGCTGGACACCGTCCGCGCGGCGGCACCCGGTGCGCCGCCCGGGGCCGTGCGCGAGCAGCTCGCCCGCTTCCACTTCCGCGGCGCCCGTGTGGAGCAGCCGTGCGGACAGCTCTCCGGAGGGGAGCGGTTCAGGGTGGCCCTGGCCCGGATCCTTCTCGCGGACCCGTCGCCGCAACTGCTCCTGCTCGACGAGCCCTGCAACAACCTGGACCCGGTCTCCGTGGACCAGCTCGTCTCCGCGCTGGGCGCCTACGCCGGGGCGCTTGTGGTGGTGAGCCACGACGACGCGTTCCTGGAACGGCTCGGGCCGCTGCGGCGCTGGGAGCTCGCGCCGCACGCCGCGGAGGAGGGGTGACCCGGCGGCGACGTCCCGACCGCACGGAGGCTAGAACCTCCGGGCCGTCTCCACCACCTCGTCCGGCGCCGGCTGCCCGAGCTCTTCGTAGGTGCGGAGGACCTTGCGCGCCCGCTCCAGCTTCAGGCGCTCCTTGGGGCTGTTCTCGATGCGCTGGTCTGCCGGTCCGAAGATCGAGAAGCCCAGGTACTGCAGCCGCCAGCGGACCCGGTAGCCGCGGGTGAGCCCCGTCGTGTCCGTGACGATGGGCAGGGGGGTGTCCGGGTTGGGGGTCATCGGTTCCTCGCTGGAGAGTCGGCTCGAGGGGCGCATCAGGCGCTCCTCCAACAATAGATTGTACACAAATCATTTGTGCGCAAAGTAAATAGCTCGACGACATCCGGAGGGCCAATCGATGGGACGATGGGAACGTGCGCTCGACGGGAGGCGGAATGACGGTGGAAGAGGAACGCGTGGACGACCTGGCGCTGGAACGCCAGTTGTGTTTCGCGCTGTCCGTGGCGTCGAGGAACGTCGTGGCCGCCTATCGGCCGGTTTTGGATCCGCTGGGACTGACGCATCCGCAATACCTGGTGATGCTCGCGCTGTGGGGGGAGTCCCCGCTCACGTTGAGGGAGCTGGGCGAGCGCCTCCAGCTTGATCCGGGAACGTTGTCCCCGCTGCTCAAGCGGTTGGAGGCCTCCGGATACGTGGAGCGCAAGCGCCGCCCCGAGGACGGGCGCGCCCTCGCGGTGGTCCCCACGGTTGCGGGAATCGCGCTGCGCCGCGACGCCGAGCGCGTTCCGGTGGAGATGATGCGCCGCCTCGGCATGTCCGTCGAGGAGCTGGCCTCGTTGCATCGGCTCATGAACCGCTTGGCCGAGGCCGCCCGGCGCACCCTGTAGGCGGGAGCGCCGGGCAGGCCGTGCCGGCGAGGAGTGCCGCGCCCGCAGCCGGCTACCAGGCGGAGGCGACGAGCTCGCCGAACAGCTCCTCGGGATCGTGCTCCAGTCCGCGCGCGGCGAACCAGCCGCACATCGTGCGGCAGTCCCGGGCGAGCAGCTCCATGCCCTGCGTGTTCCCGGCCAGGTCCACGAACTGCGGCAGGTCGATCACCACGAGCCGGTCGCCGGCGGCCAGGACGTTGTAGGGGGAGAGGTCGCCGTGGGCGAACCCGAGCCGCGCGAACGCGCGCATGGCCTCGAGCAGCTGCTCCCAGTACCCGGCCAGACGGGCGGCATCCGGGGTGGTCTGCTGCAGGCGCGGGGCCGCTGCCCCCGGGACCTCCGGATCCTCGATGAACTCCATGAGGATCTCGGTGCCGCAGATCTGCACGGGATAGGGCACGGGCGCGCCGGCCTCGAACGCCATCCGCAGGTAGTTCCACTCGGAGGAGGCCCAGCGCCCGGCCTCCACGAGGCGGCCGTAGCTGCTGCCGGTCTTCAGGGCGCGCGCGTCGCGGGAGCGCCTGACCGAGCGGCCCTCGTTGTAGGCGGAGGAGCGGTGGAAGAGCCGCTGTTCCGGGGTCCGGTAGCGCTTGGCGGCCAGGATGGCGCGGCGTTCGGCGGTGGCGCGCTCGATCAGGAACACGTCCGCCTCCTTGCCGGTCTTCAGGACGCCGAGCTCGGTGTCGATCGCGGCGGCGTCCTCGAGGACGAACTCCGGGTAGGGCGCGGGGCCGCGCATGAGCTTCTCGAGACCGGGCCAGGTGGACCAGCGCTGGTCGGGGCCCAGGGCGTCGTCGAGGACGTTCCATTCGGCGCTCCGGTCGGGCCGGGGCGGGCGGGTACGACGCCGGGGCGCGGCCCCGTCGTCGTCTGCGGTCCTGTCGGTGGTGCGGAGGGTGGATTCGAAGGAATCGGGGTGCTGGAAGTCAGCGGGGATCTTCATGGGTGGTTGAACTCCGGGTGAGGGGAAGGACGGTGCGGGCGTGGTGCACGGCAAAGACGCTCATCGTGTCCTCCTCTGTTCGGGTCCAACGGGTGTCGTCCCAGTGAACCACGAGCGATTGGGATTGGTCAATGAGTGCCCGGGGGGCTGTCCGCCCGGGCGTGCGCCTGCTAGTGTTGTGCGGGATTACTGACCGATCGTTCAGGAGGACGCGTCGACGATGACCACCCAGACCGAGCAGCCCGCAGCACTTGTCCCCAGCTACGTCCAGGACGCGTGGTGGACCCCCGCCAGCGGCGACGGCGCCGCGCTGGTGCTGGACGCCAACACCGGCGAACGGCTCGCCGCCGTGAGCGCCGACGGACTCGACCTCGGCGCCATGGTCCACCACGCGCGCACGGTCGGCCAGCGCGAGCTCGGGGCGCTCACCCTGCACGAGCGCGCCCTGCGCCTCAAGGAGCTCGCCCAGTACCTCAACGGCCGCCGCGACGAGCTCTACGAGATCTCCTACAAGACCGGCGCCACCAAGATCGACTCGATGATCGACGTCGACGGCGGCATCGGCGTGCTGTTCACCTTCTCCTCCAAGGGCCGCCGCGAGCTGCCCAACTCGAACGTCATCGTCGACGGCGCCGCGGAGCCGCTCTCCCGCGACGGGTCGTTCCTCGGCGGGCACATCTACACCCGCATCCCCGGCGTCGCGGCGCAGATCAACGCCTTCAACTTCCCCGTCTGGGGCATGCTGGAGAAGTTCGCCCCGGCCTTCGTCGCGGGCGTGCCGACGATCGTCAAGCCCGCGACCCCGACGGGCTACCTGACCGAGGCCGTCGTGCGGCTCATGGTCGAATCCGGCCTGCTGCCGGCCGGATCGCTGCAGCTCATCTCCGGGTCCGCCCGCACGCTGCTGGACGTGCTCGACTACCGCGACCTGCTCTCCTTCACCGGTTCGGCCTCGACGGCGAATTCGCTCAAGTCCCACCCCAACGTCATCGACGGCGGCGTCCGCTTCACCGCCGAGACGGACTCGCTCAACGCGGCGATCCTCGGACCGGACGCCGTCGAGGGCACTCCGGAGTTCGACGCCTTCATCAAGTCGGTCGTCACCGAGATGACGGTCAAGGCCGGCCAGAAGTGCACCGCCATCCGCCGCACGATCGTCCCCGCGGGACTCGAGCAGGCCGTCGTCGACGCGATCGGGGCGCGCATCAGCCAGCGCGTCGTCGTCGGCGATCCGCGGGCCGAGGGCGTCACGATGGGCGCGCTGGCCTCGCTCGAGCAGTTGCGCGACGTGCGCGGCGCCGTCGAGGCGATGCTCGCGGCCGGCGGCGAGCTCGCCTACGGCACGCTCGACGCCCCCGTGGTCCGCACGGCCGCCGGAGCGGAAGAGGTCGTCGACGCTGGCGCGTTCATGTCTCCGCTGGTCCTGACCTGGGACGACGTCGAGAACGAGTCCGTGCACAGCCGCGAGGCCTTCGGCCCGGTGACCTCCGTGATCGGCTACGCCGACCTGGACGACGCCGTCCGGCTCGCGGCCAAGGGCGCGGGTTCCCTCGTGGCGACCGTCTGCACGAACGACCCGGAGGCCGCGCGCGCCCTGACGGTCGGGATCGCCGGCCACCACGGCCGCGTCCACGTGCTCAACCGCGAGACCGCCCGCTCCTCCACGGGCCACGGCTCCCCGGTGCCGCACCTGGTCCACGGCGGCCCGGGACGCGCCGGCGGTGGCGAGGAGCTCGGCGGCATCCGCTCCGTCAAGCACCACATGCAGCGCACCGCCGTGCAGGGTTCGCCCAACATGCTCACCGCGCTCACGGGCGTGTGGCACGCCGGCGCCGACCGCATCGTGGCCGGGGCGGAGGAGTTCGGCGCCGAGGCCTCGAACACCCACCCGTTCCGCAAGTCCCTCGCCGAGCTGCGGATCGGCGACGCCTTCGCGTCGGGCCTGCGCGAGGTGACGCTCGAGGACATCACGGCTTTCGCACAGGAGACCGGCGACACCTTCTACGCGCACACCGACGCCGCCGCGGCCGAGGCGAACCCGTTCTTCCCGGGCATCGTCGCCCACGGCTACCTGCTCGTCTCCTGGGCCGCGGGGCTCTTCGTCGAGCCGGCGCCGGGACCCGTGCTGGCGAACTACGGGCTCGAGAACCTGCGCTTCATCACCCCGGTCCCGGCCGGGGACTCCATCCGCGTCACCCTGACGGCCAAGCAGATCACCCCGCGCGTCACCGACGAGTACGGCGAGGTCCGCTGGGACGCCGTCATCAACAACCAGGACGGCGAGATCGTGGCCACCTACGACGTGCTCACGCTCGTCGAGAAGGAAGACACGACCTACGCGGACTGGGCGAAGTAGCCCGGAAGGCCGGCCCGGAAGGGCCCGGGAACGACGGCGGGGCGGCACACCAGGTGCCGCCCCGCCGTCGTCCGTCCTCCTCCCGGAGGGCGGCGCGCTAGTAGGCCTTGACCCGCTGCTCCACGATGAGGTGGACGAGCGCGAACACGCCGTCCTCGTCGATCGCCTTCAGGGCGGCGTCGACGGCCGCCGGGACGTCGTCGTCCGCCTCCACGCGGATGCCGAAGCCACCGAACGCCTCCGCCATCTTCGCGAAGTCCGGGTTCCTCAGCTGCGTGCCGGACACGCGCTCGGGGTAGTCGCGCTCCTGGTGCGTGCGGATGGTCCCGTACTCCTGGTTGTCCATGACCACCACGAGCGGCGTCGCCCCGTACTGCGCGGCCGTCGCCAGCTCCTGGCCGTTCATGAGGAACTCGCCGTCGCCGGCGATCGTGACCACGCGGCGGCCCGGGGAGGCCAGCGAGGCCGCGATCGCCGAGGGGATCGAGTAGCCCATGGAGCCGTTGCGCGCGCTGATCATCGTCGCGTAGCCGTTGGTGGGGAAGTAGCGGTGCGCCCAGTTCGTGTGCTCTCCGGCCCCGAAGGTCACCATTGCGTCCCGCGGCAGGGTCGGTACGAGGTTGGCCATGAGCGTCGCCATCTTCGCCTGCCCGCCCTGCGGGGCCGCCGGGGGCAGCGCCGCGAACGCCTCCTGCTCGCCGCGCATGCGCGCCGTCCACTCGCGCCACGAGTCCTTCACCGGCAGGTCCATGCGCACCAGGTCGCGGACGAACACGTCCGGCTTGGCGACGATCTGGTAGGACACCGGGCCCGAGCGGCCGCGCAGCGAGGGGTCGATCGTGACCAGGAAGTTCTTCTTCTCCCAGTTCTGCCGGATGTTGAAGCCGTCCGTGATGACGTCGCCGGGGACCGTGCCGACGAACACGAGCAGGTCCGTCTCCTCGAGCAGGTCGTAGGTGGGCTTCGGGCGGCCGTAGCCGATCGGGCCCACGTAGGACGGCGAATCGAAGGGGACGGTGCCCTCGCAACGCCACTCCGCGGCCGCCGGGAGGTCGTGCTCCTCGAGCCACTGCGTGAACTCCGCGGCGCCCTCGGTGGTCCAGTCGTTGCCGCCGAAGATGAACAGCGGCTTGTCCGCCTCCTTGAGGGCGTCGTTGAGCGCCTTCCAGTCCGTGACGGTCATGCCGCCCGCCGCGACCGGGATCTGCGGGTGGATCTCCGCCGAGACCCGGTGCTTGATGATGTCCTCGGGCAGGCCGACGACGACGGGGCCGGGCCGGCCGGACATCGCCGCGAACATCGCCTCCGCCACGACCTCGGACGCCCGCTCGGCGTGGTCCAGGATCATGACGCGCTTGGCGCCCGTGCCGAACCAGGCCTTCGGATCGAACTCCTGGAAGGCCTCCTTCTCGCGGTGCTCGAACGGGATCAGGCCCACGAACAGCACCATCGGCGTCGAGTCCTGCCAGGCCGTGTGCAGGCCGACGTGGGCGTTCGCGGCGCCCGGGCCGCGCGTGACCATCGCGATGCCGGGGAGCTGGTTCATCTTGCCGTCCGCCTCGGCCATGTAGGCGGCGCCGCCCTCGTGGCGGCAGACGATCGTGTCGATGGGGGAGTCGTGGAGGCCGTCGAGCACATCGAGGTAGCTCTCGCCGGGAACCACGTAGCTGCGCTTGACGCCGTGGGCCACGAGGGTGTCGACGATGACGTGGCCGGCGGACTTCAGGCCGGCGTCGGTGCCGGACTCGGTGGGCGCGGTCGCGGTGTCAGTCATGGAGTCATCTACTTTCGCCATTGAAATTCGAATCCCTGGGGCGCACCGGGCCGGGACGCACGGTGCCGCCAGCGTTCAAGGTACCCGACGCCGGGCGCTTCCGCGCAGTCGCACGTGACGCGCAGGGTTCACAGACGTGCGCGGCGTCACGCCCCGCCGTCGTCCCCCGCGAGCCGCGCTCAAGACGGCAGCTGAGTGGATCCTGTTGCGCAGAAAGGCGGGGGTCAGGTGGTGTAGGGGCTCGGCGGGTAGGCCTCGTCCGCGGCGGCCGGGGCCGCCTCGGCCGGGGCCGGGCGCCAGGCCCACCAGCCGTAGAGGGCGGCGAAGAGCTGCAGCACGAGGGCGCCGAGCGTGGCCAGGGCGGGCTGGTTGGCGAAGAAGAGGGCGATGAATCCGGCCGAGGCGGCCGCCACGGCGAGCCACGCGGCACGGATCCCGTGCGCGATGCCGACGAATCCGGCCGTCACGACGGCGCCGAGCGCCGCGTTGGCCCACAGCCCCCACGCGGCGGGGGAGAACGCGAGCCCGCTCGTGAGCATCTGCCCCAGGCCCAGTGCAGTGAACGCCAGGACCAGCGCGACGCCCCACGCGACGGCGCGCGCGGACGCACCCCGGACGCGGACGTCGCGGCCGAAGCGGCCCGCCGTCGGATACTTGGAGAAA
Organism: Zafaria sp. Z1313; assembly: GCF_050563205.1. Lineage (NCBI taxonomy): Bacteria > Bacillati > Actinomycetota > Actinomycetes > Micrococcales > Micrococcaceae > Zafaria > Zafaria sp. Z1313. The sequence continues at coordinate 164,945 of NZ_JBNWUK010000003.1, forward strand.
CGCCACAGGCCGTAGGCGGCGACGGCCATGAGCGGCAGCGCGTGGACGAGGTCCGCGTAGGTGTAGAGCAGGGCGATGGTCAGGGGGCCGGCGAAGACGGACAGGACCTTCGCCCACCAGCCCAGGTCGCTGCGGACGGCGAGCAGCACGAGCGCCAGCCCGGAGAGCACGGTGCTCAGGGCGGAGAGGGACACGATCATGGCGGTGCTGGTGCCGGGCACCTGCCCGAAGAGGTCGAAGAAGAGCTGATCCACGGAAAACCGACTGCCTTGGGGAGCGGGGAAAGGGGCGGAACGATCCTACCGGTTGCGGCTGTGAACGCCGTCCAGCATCATCCGGATCGCGTTCTCCTCCACCTCCGCGGCCGTGACGGGGCCGTCGGGCCGGTACCACTCCACGACGGAGTTGATGGTGCCGAACAACAAGCGGGAGATCGTCCGCGGGTCGATGTCCCGGCGCAGCGATCCCTCCTCCTGGGCCTTCACCACGAGCTCGGCGACCTGGCGGTCCACCGCGCGGCGCCGATCGAGCGCCGTGCGCTCGATCTCGGTGTTGCCGCGCAGGCGCAGCAGCAGGGTCACGAACGGACGGCGCTCGATCAGCACGCGGATCGTGGAGCGCAGGATGAACTCGAGCCGCTCCTCGGCCGTGCCGGTCAGCGCGCGCTCGTCCTCGCCGATCGCCTCGAGGGGAACGAGGGCCTGGTCCAGGGCGAGCCGCAGGAGCTCGCCCTTGGACGGCACGTGGTGGTAGATCGCCGACTTCGAGATCCCCAGGTTGTCCGCGAGCGTGCCCATCGAGGTGGCGTCGTAGCCGTACTTGTTGAAGACCTGGACGGCGACGTTCAGGACGGAGTCCTGGTCGTAGCCGGGCCGACCGCGTTTCGCGGCGGGCTGCTCAAGGGATCGGGGCATGGCGTCGATTCTTCCACGAACCGCCGGGCTACTTGTCGCGCAGGTCGTAGATGCGCTTGAGCTTGCCCACGGAGCGCGGGAGCGATTCGGGGTCCACGACGTCGATCCGGCAGCTCGAGCCGACGTGGATCTTGATGAGCTTCTGCAGCTCCCGGGCGGCCTCGCCGGCCCGCTCGGACGTGCAGTCGTCGCGGCGCTCGATCTTCACCGCGAGCTCGTCCATGCGGTTCGGCCGGGTGATCTCGAGCTGGAAGTGCGGCGAGAGCCCGTCGACCTTGAGCGCGAGCTCCTCGATCTGGGTCGGGAAGAGGTTCACGCCGCGCAGGATGATCATGTCGTCGCTGCGGCCCGTGATGCGGCCCATGCGGCGGTGCCCGGCGCGGGCGGTGCCGGGGAGCAGCCGCGTGAGGTCGTGCGTCCGGTAGCGGATGATGGGCAGCGCCTTCTTGGTCAGCGAGGTGAACACGAGCTCGCCGTGCTCGCCGTCGCCGAGGACCTTGGACTCGTCGAACGCGTCGATGATCTCGGGGCGGAAGTGGTCCTCCCAGATGTGGCTGCCGTCCTTGGTCTGGTTCGACTCGCCGGCGACGCCGGGGCCCATGACCTCGCTCAGTCCGTAGATGTCGCACGCGTCGAGGTCGAACATGACCTCGAGCTCGTGGCGCATCTCCTCGGTCCACGGCTCGGCGCCGAGCACGGCGGTCTTGAGGGAGGTCGAGCGGGGGTCGATCCCGGCGCGCTGCATGGCGTCGCCGATCGTGAGCAGGTAGGTCGGCGTGCACAGGATCGCGTCGGGCGCGAAGTCCTGGATCAGGGTGATCTGCTTCTCCGTCTGGCCCCCGGACATGGGGATCACGGTGGCGCCGAGGCGTTCGGCGGCCGCGTGGGCGCCGAGGCCGCCGGTGAACAGCCCGTAGCCGTAGGCGTTGTGGACCTTCCAGCCGGGCTTGACCCCGGAGAGGCGCAGGCAGCGGGCGCCGAGCTTGGCCCAGTCGTCGAGGTCGGAGCGCGTGTATCCGACGACGGTCGCGCGGCCCGTGGTGCCGGAGGAGGCGTGGATGCGGGCGACCTCGTGCTGGGGCACGGCGAACATGCCGAACGGGTAGGTCCGGCGCAGGTCCTCCTTCTCGGTGAAGGGGAACAGGGCGAGGTCGGCGAGCTCCTTGAGGTCGGAGGGGTGGACCCCGGCGGCGTCATACTTCTCCCGGTAGAGAGGGACGCGGTCGTAGGCGTAGGCGAGGGTCTCCTGCAGCCGCGCGAGCTGGATCGACTCGATCTGATCGCGGCTCATGGTCTCTTCCGGATCCAGGGGATTGGGAAGCTCGGTCTCGGGGACGGTCTGCGTCATCGCGGGGGCCTTTGCGTGCTGTGGCGGGTGGTGTGGTGGGTCCGGGGGAGTGCGACGCCGGAGGCTGGTCCTCCTCGGGCGCCACCCGGTGCCGGGGTGCTGGTGGCCCCGGCCTAGCGCTTGGGGACGGTCCGGGAACGGCCGCGGAACTCGGCGATGAGCTCGTCGTCGCCTCCCGGAACGGACTGCAGGATGCTGATGTCGTAGATCCCGCTGCGGCCGGCGGCGGCGCGGCGGTCGGCGACGGCCGTGAGGGTCCGGCCGGGGATGCCCGGCTTGAGGAAGTTGATGTCCACGCCGGAGGCGACGGTGATGGTGTCCTCCGAGCCGGTGTGGGGGTTGCAGGCCAGCGCGAACGCGGTGTCGGCGAACGCGAAGACCATGCCGCCGTGGGCGATGCCGAAGCCGTTGAGCATCTCGCGGCGCAGGGTCATCGTGATGGTGGCGTGCCCGTCGGCGACGCGGAGCACCTCGATGCCCATCCATTCGGAGGCGTGGTCGTTCTCGAGGATCGGGTGGACCGCGGCGGTGCCGGCGGACTCCTCCTGGAGCGTGGAATCAGCGTGTGTTCCGGTCATCCGGGCCTCCGATCAATAATTACCGAACGATCATTAGGTAATCCCGAAAGGTGATCCAAGTCAAGTCGCGGTGGCTACGTGAAGGGGCCCGGACGCGCGCGTCCGGGCCCGTTCAGGCGGCGTGTGCCGTGCTCAGATCCGCTCGACGGCCCCGAGCGCGTCGAGGACGAACGCGTAGTCCCAGGCCCGGTCCTTCCAGCCCTCGTAGCGGCCGGAGGCCCCGCCGTGCCCCCCGTCCATCTCGATCTTCAGCACCACGGGCTCGCTTCCCGTGGTCTCCTCGCGCAGCCGCTGCACCCACTTGGCCGGTTCCACGTAGAGCACGCGGGTGTCGTTGAAGCTCGTGACGGCGGCGATCCGCGGGTAGGGGACGGACGCGATGTTCTCGTACGGCGTGTAGGACTTCATGTACGCGTAGACGTCCGGGTCGGTGATGGGGTTGCCCCATTCCTCCCACTCGAGGGCGGACAGCGGCAGCTCCGGGTCGAGGATGGTGGTCAGCGCGTCCACGAACGGCACCTGGGCCACGACGGCCCGGTAGAGGTGCGGGGCCAGGTTCACAACCGCGCCCATGAGCAGTCCGCCCGCCGAGCCGCCCATGGCGGCGACGCGCCGCGGATCGGCCCAGCCGCGGGCGACGACGTGTTCCGTGACGGCGATGAAGTCGGTGAAGGTGTTCTTCTTGGCGAGCTTCTTGCCGTCCTCGTACCACGGCCGGCCGAGCTCGCCGCCGCCCCGGACGTGCGCGACGACGAACACGACGCCGCGGTCCAGCAGGCTCAGGCGCGGGATCGCGAAGGCGGGGTCCATGCTGATCTCGTAGCTGCCGTAGCCGTAGACGAGCGCCGGGTTGGTGCCGTCCGCTTCCACCCCGGCCCGCCGCACGATGCTGACCGGGATCCGCGTGCCGTCGGCCGCAACGGCCCAGTCGCGCTCGGCGACGTAGGCGGAGGGATCGTAGCCGCCCTTGACGGGGGTCTCCTTGCGCAGGGTCAGCGTCCCGTCGGCCAGCGCGTAGTCGTAGACGCGCGGCGGGACGAGGTAGCTCGTGTAGGACAGGCGGATGAGCGGGGAATCGTACTCGGCGTTGGCGAGCGAGCACGTGTAGAGCTCTTCGTCGAAGGACGGCTCCGCGGCCGGTCCCTGCCCGGTCGTGCCGAGCCCGGCGGCCGGGAGCACGAGGACGCGCTCGGTCGTGTCCTGCCGGACGGAGACCACGACGTGCGTGCGCGTCACGGCGGTTCCCTCCACCTTGACGTCGTCGCGGTGGGGCAGCACGGTCGCCCATTCCTGCTCGGCGAGCGGCTTGGCGAACTCCGCCGAGGGGACGAGCGAGACCATGTTGTTCACGGCGTCGCGGTTGTGCGTGAGGAGGTAGGCACGCCCGTCCGGGGTGTCGAGCGGGTCCATCCCGTGCAGGATCCGCTCGTCGCGGGAGAGCAGGAGCCGGGGCGCGGACTGCGGGTCCACGAGGTCGAGCGAGTGCGTCTCCGAGTACTCGGAGTTCCCGACCGAGATGAGCAGCTCGCGGCGGTCCGGAGCGAGGTCGAACCCCGTCCACATTCCCGGGTCGTCCTCCTGGAACACCACCTCGTCCTGTTCGGCGGGCGTGCCGAGGACGTGGACCTTGACCTGGTGGGGGCGCCAGGAGTCGTCCACCACGGTGTAGTAGATCCGCGTCCCGTCGGGGGAGAAGGCGAGCCCGTAGAAGACGTTCTCGATCTCGTCGGCGAGGAGCTCCCCGCTGTCCAGGTCCTTGAAGCGCAGGGTGAAGCGCTCGTCGCCGGCGTTGTCCTGCGCGTAGGCCAGCAGGGTCCCGTCCTCGGTCACGGCGAGGCCGCCGAGGGAGAAGAACGGCTTGCCCTCGGCCTCCGCGTTGCCGTCCAGGAGGACCTGCTCGCCCTCGAACGGGACGCCCGGTTCGACGACTGGCGGCGTCCAGTCGGCCACGGGGTCGCCCGAGTCGGCGGCGGCGACCCGGCACTGGACCGTGTACTGCCTGCCCTCCTCCGTGCGCGTGAAGTACCACCAGCCGCGCTTCCGGGCCGGAACGGAGAGGTCGGTCTCCTCCGTGCGCTCCTTGATCTCGTTGAACACGGCGTTGCGCAGATCCTGCTGGTGGGCCGTGACGGCCTCCATGTAGGCGTGCTCGGCCTTGAGGTGCTCGACGACCTCCGGGGATTCCTTCTCGCGGAGCCACTCGTAGTCGTCCACGAAGGTCTCGCCGTGGTGGGTCCGCTCGACGGGGGCCTTCCGGGCCACGGGCGGCTGCGGCACTGCACTGGATTCGCTCATGCCACCCATTGAACTCCATGCCGGCCGGCGCGCGCGGCCTGTTCGCCCGGAGCGTGTCCGCGTGCCGCCGCCCGGAAGTGCGAGGATGGGCGCATGTCTTCCGCGTCCCGTTCCCCCGCCGGCCCGGGCGCCGGCGCCACGCAGACCATCGCCGGGGCCTGGCGCTCGGTCCTGGACTACGCGCCCCGCTACCTCGGGTTCCAGCGCGCCTGGGCGCGCCAACCCGGCGTCCAGGTGGCCGCCGCGCTCGACGGCGAGCCGCTGGGCGGCTTCGCCGTGGGCTTCGCCGACCTGGCCGGCCGCATCCCGCTCGAGACCGGCCACCTCTTCCGCGTGGCCTCCCACTCGAAGACCTTCACGGCCGTCGCCGTCCTGCAGCTCGTCGAGGCCGGGGCCCTCCGGCTCGACGACGCCGTCGCGGAGCACGTGCCGGAGCTCGCCGGGACGGACGCGGGCGGGCTCCTGCTCGGGGACCTGCTCTCCCACTCCACGGGGATCGTCCGCGACGGCGCGGACGCAGACTTCTGGCAACTGCACCGCGCCTTCCCGGACCGGGCCGCGCTCGTCGCGGCCGCGGCGGCGGGGCGGATCGCGGGGGAGTACGAGCACTTCAAGTACACCAACATCGGCTACGGGCTCCTGGGGCTCGCCATCGCCGCCGCCTCCGGCACGGACTACCGCTCCTACGTCCGCGAGCACATCGTGGACCGACTCGGACTCGCCGACACCGGGCCGGACCTGGATCCACGCTCCGCGCGCGGACCGGACCACGGCGGCCTCGCCACGGGATACGCCTCGCTCGCCGCGGCCGGCGAGCCCTACGCGCTCGGGCAGCGCGTGCCCGTGGACCACGTCGACACGGGCGCGCTCGACGCGGCCACCGGCTTCTACTCGACCGCCGCGGACCTCGTCCGCTTCTTCTCCGCGCTCCTGCCTGCGTCGGACCCCGCCGCGGAGGGCTCCGGAGGCGTGGAAACGGCGGGAGCCGCTGGCGCCGGCCCGGACGCCGGCCCGGGTCGGCGTCCCCTGCTCTCCGAACGCTCGAAGCGGCGAATGCGCCGCCGCGTCGAGGACTCGGGGCTGCCCGGCCGCGGCTACGGGCTGGGGCTGATCCTCCAGGACGTCCACGGCACGCCGACCTTCGGCCACAGCGGCGGCTACCCCGGCCACATCACGCGCACGTGGGCGTGCCCGGGAACCGGGATCGTTCTCAGCGTCCTGGCCAACGCCGTCGACGGGCCGGCCGCTCCGTGGGGCGAGGCGGTGTTCGCCCTGGCGGCGCTCGCGCTCAAGGAGGCCCCGGCGTCGTACTCCGACGTCCCCGCCGAGGCGCTGGAGAGGTTCACGGGCCGCTTCGCGGGGCTGTGGGGCGTGCAGGACGTCGTCCTGCTGGGCGGCCGGCTCTACGCGCTGCCGCTCGCCGCGCTGCTGGACCCGGAGCACATCCTGCCGCTCGAGTTCGTCGACGGCTCGACGCTGCGCTCGCAGGACCCCAACGGCTTCGGAGGGTACGGCGAGGAGCTGTCCTTCGAGTTCGACTCCGCGGGCGCCTCCGCCATGCGCGGGCCCGGCGGGCTGCGCATGGTGCGGCAGGCCGACTACCGGCTGCCGGAGCGGATCACCGCCCCGGTCCCGGCGCCCGGCGGCTGAGCGCCCTCCCGGCCCGCGTCAGCCCTGCATCAGGTTCACGCCGCCCGCGGCGAGCAGGCCGAACGCGGTGCCCCACAGGATGATCGAGATGGTCTGCCAGAAGACGACGGCCTGGCGCGGCGTGCCGAGGGCGACCATGGCGAGCGAGGTGACCTGGCTCGGCAGGATCGTCTGGCCGAGCAGGCTCACGCCCGCCACGCCGTACTTGTTGAACATCGCCCGGAACCGCTCCTGGCGCCGCGTGGGCTCCTTGGGCTTGCGGCGCGCGTTGATCTTGTCGCCGAAGGCCACGAGCAGGAACATCGAGAGCCAGTTGCCGACCACCGCGGCGGCGATCGCGAGCGGGACGGAGACGCCGGCCAGCACACCAAGGACGGAGCCGAAGTAGGACTCGACGAACGGGATGGCGCCGGCGAACATGATCACGAGCCACTGCAGGGCCGGGGAGGTGCCGTCGGCGAGGGTCTGGAGCCATTCGATCATCGGGGGTTCCTTTCACGGCCGTCAGGCCTGGAGCGGGCGGCGCCGGCTCGGCGCCGGCGGGGCGGGCCGTGCGGCCCGGGCTGGTGCTTCCAGCCTCCCAAGCGCCGACCCGCCGCGGCCAGTGCCCGCGAGTCACCGCCCGTCGGGGGTGCCGTCACGGCCCGGGCATGACAACCGTCATGGTCCTAGGCTGGAGGGCATGAACGCGCTCAAGGACACCGCGCCGGCCGCCGCCGGGCATCCCGCCTCGGAACCGGTCCGCGGCGTGCGGGCGACGTGGATCTACACGCTCGTCTCGATCGTGTTCCTCGTGGCCGTCGCGAACTCCCTCACGCTTCTGGCGCTCCTCGGAGCGGATGCCGCGGGCGCCTCCGGCGACGGGCCCGTCTGGGCCGCCGCCGTCCTGCTGATCCTCTCGACGCTCACCACGGTCCGCTTCTGCTGGTTCCTGCGGGCGGGCCTCGGCCAGGGGCTGCCCGGCTCGTGGCCCGTCGCGGCGCTCTTCCTGCCGCCGGCCGCCCTCTGGATCCTGGGGCTGTTCCACGCGCCGCTCGCGCTCTTCGCGGCGATCCCCTGGTGGCTCGCCTGCTGCTGCGCGGCCGCGCTGCTCGCGCCCCGCGCCCGGTACCTGCTCCTCGTCGTCGGCCTCGGGCTGCTCGTGGTCCACGCGCCATTGGCGGGGCTCGTGGCGGGGCCGGCGGCCGTCCGGCTTCCGGAGGACCGCTCGCTCGTCATGATGGGCGTCTACGCCCTGTTCGTCCCGCTCATGGTCATCGGCAGCGTCTGGTGGTGGCAGGTCGTGGTCCGGCTCGAGGCCAGCCGCCACGAGTCCTCCCAGCTCGCCGTGGCGCGCGAGCGGCTGCGCTTCGCCGCGGACCTGCACGACATCCAGGGCCACCACCTGCAGGTCATCGCGCTGAAGACGGAGCTCGCCGCGCGACTGCTCCCGACGCGGCCGGACGAGGCGCGGCAGCAGATCGAGCAGGCCCAGGGACTCGCCCGCACGGCGCTCGAGGACACGCGCGCCCTCGTCTACGGCTACCGGCAGATCAGCTTCGCCGACGAGGTGCGCAACGCCGCCGACGTGCTCGCGGCCGCCGGGATCCGGTGCGCGGACTGGGTCGAGTCGCGGGGTCTCGGTACGGCCGAGCAGAAGCTGCTCGGGCTCGTGGTGCGCGAGGCCACGACCAACATCCTCCGCCACGCCGACGCCTCCCGGGCCTCCATCGCGCTGCGTCCGGAAGCGGGCGGCTGGCTCCTCGAGATCGCGAACGACGGCGTCGCCCGGCCCGCGCCGTCGGACGCGGACCCGCCGAGTGCGGCGCCGGGGACCGGGCTGAGCGGGCTCGCGCGGCGCTTCGAGGAGCGCGGCGGCCGGTTCGAGGCCGCGGCCGACGGCGGGTCGTTCACCGTCCGGGCCCTCCTCCCGGCCGGCCCGGCGGGCGGGGAGGAGGCGGCATGATCCGGATCCTCCTCGCCGACGACGAGCACCTGATCCGCGGCGCGCTCGAAGCGCTCCTGGGGCTCGAGGAGGACATCGAGGTCGTCGCGAGCACGGACAACGGGGCCGATGCCGTCCGGCTGGCCCGCGAGCTCCGCCCCGACGTGTGCGTGCTGGACCTGGAGATGCCGCCGACGGACGGGATCTACGCCGCGGAGGAGATCGCCCGGAGCGTCGCGACGCGCACCGTGATCGTCACGCGCCACGCCCGACCCGGCGTGTTGCGCCGGGCGCTCGCGAGCAGGGTCTCCGGCTTCGTCCCCAAGTCGACGCCGGCCGGGCGCCTCGCCGTCGTCATCCGCGACGTCGCGGCGGGCCGCCGCTACGTGGACCCGGACATCGCCGCGAGCGCGCTCTCGGGCGAGGCCTGCCCGCTCACGGCCCGCGAGCTGGACGTGCTGCGGGAGGTCCGCCGTGGAGGGACCGTGCAGGAGGTCTCGGGCCGCCTGCACCTCGCGGCCGGGACGGTGCGGAACCACGTCTCCTCGGCCATGTCCAAGCTCGGCGCGGCCACGCGGCAGGAGGCCGTGGAACAGGCGTGGGAGCAGGGGTGGATCTAGCGGAGCTGCCCGGTTCCGGCAGGGGACGGGGCCTGCTGGCGGAACGGCGGAGCAGGCGCTAGCCGCGCCGCGGCTTGACGATGGGGACTGCGTGGGTCGTGACGTCCTCGCGTTCCCAGCACTCGACGCCGTGCAGTTCCGGCAGGTCGCTCGCGACGAAGACGGGGTCCTTCCCGTCCCGGTACTGGGCCATATAGTGCTTGAGCAGCTTCAGGGCCGGTTTCGCGAGCAGTGAGATGGCGATGAGGTTCACGAGCGCCATGAGGCCCATGATGCCGTCGGCAAAGTTCCAGATCGCATTGACGGTGGCGATCGATCCGATGAACACGGCGGCCGTGGCCAGTGACCGGTAGACGCCCATGACGGTCGGATTGTCCGTCATGAAGCCCACGTTCGATTCGCCGTAGTAGTAGTTGCCGATGATGGAACTGAAGGCGAGCAGGAAGATGATGACCGCGAGGAGGATGGAAGCCCAGTTTCCGAGCGAGGAGGTGACGGCGGTCTGTGTCAGGGCGATGCCCCGTGATTCCCCGACCGGATCGGGGACGGAGACCAGGATGATGAACGCGGTAACGGAGCAGACGATGAAGGTGTCGAAGTAGACGCCGAGGGTCTGGACCAGTCCCTGCTTGACCGGGTGGGTCACCGAGGCGGTCGCGCCTGCGTTCGGCGCGGAGCCGAGACCGGCCTCGTTGGAGAACATGCCGCGCTTGATGCCCTGGAGGATGACCGTTCCGAGCCCGCCGCCGATGGCCGACTGGAAGTTGAAGGCCTCGGTGAAGATCAGGCCGACGACACGGGGCAGCTCTTGGACGTTGACGCCGACGATCACGAGGCCCAGGAGGATGTACAGGACGGCCATTGAGGGAACCAGGGATTCGGTGACGGTCGCGATGCGGCGGATGCCTCCGAAGACCACGAGGGCCGTCAACACGGCCAGTGCGAGGCCGACGACGATCGCGATCGAGGCGTTGGCCTCCTGGCCCATGGCGCCGGAGACGGACTGCGCGATCGTATTGGCCTGCAGCGAGCTGAAGGCGAACGGGAAGCAGACGATGAGGATGATGGCGAAGAGGATGCCCATCCAGCGGGCCTTGAGGCCGCGCTCCATGTAGTAGGCGGGTCCGCCGCGGTATCCGTCCTTTGTCCGGACTTTGTAGAGCTGGCCGAGGGTCGACTCGATGAAGCTCGAAGCGCCGCCGATGAAGGCCATGGTCCACATCCAGAACACCGCGCCGGGTCCGCCGACGGCGATGGCCGTGGCGACACCGGCCACGTTGCCGACGCCGACGCGGGACGCCGCCGAGACCGTGAAGGCCTGGAATGCGGAGATCGATTTCTTGTTGCCGTCCTCGTCGACGAGGGCCTTGTCGGTGAGCGTCTTGAGCATGTTGGGGATCATGCGGAACTGCACGACTCCGGTCCTGACGGTGAAGGACAGTCCGACGGCGAGGATCACCGGGATCATGACGTAGGTCCACAGCGCGTCGCCGCTGTCTGCGAGCCAGGTTTCCAGGGCTTCGTTCTCGAACAATTCCATGCGGTGGAGCGTACCCCACGGCCGTGTTGCGGGCCACGGATGCGCCGCGCGCGGGAATGTCCCGGGCCATGGACTCGGCCCCGGGCCGGGTCTACGGTTGACTCATCCGGCCAGGAGGGGGACGGGCGCCGGTCGTCGATCAGGCGAGGGGACAAGCCATGGGACTCTTCAGGACTGCGGGCAGGGCGGCCGTCGTGGGGCGCGTGGAGCGCCGCCAGCAGCAGCGCTTCGAGGACGGGGAGTTCCAGGCGGAGAAGGCGAAGGTCCTTGCCCAGTAGGGCCTTCGCGGCCGAGGACGACCGGGCCGCGGGAAAGGCCGCCCGGGCCCTCGTCCCGCGCCGCGCCCACGTCGCCTTCGGCGTCCCGCCCCGGGACCCCGTCGAGATCCTCGAGGCCCAGCACGCCACGCGCGATCCGGAGCTCGTGCCGATCCGGATCGGGCGCATGCTCGAGACCCCGTTCGCGTACTACCGCGGTTCCGCCGCCGTCATGGCGCACGACCTGGCCCGCGACACCGCGACCGGCTTCCACGTCGTGGCCTGCGGCGACGCCCACGCGGCCAACTTCGGCCTCTTCGCCTCGCCCGAGCGCCGCCTCGTGTTCGACCTCAACGACTTCGACGAGGCCTATCCGGGGCCGTGGGAGTGGGACGTCAAGCGGCTCGCGGCCAGCCTGTGGCTCAGCGGGCGCAACAACGGGCACTCCGAGGGCCGCTGCCGCGAGGCCGCCGAGGCGGCGGCGGGCAGCTACCGGACCTCGCTCGGCCGTCTGGCCTCGCTCGGCGCGCTCGAGCGCTACTACTTCCAGGTCGAGGCCGATGCCCTGCCGAAGATGGCCCGGCCCGCCGCACGGAAGGCGCGCGCCAGGACGTCGGAACAGGTCCTGGCGAAGCTCGCGACGGCATCCGACGGCGGCCGGGAGCGGATCGTCGACCAGCCGCCTCTCGTGCGCCACCCCCGGGTGCGGGACATGGAACGCATGGAGGGGCTCTTCCGCGACTACCGCGCCGTGCTGCGCCCGGACGTCGCCCTGCTGCTGGCCCAGTACGAGCTCGTCGACTACGCGCTGCGGATCGTGGGCGTGGGCAGCGTCGGGACGCGGTGCTTCATCGTCCTGCTGCGCGGTCCGCAGGGCGAGCCGCTGTTCCTGCAGGCCAAGGAGGCCGGCGCCTCCGTGCTGCAGACGCACGGCCGCGTCGCCGACGTCCCGTGGGCCGTGGAGCGCCAGATCACGACCCTCGGCCAGGGGAGGCGCGTGGTCGCGGCGCAGCGGATCCTGCAGGCGCAATCGGATCCGATGCTCGGCTGGGTCGCGGGAGTGGCCGGGGAGGACGGGCGCCGGCGGGACTACTACATCCGCCAGTTCCGCGACATGAAGGGCTCCTTCGCGCTCGAGCGGCTGACCGCGGGCGAGTCCGAGGAGTACGGGGCGGTGTGCGGCGCCCTGCTGGCCCGCGCCCACATCCAGAGCCCGGGGGCCGCGTTCATCGCCGGCTACCTGGGCTCCTCCAGCGTCTACGAGGAGTCCGTCGCCCGCTGGGCGCGGCGCTACGCGGACCTCGCCGAGGCGGACCACGCCGCGCTGGGGGAGGCCGTGCGCTCGGGGCGGTTGCCCGCGGAGACCGGGGTCTGAACCCGGCCGCGCGATTGACGCACGCCACATCCTTTGCATATCCTGAACGAACGGTCAGTAATTCGAACCCGTCCCATGGACCAAGCACAGTGAGGTGGGCAGCATGGCTGCACAGAACGACGCCGGAGGGCACCTTGCGGCGGTGCCCTCGCCCGAGGAGCAGGCCGGCCAGGCGCGCTTCGACGAGATCATCGCCCAGGACTCTCGGATCGAGCCGCGCGACTGGATGCCCGAGGGCTACCGCAAGACGCTCACGCGGCAGATCTCCCAGCACGCGCACTCCGAGATCATCGGCATGCAGCCGGAGGCCAACTGGATCACCCGCGCCCCGAGCCTGAAGCGCAAGGCCATCCTCATGGCCAAGGTGCAGGACGAGGCCGGCCACGGGCTCTACCTGTACTCGGCCGCCGAGACCCTCGGCACCCCGCGCCACGTCCTCAACGAGCAGCTGCTCACGGGCAAGGCGAAGTACTCCTCGATCTTCAACTACCCGGCCCGTTCCTGGGCGGACATGGGCGCGATCGGCTGGCTCGTCGACGGCGCCGCGATCGCCAACCAGGTCCCGCTCTGCCGCGCCTCCTACGGACCCTACGGACGCGCGATGGTGCGCGTCTGCAAGGAGGAGTCGTTCCACCAGCGCCAGGGCTTCGAGATCCTGCTCGAGCTCGCCCACGGCACCGAGGCGCAGAAGAAGATGGCCCAGGACGCCGTGAACCGCTTCTACGAGCCCTCCCTGATGATGTTCGGCCCGCCGGACGGCGACTCCCCGAACTCCCAGCAGTCCATGGCCTGGAACATCAAGCGCTTCTCCAACGACGACCTGCGCCAGCGCTTCGTCGGCATGATCGCCGAGCAGGTCAAGGTCCTCGGCCTGACCCTGCCCGATCCCGAGCTGCGCTTCGACGAGGAGACGGGCCAGTGGATCCACAAGGAGCTGAACTGGGACGAGTTCAAGGCCGTCATCGCCGGCAACGGGCCGTGCAACGCCCAGCGCATGCAGCGCCGCCGGGAAGCCCACGAGAACGGTGCCTGGGTGCGCGAGGCGGCCGCCGCCTACGCCGCCAAGGCCGCACGCAAGGAAGAGGTGGCCTGAGCATGGCCGAACAGCAGAACGGCAACGGCCCCTGGCCCCTCTGGGAGGTCTTCGTGCGCTCCTCGCGCGGGCTGTCCCACGTCCACGCCGGCTCCCTCCACGCCCCCGACGCCGAGCTCGCCGTGCGCAACGCGCGCGACCTCTACACGCGCCGCAACGAGGGCGTGTCCCTCTGGGTCGTGCGCTCGGAGGACATCGTGTCCTCCGATCCCGACGCGAAGGGCGCGTTCTTCGAGTCGCCGCAGGGCAAGGACTACCGCCACGCGACGTACTACACCAAGAGCGAAGGCGTGAAGCACCTGTGAGCGCGCACGAGACCACCCACGCCTCCGGGCACGGGGCAGACCACAGCCTCGACAGCTTCGGCGACTCCATGGCGTCCGCGACCCGCGTCACCCCGGGCAACGCCCTGCGCCCCGAGGACATCCAGATCCAGCAGGAGAAGCCCTCCGACGCCGTCGCGCGCTACGCCGTGCGGCTCGGCGACGACGCGCTGATCCTGGCCCAGCGGCTGAGCCACTGGATCTCCCGCGGGCCCGAGCTCGAGGAGGACATCGCCCTCGGCAACATCGCCCTCGACCAGCTCGGCCACGCCCGCTCGTTCCTTTCCTACGCCGGCCTGGCCTGGGGCAAGACGGAGGACGACCTCGCCTATTGGCGCGAGGAGGACGAGTTCCGCTCCGTCCACCTCGTCGAGCAGCCCAACGGCGACTTCGCCGTGACGATCGTGCGCCAGCTCATGGTCTCCATCTACCAGCACCTGCTCTACACGGCGCTGCTGGACTCCTCCGACGCCACCCTGGCCGCGATCGCCGCCAAGGCCGTCAAGGAGGTCGACTACCATCTGGACCACTCCGAGATGTGGACGGTGCGCCTCGGCCAGGGGACCGAGGAGTCCGCGCGCCGCATGCGCAACGCCCTCGAGGACCTCTGGCCCTACGCCGGCGAGCTGTTCCTCGACGAGCCGCTGCACGACGAGCTCGGCGATGCCGCGGTCCGCCCCTCCGGCCTCAAGGACGCCTGGGACGCACGCTTTGCCGCGGTCCTCGAGCAGGCCGGACTCGCACTGCCCACCGCGGGGCCGGCATGGTGCCGCGGCCGCCAGGGCGAGCACTCCGAGCACCTCGGCTACCTGCTGGCCGAGATGCAGGTGCTCGCGCGCAAGCACCCCGGCGCCAGCTGGTAGGCGGCGGCCATGGCTGAGACCACGAGCGTGGACCTCGACGGGCTGCGGCGCATCGCCGCCCAGGTGACGGACCCGGAGATCCCCGTGCTGAGCATCGAGGACCTCGGGATCCTGCGCGGGGTGCGGCTCGACGACGACGGGGCCGTCGTCGTCGTGATCACCCCCACCTACTCGGGGTGCCCGGCCATGGACGCCATCCGCCAGGACCTCGGCACGGCCTTCGCCGCGGCCGGCCACGACCGGATCAGGGTCGAGCAGGTGCTCTCCCCGGCCTGGTCCACGGACTGGATGAGCGAGGAGGGCAAGGCCAGGCTCGCCGAGTACGGGATCGCCCCGCCCACCGGCACGGGCCACCGCGGCCCGGTGACGCTCGGCCTGGCCGTCAAGTGCCCCCGCTGCCATTCGCTGAAGACCCAGGAACTCTCCCGCTTCGGCTCCACCTCCTGCAAGGCGCTGTACCAGTGCAAGGAGTGCCTGGAGCCCTTCGACTACTTCAAGGTGCTCTCATGACCGAAACCACCGCGCCCGAGGCGGCCAGCCGCCGTCGTGCCGCCTTCCACACCCTCCAGGTCGCCGAGGTGCGGCGCCTGACCGCCGACGCCATCGAGGTGACCTTCGCGGTGCCCGCAGGGCTGGAGGGGGAATACGACTACCTCCCCGGCCAGTACGTGGCGCTGCGCAAGGAGCTGCCCGACGCCGAGGGCGCGCTCCACGAGGTCCGCCGCAGCTACTCCATCTGCGCCGAGCCGCGGCCGGGCGAGATCAAGGTGGCCATCAAGCGCGACCTCGGCGGCCTCTTCTCCACCTGGGCCAACGAGGAGCTCAAGGCCGGCGACTCGATGGACGTCATGAGCCCCGCCGGCGCCTTCATCTCCAAGCACAAGATGACCGGCCTGAACGATCCGGAATCGATCGACACGGACACCGAGGACACCTTCGTGGCCGTCGCCGCCGGCTCCGGCATCACGCCGGTCCTCGCGATCGCCCGCACCGTGCTGGCCGCCAACGAGCGCGTGCGCTTCGACCTGGTCTACGCCAACAAGGCCGCGATGGACGTCATGTTCCTCGAGGAGCTCGCGGACCTCAAGGACCGCTATCCCGCCCGGTTCGCCCTGCACCACGTGCTCTCCCGCGAGCAGCGCATCTCGCCGCTGCTCTCGGGCCGGATCGACGCGGAGAAGCTCACGACGCTGCTCGAGAACGTCATCCGCACCGAGCAGGTCGACGAATGGTTCCTCTGCGGCCCGTTCGAGCTGGTCCAGCTGGTCCGCGACACGCTCTCCGACCAGGGGGTGGCGGCGGAGAAGGTCCGTTACGAGCTCTTCACGACGGGACGTCCGAGCAAGCCCGAGGGGCACATCGGCCGCCCGGTGGCGGAGGACGACGGCGGGGAGAACTACGAGATCGGCTTCCGTCTCGACGGGCTCCAGGGGCAGGTCAAGAGCCCCGTCTCGGCCCGCGAGACGATCCTCAACGCCGCCCTGCGGGTCCGTCCCGACGTGCCGTTCGCGTGCGCCGGCGGCGTCTGCGGGACGTGCCGGGCCAAGGTCGTCTCCGGGAGCGTCCAGATGATGGAGAACTACGCGCTGGAACCGGACGAGGTCGAGCGCGGCTACGTGCTGACCTGCCAGTCGCACCCGACCTCGGACGCCGTGTCCGTCGACTTCGACGCCTGAGCGGGCGGGACCAAGGGGAGAAGACATGATCGAGCTGACGATCTCCGCCGGCGTGGCCGAAGTGGTGCTGAACGCGCCGGAGAAGATGAACGCCCTCGGCCCGGAGGCCCTCGCGGAACTCTCGACGGCGTACGACGACGCCGCGGCCGCCGCGGGGCGCGGCGAGGTCCGCGCGCTGCTGCTGCGCGGGGAGGGGCGGGGCTTCTGCGCCGGGCGGGACATCTCCGGCGTCGTCCCGGCGGACGACGACGTGCAGGGCTACCTCGGCGGGCTCGTGCAGCCCCTGCTGCAGAAGATGGCCGCGTTCCCCGCGCCCACGTTCGCGGCCGTGCAGGGCGCGTGCCTCGGCGTCGGGCTGGGCCTGGCGATCGCGAGCGACGTCGTCTACGTCGCCGGGAACGCCAAGATCGGCTCCCCGTTCGCCAACCTGGGGGCGACCCTGGACTCCGGCGGGCACTGGCTCTTCACCGAGCGGCTCGGGACCCACCGGACCCTGGACCTCATCTACACGGCGGACCTGATCAGCGGCACGGAAGCCGTCGCCGCGGGCCTCTTCAGCCGCGCGATGCCCGCCGAGGAGCTGCTCGAATCCACGCGCGCGATCGTCGCCCGCGTGGCCGGCGGGGCCACGGGGGCCTTCCGGGCTTCGAAGGAGCTCGTCGCCGGGATCCGCGACCAGCGCCTGGGGCTCTGGGAGTCGATGGCGCAGGAGAACGCGGCCCAGGCCGCGCTCTGCGCGACCCAGGACTACGCCGAGGGGTTCAAGGCCTTCCAGGAGAAGCGCCGCCCGGTCTTCAAGGGCTGAACCGCGTCTCGTCGTGTTGTCGCTTTAGCGCGTGGCCGGGGCCGAGCCGGATTCTGCGTTCCATGGCCGTCCGCGTGCCCAGTTCACGTCTACTGGGTGAGGGCGCGGTTGATTGGCGAGTTCACGGGGTAGACCTCGTGAAGTCGTCGCCCGGCGGCTGTCTCGCCGAGATGACGTGAACTGGGTGGTCTCGCGGACCGGAACGTTTGGCGGCCGCCCGCGTGCCCAGTTCACGTCTTGTGGGTGAGGGCGCGGTTGATTGGCGAGTTCACGGGGTAGACCTCGTGAAGTCGTCGCCCGGCGGCTGTCTCGCCGAGATGACGTGAACTGGGTGGTCTCGCGGACCGGGGATGGGGACGTGAACTGGGCATGGGGTATGTCGCGGGGCGGGGCCCGTCGCGTGGATGCCTATCGCGGGGCGGGGCCCGTCGCGTGGATGCCTATCGCGGGGTGCGGCCCGTCGCGTGGAGGCGTATCGCGGCGGACGTTGGCCTGGTCGCCGTCGAGCCAGGCTGGGCCTGTCGTGGTGAGGCAGATATCGGAGGGGGTGTCAGCGCGTGTCGACGTCCTCGAAGATCAGGAACGTCTGTGTGTCCAGGACGCCCTGCATCGACTGCAGCTGGTCGAAGATGACGCGGCGCAGGTCCACGTTGTCCTTGGCGCGCACGAGCAGGATGACGTCGAAGTTCCCGCCCACGAGGCCGATGTGGTGGACCTCGGGGATCGCCGCGAGGCGCTCGCGCATCTCGCGCCACGAGTGCTGGCGCAGCTTCAGGGTCACGTAGGCGGAGGCGCGCAGGCCGGCCCGGACGGGATCCACCACCGCCGTGAAGCGCGTGATGACGCGCTCCTCCTGCAGCCGGTTGATGCGCGAGTAGGCGTGGGCGCGGGAGATGTGGACCTTCTGGGCCACGGCGGTCACCGACTGGCGGCCGTCGCGGGTCAGTTCGGCGATGATGCGCTGGTCGACGTCGTCCAGCGGGACGGGTTGGGCGTCCATGGTTCCTCCTCGGGTCTCGGACGGGGACGGGTGGCCGGGTCGCGGCGTCCGGCCCGGGTGACGAAAACGGATGTTGCGCGTCTCACATTAGCAATTCGTCCACACCTTGCGGGAGTCCATGGCCAAGATTCCACGGTTCACGGCTCCGCTGGATACGAACCGATCTCCGTTCGCATAATTGGTGGGAGACTTGCCGCAGAATGTGTCCCGCGCCACAGGCGGGGCCGCGGCGCCCAACGAGGACAGGGGAGTGCAGTGACGCACACGGACGACGGCCACGCCGCGGGCGGAGCCGGCCGGGAGGCCGGAACCGTGGTGGACGAGGCCTGCCGCAACTTCGGGATCACGGTGGAGGACTACCTCCTGCCGGCCCGCGGGCAGATCCAGATGGTGGACGAGGCCGGCCGGCTGCGCCCCGTCGAGGACCAGGGCACGGCTCCCGGCCACGAGTATCCGCTGCCCGGGGCCGAGGAGCTCCGCGCGGCCTACGAACAGCTCGTGATCGGCCGCCGCGTCAACGACCAGAACTCGGCGCTGGTCCGCCAGGGCCGCATGGCCGTCTACCCCTCCAGCCACGGCCAGGAGGCCTGCCAGGTCGCCGCCGCCCTCTGCCTGGGCGAGGGCGACTGGATGTTCCCCACCTACCGCGACTCCGTCGCCGTCATGGCCAAGGGCGTGGACCCCGTGGAGACCATGACGCTCTTCCGCGGCGACTGGCACGGCGGCTACGACCCGAAGCAGTACAAGGTCGGCATCCAGTGCACGCCGCTGACCACGCAGCTGCTCCACGCCGTCGGCGTCGCGCACGCCGCCAAGCTGCGCGGCGAGGACACCGTCGTCCTGGCCATGTGCGGTGACGGCGCCACGAGCGAGGGCGATTTCCACGAGGCCCTGAACTTCGCGGCCGTCTTCCACCTGCCCGTCGTCTTCTTCGTGCAGAACAACCAGTACGCCATCTCGGTCCCGCTCGCGCACCAGTCGGTCGCTCCGTCGCTCGCGCACAAGGCCGTCGGCTACGGCATGGCGGGGGAGCGCGTGGACGGCAACGACCTCGTGGCGCTCCTGGCCGTCCTCGGCCGGGCCGTGTCCCTGGCCCGCTCCGGATCCGGCCCGCTCCTCGTCGAGGCGCACACCTACCGGATGCAGGCCCACACCAACGCCGACGACGCGACGCGCTACCGCGAGGACGCCGAGGTCCAGGAATGGATCGCCAAGGACCCGCTCTCCCGCATGAAGTCCTACCTGCGGGACCGGGACCTCCTGGCCGCCGAGGACGAGGAGCGCATCGCCGCCGCCGCGGAGGACGTCGCCACGCAGCTGCGTGACGGGCTCAACGAGGACGTCCAGGTCGATCCGCTGGACCTCTTCCGCCACGTCTTCACCACCCCCACTCCCCAGCTGGCCGAGCAGTCCGCGAAGCTCGCCGAGGAACTGAGCCGCGAGGAGGCAGCCCAGTGACCACCGTGACCACGTCCTCCGAGGCCAACGGCAACGTCAGCGCCGCGACCGCCCGCGCGGCGGCCCGCGACGCCGCCGCGGCCCCGCAGCCCACGACCTTCGCCAAGGCCCTGAACACGGCCCTCGCCGACGCGCTCGAGGCCGATGCCGGCGTCGTCCTCTTCGGCGAGGACATCGGCACCCTCGGCGGTGTCTTCCGCATCACCGACGGCCTGACCGCCCGCTTCGGCGAGCAGCGCTGCTTCGACACCCCGCTCGCCGAGTCCGGGATCGCCGGCATGGCGATCGGCATGGCCATGAACGGCATGCGCCCCGTGATGGAGATGCAGTTCGACGCCTTCGCCTACCCTGCGCTCGAGCAGATCTTCAGCCACGTCGCCAAGATGCACAACCGCACGCGCGGCGCCGTGAAGCTTCCCCTCGTCATCCGCATCCCGTACGCGGGCGGCATCGGCGGCGTCGAGCACCACTGCGACTCCTCCGAGTCCTACTACGCCCACACCCCGGGCCTGAAGGTCTACACGCCCGCGACGGTCGCCGACGCCTACCGGATGCTGCGCGAGGCGATCGATTCCGACGACCCCGTGGTCTTCTTCGAGCCGAAGAAGATGTACTGGTCCAAGGAGACCCTGGACCTGGACGCGCTGCGCGCGGAGTACGACGCCGGGACGCACCGGGCCGAGGGCCGCGCGGCGATCGCGCGCACCGGCTCGGACGCGACACTGATCGCGTACGGCCCGTCCGTGCCGACCGCCCTCGCCGCCGCGGCCGCGGCCGCCGAGGAGGGGCGCTCGCTCGAGGTCGTCGACGTGCGCTCGATCGTCCCCTTCGACGACGAGACCGTCTGCGCGTCCGTGCGCAAGACGGGCCGCGCCGTCGTCATCGCCGAGACGCCGGGCTTCGCCTCCGTCGCGAGCGAGATCACGGCCCGCGTGCAGGAGCGCTGCTTCCACTCGCTCGCCGCCCCCGTGCTGCGCGTGACCGGGTTCGACGTCCCGTTCCCGGCGCCCAAGCTGGAGCACTACTTCCTGCCCAGCGTGGACCGCATCCTCGACGCCGTCGACGAACTGCAGTGGGAGGACTAGAGATGGCCGTGAAGACCTTCCTGCTGCCCGACCTGGGCGAGGGCCTGACCGAGGCCGAGCTCGTGAACTGGCTCGTGGCCGTCGGCGACACCGTGGCCGTGGACCAGCCGATCGCCGAGGTGGAGACCGCCAAGTCGATGGTCGAGGTGCCCAGCCCCTTCGCCGGGACCGTGCACGAGCTCTTCGGCGCCGCGGGCGACACCATGGACGTGGGCAAGCCGCTCATCTCCGTCGAGGACGGCTCCGGCGCCACCGGCGGCGCCCCGTCCGGCAACGGCTCGGCCCCGGCCGAGACCGCGCAGTCCTACCGCGAGGAGGAACGTGCCGGCGCCCAGCCGCCCGCCGTTCCCGTCGAGGAGCCCGCCGAGTCCGGCTCCGGCAACGTGCTGATCGGCTACGGAACCCCCGGCGGCTCCGGGTCCAGCGCCCGCAAGCGCCGGCCCAAGGCGCGGCCCGGCGCATCGGTGGGCCCCGCTGCCCCCGCGGTGCCGGCCGCTCCGGTGGCCGGCCCGGCCCGGCGCGCGCCGCTCGTCGTGAACCCGCTCGTGCGCCGCCTGGCCCGCGAGCACGGGGTCGACCTCGGCTCGCTCGCCGGTTCCGGGCCCGACGGGCTGATCCTGCGCGCCGACGTCCAGGCGGCCCTCGACGGTGCCGCGGCGCCCGGCGCCGCCCCCACCGTCTCCCCGGCCGCACCGGCGGCCGGCGGCGCGGTCCCTTCCGGCGCCCTCTCCAGCGGCACCCCGGCGGGGCCGGGCGCGCGGCTGGGCTCCGGCGTCGTACCCTCCGGCGCCGAACGGGACGCGAAGTCCGGCCTCGGCATCGCCGCCCGCACCCCCGTCAAGGGCGTGCGCAAGACGATCGCCGCCGCCATGACGCGTTCGCGCGCCGAGATCCCCGAGGCGACCGTCTGGGTCGACGTCGACGCGACCGAGCTGCTGCGCCTGCGGGCCGGGCTGAAGAAGGCCGACCCGCACGGCACGCCCGGGCTGCTCGCGTTCATCGCCCGCTTCGCGCTCGCCGGGCTTGCCCGGCACCCCGAGCTCAATACGCGCGTCGAGACGGCGGCGGACGGCAGTCAGGAGATCGTCTCCTTCGACGGCGTGAACCTGGGCTTCGCGGCGCAGACCGACCGCGGGCTGATGGTCCCGTCCATCCGCGACGCGCACACCTTGAGCGCCCGGGGGATCGACGCCGAGCTCAAGCGGCTCACGGCCCTGGCCCGGGACGGCAAGGCGAGCCCGCAGGACCTCACCTCCGGCACGTTCACCCTCAACAACTACGGCGTGTTCGGGGTCGACGGCTCCGCGGCGATCATCAACTACCCCGAGGCCGCGATCCTCGGCGTCGGGCGGATCATCGACAAGCCGTGGGTCGTGGACGGGCAGCTCGCGGTCCGCAAGGTCACCGAGCTGACGCTCACGTTCGACCACCGGGTGTGTGACGGCGGCACCGCGGGAGGCTTCCTGCGCTTCGTGGCCGACGCGATCGAGAACCCGGCAGGCCTGCTCGCGGAGCTCTAACCCCCACCCCCCTGCGCACTTTTTGCTTCAAGTAATCCCTGCGTCCCTTGTCAGGGGCCTCCGGGCCGGCCAAAGGTGCGCAGGAGGCGTTAAAGGTGCGCTGGGAGGGGTGAGAGGGGCGGCGGCGGGGGCCAAAGCGGGCGGCCCCCGGTTGTGGGATCCCCACAGTGTGCCGGGTGCGGTGCGGACCTACCCTTGGGCCATGGAACCACTACCCGCCGCCTACGAGCAGTACCTGGCGAGCCTCGACGAGCACACAGCGCACGCCCTGCGCCCGGCGTTCGTGGAATCCGTCCACGAACACGAGTTCGGGGTCCTGGTCCGCGGGCTCGGCTCGCACCACGCCCAGGCGCTCGTCGACGAGCACGTCCCCTACGGCGAGATCAAGGTCGTCTGAGGGGCCCGGCCCCCCGGCCGGCGCCCGAGGCCCCGGCCGCGGTGCCCCGTGGCCGCACGCCGCCGCGCATCAGTAAGCTGGAGCCAGGAGTGTGGACGCCCGCGGGCGTCCCCGGCGTGAAAGGCAGGCCATGACGCAGCAGAACGGCAACGACGCCCGCGGAGCGGCTTCCGCGGACCGGACGACGACGGACGCGGACCCCGCGGCAGGGCCCGGCGGGGCGGGGGCGGACTCGTGGCGCCGCGTCGGGGACCGCAGCTACGTGATGCGGCTGCCCGGCTTCGCCATGAACGTCGGGCTGGTCCTCGGCGACGAGCGGGCCGTCCTCGTCGACACCGGCTCCGGGCCGCTGGAGGCCGCGCGCATCCTCGACGCCGTCCGCGAGGTCACCGAGCTGCCGCTGACGGTCGTGAACACGCACGCCCACGCGGACCACTTCTACGGCAACGCGTATTTCGCCGCCCACGGCGTCGAGGAGTTCTGGGCGCATGCGGCGGCGGCGGCGTCCATGCGGGACGACGGGGAACGCCAGCGTGTCCTGGTCCGGGCGGCCGATCCGGCCATGGCTGCGGGCGAGGGAGAGCACACGGGGCTGCACGTCCCGGACCGCCTCGTCGAGGAGGCCCCGGTGGACCTCGACCTCGGCGGCCACACGGTCACGCTCTTCCACCTGGGCCGCGGCCACACCTCCGGCGACCTGCTGGTCGGCTCGGGCAAGGTCCTCTACGCCGGCGACCTCGTGGAGGAGGGCGCCCATCCCTCGTTCGAGGACTCCTATCCGTACGAGTGGCAGAAGGTCCTGGGCAAGATCATCGCGATCGACGAGCTCTACACCGTCATCGTCCCGGGCCACGGCGACGTCGTCGACCCGGACTTCGTGCGGACCCAGTTCCACAAGCTGCGCCAGGCCATCAAGACGTGCTCGACGGCCATCCACGAGTCCTCCACCGACTACACGAAGGCCATCCCGGTGCTGCCGTACGGCCCGATCCAGTCGCGGCACCTGATCCTGCGCATGAAGGACACGGGGCCGTCCCGCACCCACAGCATCCAGCGGTGAGCCGGCGGCACGGCCCGCGGGGCCCGGCGGCGTGACGGAGGGCGGATTCAGCCTCGCGAGGCTCGGCCCGACGGTCTACGCGCCGTCGCTGCTGTACGCGGTGGGCATGGGCTCGGTCCTGCCGGTCGTCGCGCTCTCGGCGCGCGGGCTGGGGGCCTCGGTCGCGACCGCGGCGCTCGTGATCACGCTCATCGGCATCGGCTCGCTGATGACCAACGTCCCGGCGGCCCTCGTCACGGCCCGTTTCGGGGAGCGCGCGGCGATGATCGGAGCGGCCGCGTGGGCGGCGCTCGGGATGGCGGCGGCGCTCGTGGCGCCGGCGCTGGAAGGCGGCGTCGCCGGCGCGGGCGGGGCCCCGGCGTCGGACGGCTCCGCGGCGCCCGGGCTGGCGCTCTTCGCGGCGGGCATCCTCATGATCGGCATGGCCGGTTCCGTCTTCAACCTGGCCCGGCAGAGCTACCTCGCCGAGGCCGTCCCGGTCAGCCACCGCGCCCGCGCCATGTCGATGCTCGGCGGCACGATGCGCATCGGCGTGTTCATCGGCCCGTTCGCCGGCGCTGCCGCCATGACGTGGCTCGGCCTGCCGGGCGCCTACTGGGTGGGCCTCGCGGCGATGGCGCTCGCCGCGGCGGCGTCGGTGCGGGTCCCGGAGCTGCCGGGCAGCGGGTACGACGCCGTGGCCCCCTCCGCGGCGGCCGCCACCGGCGCGGGGGAGTGGCAGGGGGACGGGAGCGGCGAGGGCCGCCCGGCGGAAGTGCCGGCGCGGCCGACGATCCGCTCGATCGCAGCCGGCCATGCCAGGACCCTGTGCACGCTGGGGCTCGGCGTGGTCGTGATCGCCGCGGTGCGGGCCACCCGCCAGGCGGTGATCCCGCTGTGGGCGGAGCAGCTGGGCCTGGATCCGGCCACGACGGCCCTCGTCTACGGCCTCTCCGGCGCCGTCGACATGCTCGTGTTCTACCCGGCGGGGAAGGTCATGGACGTCAAGGGGCGCGTCTGGGTGGCCGTTCCGTGCCTGGCGGTCATGGGCGTCGCGCTGACCCTCCTGCCGTTCACGGCGGGAACGGCGTCGCTGCTGCTCGTGGCGATGCTGCTCGGCTTCGGCAACGGGATCGGCTCGGGGATCGTCATGACGCTCGGCGCGGACCACTCCCCGGCCGCTGGCCGCCCGCAGTTCCTGGGCCTGTGGCGACTGCTCGCGGACATCGGGGTCATGGCGGGGCCCGTCGTGCTGTCCGTGGTGACGGGGCTCGCCTCGCTCGCGGCCGGGGTGTGGGCGGTCGCGGCGCTGTCCTTCGTGGGAGCGGGGCTGTTCGGCTACTTCATCCCGCGCACGCCCCCGCCCGCGGCGGCCCGACGGCGGTAGGCGGGGCCCCGGCGTCGTTCCCGTCCGCGTCCATGCGGCGCGGCCGCTAGCGCCGCGCCGAGGTCTGCCAGGAGAAGAACGCCGATCCGAGGGCGAACAGGAACGACGCGGCGCCCACGATGAACAGGACGCCGGCCAGGAGGTGGCCCAGGAGGCTTCCCTCGCTGCCGGGCGCGAGCGCGGCGGAGACGCGCCAGTAGACGACGATGGCGCCGGCGATCCCGAGCACGCCCGGCACCCAGAGGAGCGTGGTCCAGGCCCGTGCGGCGGCCCAGTGGCTCCCCGGACCATTCCACGTGTTCCAGCCCGGTTCGCGGAGCACGATCACGAGTCCGGCCAGCAGCCCCCAGAAGGCGGCGACGAGGTAGGCGGCGAGGATGTCGGCGGGGCGGTGCCAGCCCAGGACGAACGTCGCCCCGCCGGCCGCGGCCGCGTAGAAGCCGCCGAACACGGCGGCGAGCGGGCGCCACCGCGGGGAGCACAGCAGGAAGACGGCGACCATGGCCGCGGCGGCGAACGTCGTGTGCCCGGAGGGGAAGGAGTTCATGGACGCCTCGGAGATGTTCTTGTCCGGGCGCTCCAGGACCACGTGCTTGAGCAGCTGCGTGCTGGCGACCGCGGCCCCGAAACCGGCCAGGGCGATCGCCGGGACCACGAGGTCGCGGCGGGCGATCGCCGCGGCGAGCACGGCGACGGCGAGCAGGATCGCGGCGGCGGCCGGGAGGTCGCCGAGCAGGGCCAGCGCCGGGCGGCGGGCCAGGTCGGCGTCGAGGTAGGCCGCCGCCCCGCGCAGGGCGAGCTCGTCGGCCCGCTGTCCCGTGGCCGTGAGGACGAATCCCCAGTAGGCGGCGCCGAAGGCCCCGGCGACGGCCAGCATTCCCAGGATCCACCAGATGGGCCTCAGCACCGGCGTTCCGCGGCCGCCCACGCGCGGCATCCTCTGCGTTTTCATCGCCACCAGCGTCCCACACGAGGCTGTGGAAGCGCTGGAACGGCGGGCTACAGTGAAGCCCATGGCACCGATCCCCCCGCTCGAGGACGTCCTGGCCCGCGCCCACGTCGTGGCCCTGCCCCTGCGGGTGCGCTTCCGCGGCGTCGAGGTCCGCGAGGCCGTGCTCCTCGACGGACCCGCGGGCTGGGCGGAGTTCTCCCCGTTCACCGAATACGGCCACGCCGAGGCGGCCGCGTGGCTCGCGGCGGCCCTCGAGGCCGGATGGGAGGGCTTCCCGGCCCCCGTGCGGACGGAGGTCCCCGTCAACGCGACCGTGCCCGCGGTGGCCGTGCCCGGCGTCGAACGCGTCCTCTCCTCCTTCGACGCGGCGCACACGGTCAAGGTCAAGGTCGCCGAGGCGGGCCAGTCCCTGCAGGACGACGTCGGACGCGTCGCCGAGGTGCGCCGGCTCCTGCCGGGCGCGGCCCTGCGGATCGACGCGAACGCGGCCTGGAGCCACGAGGAGGCGCTCGCCGCGCTCGAGGCGCTCGCCCCCTACGGCCTGCAGTACGCGGAGCAGCCCGTCGCCGGGATCGACGGGCTCGCGCGGCTGCGGGAGGAGATGGCGCGCCGCGGCCTCGACGTGGGCATCGCGGCCGACGAGTCCGTGCGGAAGGAGGCGGATCCGCTCGCGGTGGCCCGGGCCGGCGCCGCGGACCTGATCGTCGTCAAGGTGCCCCCGCTCGGCGGGATCCGGCGGGCGCTCGCCGTCGTGCAACAGGCGGGGCTGCCCGCCGTCGTCTCCTCGGCGCTCGACACCTCCGTGGGCACGCGGGCCGGCGCGGCCCTCGCCGCCGCCCTGCCCACGCTGCCGTACGCGTGCGGGCTCGGGACCGTCTCGCTGTTCGCGGCCGACGTCGCCGCCGAACCCTACACGGCGCGCGGCGGCCTCCTCGACCTGCGCACCGTCGATGCGGACCCGGAGCTCCTGGAGCGCCATGCCGCCCCCGCCGGGCGCACCGCGTGGTGGCTGAACAGGTTACGCCGCTGCCATGAATTGTTGGTGAAGGAAGCGGCCCCCGGGAGTTCACCGCCAGGGCACTGAGCCGTTCGACGCCGCTGGCAGTGTGGCCCCCGGGGGAAACCACCAACCAGGAGGACACCATGCCAAGCGACCTGAAGCTCCTACCGATGTCCGGCCACACGCGGGGCAACCGTTCCGCGGCGACCTGCCACTTCAAGTGCGGCAACGCCTGCGCGAAGGACGTCTGCAACACCAGCGGAAACAGCTACTTCCGGGACGTCGTCGACGTCGCCCTGTCCCGCCGTGCCCTCCTGGGCGCCGGCGCGGTGGCCGCGTCCGCCGTCGTCATCGGGACCGAGCTGGCGTCCGCCCCGGAGGCCGCCGCGGACTTCGGGGGCTTCGGCCAGGGCCGGGGAAGGCTCGGCTTCACGGCCATCGCGCCGGTCGAGCGGACCGTCGACACCGTGACCGTGCCGAAGGGCTACGACTGGGCCCCCGTGATCCGCTGGGGCGATCCGCTCTTCAAGCGCACCCCGGACTTCGACGTCAACCGCCAGTCCGCCGCCGCGCAGGCCGGACAGTTCGGCTACAACAACGACTACCTGAACATCCTCGCGGACCGCTCCGGCCGCGCCGGCGTGCTCGTGTGCAACCACGAGTACACCAATGAGGAGATCATGTTCGACGCCGACTGGGCCGCCGCGAACCCGGACGAGGTCCGGCGCATCGCGATCGCCGCCCACGGCTTCTCGGTGGTCGAGGTCGTGCGGAAGAAGGCGGGCGCCCCGTGGTCCTACGTGCGCGGGGGCCGGCGCAACCGCCGCATCACGGGCAGCACGCCGTTCCGCGTCGACGGACCCGCCGCGGGCTCGGAACTGCTGCGCACCGCGGCCGACCCGAGCGGGCGCCGCGTCCTGGGCACCCTGAACAACTGCGCCGGCGGCACGACGCCGTGGGGCACCGTGCTGTCCGGCGAGGAGAACTTCAACCAGTACTTCCAGGGCACGGGCAGCGCGTCCGATGCCCGCTACGGGATCTCCGCCGGTGCCACCGAGCGCGGCTGGGAGCACGTCGACCCGCGCTTCTCGGCGCAGAACCCGGGCTTCGAGAACGAGGTCAACCGCTTCGGCTGGATCGTGGAGATCGACCCGCAGGATCCCACCTCGACGCCCGTGAAGCACACGGCGCTCGGCCGCTTCAAGCACGAGGGCGCGAACATCCGGATCGCCCGCGACGGCCGCGTCGTGGCGTACTCGGGGGACGACGAGCGCTTCGACTACGTCTACAAGTTCATCTCGAAGGGCAAGTACAAGCCGGGCAACAAGCGGCACAACATGACGCTGCTCTCCGAGGGCGACCTCTACGTGGCCCGCTTCACGGGGGACTCCCCGGCGGCGGAGATCGACGGCGGGGCCGGCGTCCCGTCCGACGGCGCCTTCGACGGCTCGGGACGGTGGCTTCCGCTCGTGGTCAACGGCCGGTCCAAGGTGCCCGGCATGGGCGTGGAGGAGGTCCTCGTCTACACGCGGCTCGCCGCCGACCAGGTCGGGGCGACCAAGATGGACCGCCCGGAGGACGTCGAGCCGAACCCGGTGACCGGCAGGCTCTACATCGCGCTGACCAACAACACGGGCCGCGGCGTCGGCGCGAACGCGCCCGTGGACGAGGCCAATCCGCGCACGGCCAACCGGGACGGCCACGTGATCGAGCTGACCGAGCGGCGCAACGACGCCGCCTCGCTCGACTTCGCCTGGAACATCCTGCTCGTGGCCGGCGACCCGGCCAAGGACCCGACGACGTACTTCTCCGGGTACCCGCGCGGGAAGGTCTCGCCGATCTCCTGCCCGGACAACCTGGCCTTCGATTCGAAGGGCAACCTCTGGATCTCGACCGACGGACAGCCCGGGACGATCGGCTATTGCGACGCCCTGCACAAGGTCACCCTCGAGGGACGCGGGCGCGGACGGGTCGAGCAGTTCCTGGCCGTGCCGGCCGGCGCGGAGACGTGCGGGCCGGTCATCCACGATCAGGACGACTCCGTGTTCGTCGCGGTCCAGCACCCGGGCGAGGGCGGGACGTTCGCCGAGCCGTATTCGCTCTTCCCGGACTTCGCCGAGTCCCCGGATGCGGTCCGCCGCGGCGACGCCTACGCCCCGCGCCCCTCCGTGGTCCAGGTCTTCAGCACGCGCGATTCCGGCGGGAAGGGCAAGGGCCGGCCGAAGGACCGGCGGAAGCGCCGGGACGTCGACCGCGGACGCTCCCGGACGGGCCGCGGCCACGGCAACGGCAAGGACAAGGGCCGCGGCTGACGCCAAACCCGCCCGCCCCACCTCACTCGCCCGCCCCGCCCGACCGCAACACAACCCACGGAACTGCTGTTCCCAGCGCTGGGACCGACGATTCCCTGGAGGGTGTTGCGCCGGGGGCGGGGCGTGGCGGGCGCGGAGGGCGCCGGGGAGGACGAGCCTAGGATGGACGGCATGAGCACAGCAGCAGAGAACCCGGTCCCCGCCGGGCACACGGGCCCGACGTCGATCGAGACGGCCCGCCGCGTCCTGGCCGGGCTGCACGACGCCGGCCTGCGGCACCTCGTGCTCAGCCCCGGCTCGCGCAGCGCCCCGCTCGCCTATGCCGCCGCGGAGGCCGAGGCCGCCGGCCGGCTCGTGCTCCACGTGCGCATCGACGAGCGCGACGCGGCCTTCACGGCCCTCGGCCTCGCCCTCGCCACGGGCCGGCCCGCCGCAGTCGGCACGACGTCCGGCACCGCGGCCGGCGAACTGCTGCCGGCCGTCATGGAGGCCCACCACGCCGGGGTCCCGCTCGTGGTCCTCACGGCGGACCGCCCGGAGGAGCTGCGCGGCACGGGCGCCAACCAGACCACCATCCAGCCCGGGCTCTTCGCGGCGTTCGTGCGGGCGGAGGCGTCGCTCGAGGCCGGCGAGGCCCCCGAGTCCGCGGTCCGCCGTGTGCTGCTCGCCGCGGACGGCATCGCCGAGCAGGCCGCCGGCGACGGAGCGTTCCAGCCCGCGGGCGTCGCGCTGCACACGACCGCGCGCGGCCCCGTCCACCTCAACCTCGCCTTCCGCGACCCCCTCGTCCCCGGGCCGGGGGACCGCCTCGCGCCCGGCTCCGGCGCGGCCCGGAGCCAGGACGACGCCGGGGCCGCGCCCGCCGTCGTCGCCCCGCCCCCCGTGGGGGCCGGGCCGGGAGGCGGGGAGCCGGCGTCGGATCACGGGCAGGCGCCCCGCCCCGGGGCAGCCGTGGCCGCGGAGGGGGATCCGGCGTCGGACCCGGCCGGCGGGAACCCGAACGGGGGCGGCGCGCCCGCGCTCGCCGAGCGCCGCACCGTCGTCGTCGCGGGGCACGGGGCGGGACCCGAGGCCGAGGCCTTCGCGCGCCGCCACGGGCTGCCGCTCCTGGCCGAGCCGAGCTCCAACGCCCGCTTCGGGCCGAACGCGATCGGCCCCTACCGCCTGCTGCTGCCCGTGCTCGCCGGGGCGATCGAGCGCGTCGTGGTGTTCGGGCGCCCGACGCTCAGCCGCCCCGTCGCCCGGCTGCTGGCCGGCTCCGCCCAGCAGAGCGCGCTCTACCTGCCCGAGCCCGCGGCCTGGTTCGAGCCCGGCCGGCGTCCCGAGCGCCTCATCGAGGACCCGGCCGACCTGGCGCTCTTCGCCGGCCGGGGAGCCGAGGGGTGGCTCGGGCTGTGGCAGGAGGCCGACGCGGCCGCGCTGCGCGAGATGGACGCCGTGCTCGAGGACGCGCCGCTGAGCGGACCGGAACTGGCCCGCGCGGTCTGGGAGACCGCGCGGGGAACGCTCGTCCTGGGCTCTTCGAACCCCGTGCGCGACGCCGACCTGCTCGGCACGCCCGCCGCGGCTCCCGGGGCCCGCGTCCACGCCAACCGCGGCCTCGCCGGGATCGACGGGATGCTCGCGACGGCCACGGGGATCGCGCTCGCCACGGGCGGCCCGGCCACCGTCCTGCTGGGCGACGTGACGTTCGTGCACGACGCCGGCGGGCTGCTGATCGGCCGCGGGGAGCCCGAGCCGGAACTGGACATCGTGGTCCTCAACGACGCCGGGGGAGCGATCTTCTCGCTGCTCGAGCACGGCGGGGTCGGGGCCTCCGGGCGCTACGGCGACGCCGTCGAACGGCTGTTCGCGACCCCGCACGACGTCCGGATCGAGGGACTGGCCGCCGCATACGGGCTCGGCTACGAGAGGATCCAGACGCGGGCCGAGCTCGGGCGCGCCCTGCGCGGGCGCGGCGGGGCCGGGCCGCGGCGCCGGATCCTCGATGTGCGGATCGACCGCGCGGGGCTGCCCGCGCTCCACGAGCGCCTCGCGGAGGCGGCCCGCGCAGCCGCCGAAGCGGCGCTCGCCGCGCGGTCGGCCGAAGTGGCGGGCTAGGCTCCCGCCGGCTCGACCGCGCCGAGCCGCGCGGACTCCACGAGCGCCGGGGCCGGCCCGGCGGCGTCGAGCTCGAGCAGCACGACCTCGTTCCCACCGGCCCGGACCACGGGGGAGGGGACGTAGAGGGTCTCGTGCGGCCCGGCGTTCCAGTAGCGGCCCAGGCAGAAGCCGTTGACCCACGCGTAGCCCTTGCCCCAGCCCCAGGTGTCGAGGAAGGTGTCCGCGGGGGAATCCGCCGTGAAGTGGAAGGAATGGAAGGCGGCGGTGGCCGGCACGTCCCGGCCTGGGGCGGCGGACCCGCGGACGGCGTCCAGATCGGGCAGCTCCGGAAGCGGCAACGGCGTCATCGTCCAGCCGTGGACCTCCTGGCGCTCGTGCAGGATGGCGCCCGTGATGCCCTTGCGCTCGCCCGTCAGGCGGCCGTAGTTGACGCGGCCCATCGATTCGACGACGAGCTCGATCTCGAGCCCCTCCGCCGGCACGGCCAGCGGGTACGGCTCCTGGTCGTTGCGCTCGAACACGTGGGCGGGGACGCCGCCGACGAGCAGCTGGGCGCGGTCGGCGAGGCCGTCGATCGTCAGGTCGTACTCGCGCCGCGGCCCGGGCAGGGTGGAACGGTAGCGGACGATCCCGTGGTCGAGGCCGAGCTCCTCGAAGCCCAGGGGGTAGGGGGAGGCCACGGTCGCGGCGTGGCCGGTGGCCAGTCGGGGCCGCAGCGTGCCGGAGTCCACGGCGTCGAGCACGTCGGCGAGCGGCACCAGCGCGCCCGCCGGCGCCGTGGCGGCGGCCGGCAGGAGCGGTTCGTCGAAGTCCTCGAGCGCGGGGACCGCCCGGAAGCGCGCGATGACGTCGCGGAAGGCGTGGAACTTCTCAGTCGGCGCGCCGCGCTCGTCGAGGGCCGCGTCGTAGTCGTAGGAGGTGACGGTGGGCTCGTAGCGTCCGCCGGAAAGGGCCGCCGGGGGATCGTAGTTGGCTCCGGCGCCCGTGCCGAAATTGGTGCCGCCGTGGGCCATGTAGAAGTTCACGGATCCGCCGCGCGCGAACCGAAGTTCACGGTGGCCGCGGCGCCGTCGACCATCCCGCCCGTCAGCATGTGGTCCGCCGGGCCGTCGGAGGTGAACAGCGGGACGTCGACTCCCCTCGCCAGCAGGCCGTCGCGCAGATGCTCCAGGTAACGGGCGTCGCTGCCGAACGAGCCGTACTCGTTCTCGACCTGGACCATCGTGATGGGGCCGCCGCGGCTGGCCAGGTGCGGCAGGATCCGCGGGATCAGCTCGTCGAACCAGGCGTCGACCGCCTCGAGGAAGGCGGGATCGGCGGTGCGGATCCGGATCCCCGGCTTCCCCGTCAGCCAGGACGGCAGGCCGCCGTTGTCCCATTCGGCGCAGATGTAGGGGCCGGGGCGGAAGACGACGCCGAGGCCCTCCTCGTGTGCCTCGCGGAGGAAGCGCTCGAGGTCGCCGAAGCCCGTGAAGTCGAACTCCCCTGGTCGTGGCTCGTGCAGGTTCCAGGCGACGTAGCTCTCGACGCTGTCGAGCCCCATGAGACGGAGCCAGTGAAGACGCGCGCGCCACTGCTCCGGATGCGTCCGGAAGTAGTGGAAGGCTCCGCTGATGATTCTGGGACCGGGACTACTCCCTGATGTCCACGTGGGTGGGGTCCAGGACGCGCTTGAGGAAGTCCTGCGTGCGGGGCTGCTGGGGGTTGCCGATGACCTC
The DNA here is from genome assembly GCF_050563205.1 of Zafaria sp. Z1313. Taxonomy (NCBI): domain Bacteria; kingdom Bacillati; phylum Actinomycetota; class Actinomycetes; order Micrococcales; family Micrococcaceae; genus Zafaria; species Zafaria sp. Z1313. Next base: position 198,177 of record NZ_JBNWUK010000003.1, read on the forward strand.
GGCCGCCGGCCCCTCCTCGACGACGACGCCGCCGTCCATGAACACCACGCGGTCCGCGACCTCGCGGGCGAACGCCATCTCGTGGGTGACCACGAGCATCGTCATGCCCTCCTTGGCGAGCCGGCGCATGATGGCCAGCACCTCGCCCACGGTCTCGGGGTCCAGCGCCGAGGTCGGCTCGTCGAAGAGCATCAGCTGCGGGTCCATGCTCAGGGCGCGGGCGATCGCGACGCGCTGCTGCTGTCCGCCGGAGAGCTGGTCCGGGTAGCGGGCGCCGAAGTCGCCGAGGCCGACGCCCTCCAGGTTCTTCCGGGCCGTGGCCTCCGCCTCCGCCTTGGGCCGCTTGAGGACCTTGACGGGGGAGACGGTGCAGTTCTGCAGCACGGTCAGGTGGGGGAAGAGGTTGAACTGCTGGAAGACCATGCCGACCTTCCGGCGCATGCCATCCAGGTCCACGTCCTCGCCCGTGGCCTCGAAGCCGCCGACGTGGATGGATCCTCCGTTGGGCTGCTCGAGCAGGTTGACGCAGCGCAGCAGGGTGGACTTGCCGGAACCGGACGGGCCGATCAGGCACACCACCTCGCCCGGCTCCACGTTGAGGTCGATGCCCTTGAGCACCTCGTTGGAACCGTAGGACTTGTGCAGCCCGGTGATGGAGACGCCGGCCGCATGGGTGTGGGTCGTGGTCATGGTGGTCCTGCCTATCGCTTGGTGCGCGAGGAGCGCGCTTCGAACTTCCTGGCCAGCAGGCTCAGCGGGATGGTGATCACGAGGTACATCGCGCCCGCGACGACGAGCGGCGTGATGCCCGCGCCGAGGCTGGCGATCCCGTCGCGGCCGAACTTCGTGAGCTCGTACTGGCTCGCGAGCAGGCCCAGGACGTAGATGAGCGAGGTGTCCTTCGTGACCAGGATGATCTCGTTGGTCAGGGGCGGCAGGACGATCTTGAAGGCCTGCGGGATGATGATGGTCACCATGGCCCGCCACCCCGGCATGCCGAGCGAGCGCGCGGCCTCGTACTGCCCCTTGGGCACGGCCTGGAGGCCGGCGCGCAGCGTCTCCGCGATGTAGGCCGCGGCGACGAGGCCGAGGGAGACCATGACGACGACGGGGATGGGCCAGTTGGTGCCCGGGAAGGCGGCGGGGACGCCGAGGCCGAAGGTGATGAAGACGAGCAGGGCGGGGACGCCGCGGAAGAACTCGATGTACGCGGTGGCGATCCAGCGGTACGGGGCGAAGCTCGCCATCTTCATGAGCGCCAGGACCAGGCCCAGCGTGAGCCCGAAGGCGAAGGAGATGACGGTGTAGAAGATGGTGTTCTTCAGGCCGATCACGAAGATGTCCGGGAACATCGGGGCGATGCGGGGGAAGTTGAAGAACGACTCGCCGACGACCCTCCAGTTCATCGTGAAGGCCAGGACGGCGATCACGACGACGAAGACGCCGAGCTGGACCGCCTTGCTGGTGCGCTCGCGTTGACGGGTAGTCAGGGCCATGGGGTGAGCCTTTCGGTCAGGTCGGCGGCGCCCGGCGCCGTGCCGGTGCCGCCTGGGCCGAGGTGTCGCGGGGAGCCAGACCCCCCCGGGCCGTAGGGCCAACAAATGTGGTGGCGCCCCAGC
>NZ_JBNWUK010000003.1:199805-224336 GCF_050563205.1 Zafaria sp. Z1313
CCGGTGCGGGTCGGTTTCTTTTGGGGCGGGGTTTTCGCGCCGCCCGGCACCCGCGGGTGCCGGGCGGCGCCGGTGGTCGGGACTACTCGGTGGTCTCGCCGAACCAGGTGGTGCTGAACTCCTCGAGCGTGCCGTCGTCCGTGATGCGCGCCAGGGTCGCGTTCACGGACTCCAGCAGGGCCGTGTTGCCCTTCTTGATGGAAATGCCGAGCTGCTCGCCCGTGGCGAAGTCCTCGACGCGCTGGAACTGGGCGTCGTCCTTGATCTGGTAGGCCAGGACGGAGGCGTTGCCCAGGACGGCGTCGACGGTCCCGGCCTTGAGGGCCTGGACCTGCAGGCCCGCGTCCTCGAACTGCACGGCGTCGAGCCCGTTGTCCGCGGCGTGCTTGGCGCCCGTCGTGGCGGACTGGACACCGACCTTCTTGCCCTTGGCGGACTCGAGGTCGGTGATGCCGGAGCCGTCCTTGGCGATGAGGGTCAGGTCGTCGTCCATGTAGGGATCGGAGAAGTCCATGTTGGCCTTGCGCTCCTCGGTGATCGAGATCGAGGAGATGGAGAGGTCGCACTTGCTCAGCGAGAGGCCGGACTGGATGCCCTCGAAGGAGTCGTCGATGACGTCGAGCTCGGCGTCGAGGTCCTTGGCGACCTCGGCGATGATGTCCATGTCGAAGCCGACGTTCTCGCCGGCGCGGACGAACTCGAACGGCTCGTAGGGGATGTCCGAGCACACGGTGAGCTTGCCGGCGTTCAGGAGCGTGACGCCGCCCTCGCCGGTCGCGGCCGGCTCGTCGGCGCCTCCGCCGCAAGCCGTCAGGGAGAGGCCGGCGATGGCGGCGACGGCCAGGGCCCGGGTGAAGCGGGGAGTGATCTGCATGGAAATCGTCTGTCCTTCGTGGGGATGGAACGGATCAAGGCTGTAACAGCAGGGCAATTCTAGCCGGTGCGCAGCACCCGCTTGAGATGTTCGTCACAGGCTACAGGGGTGGTCTAATAGTAAACAACTGTTTCACGACGGCCCGGGCCCGCGTCCGGACCGGCCGCGGAGCTCAGAGGTCGAGGGCCTCCCGCATCGGGCGCATCTTCGCCCACGACTCGGCGAGCTCGGCGTCCGGGTCCGAGGCCTCCACGACGCCGCAGCCCGCGTACAGGCGCACGGTCCTCGGGTCCTCGACCACGCCACCGCGCAGGGCGATCCCGAACTCGCCGTTGCCGCGCGCGTCGACCCATCCCACGGGACCGGCGTAGGGGCCGCGGTCCATGCCCTCGAGCTCCCGGATCAGCGCCCCCGCGGCCTTCGTGGGCGTCCCGCACACCGCCGCAGTCGGATGCAGCACCTCGGCGAGGTCGAGCGCCGACGGCGAGGCCCCGGCGTCGTCCCGGCGCAAGTGCGCCTCGACGTCGGAAGCCAGGTGCCAGACGTTCGGCAGCTGGAGGACGAACGGCTCGACCGGGGCGTCCATGCCGTCCACAAGCGGGCCGAGCTGCGCCGTCAGTGAATCGATCGCGAGCCGGTGCTCGTGGCGCTGCTTCTCGTCCCCGGCCAGCATCCGGAGCGCGTAGCCCGGGTCCGCCGGCGCGCCCGCCCGGTCCAGCGTCCCGGCCAGCACGCGCGCGCGGGCCGTGTCGCCCTCCACCTTGACCAGCATCTCCGGCGTCGACCCGATGACGCCGTCCACCGAATACGTCCAGCAGTCCGCGTAGCGCAGCGCCAGCTCGCGCAGCACCTGGGCCACGGCGATCGGCGCGTCGAGCTCCGCCACCGCGTCACGGGCCAGGACGAGCTTGGTCAGCCGCCCCGCGGCGATCGCCGCGACGCCCGCCGCCACGTGCTCCTTGTATGCCGCCTCCGAGACCTGGCCCGGCACGAGCCGCCCGCCGCCGGAGGAGAACTCGCGCTCCTCGGAGACGTCGTCGAGCAGCACCGCGAGGCGCTCCTCGGCGGCCTGGACGGACAGCTCGGCGTCCGCGTCCGCCGTCGTCAGGGTCAGCCAGCTCACATCGTCCCGGCGGCCGACGACGATCTCGGGAACCACGAGCCGCGAGGCGCGCGAGCTCGTGAAGGAGAAGGCGAAGGAGGCGAAGGCCACGGGACCCGCGCCCGGGAGGCCGAGTCCGTCCTCGACGGAGGCGGCGGCGGAGGCGGCTGCCCACCAGGCGCGGGCCCGCGCGAAGCGCTCCGGCCCGGAGGACGTGAAGCGGGCCGCCTCGCCGAAGCCCACCATCCCGTCACCGCGGCGGCCCCAGACCAGGGAATCGTCCCGGACCACGTAGTCCAGGAGACCGTGATCGGCCATCGCGGGGCGGCGGAACGTGAGGCTCCGCAACGTCGGGACGGCGACCGGCGGCGCCGTCGCAGGCAGGGCCGACGGCAGGGGAGGACCCGGGAAATCAGTCGTCATGGTGCCACCAGCCTACTCCGCGGCGGAGGGGCTTTTCCCGTCGGGGCAGGAGTTTGAGACAATGGCAGGCGTGAGCCGAGCATCGCTGCAGAAGCGCCCCGAAGAAGTCCAAGCCATGTTCGACGACGTCGCGCCACGCTACGACGTCGTCAACGACATCCTGTCGGTCGGGCAGACCCGCCGCTGGAGGCGGATCGTGGTGGACGCCGTCGGGGCCGAGCCCGGACAGAAGGTGCTCGACCTCGCGGCCGGCACCGGGACCTCGTCCGAGCCCTACGCCGACGCCGGCGTGCACGTCGTCGCCTGCGACTTCTCCCTCGGCATGCTGCAGGTTGGCAAGCGCCGCCGCCCCGACATCGACTTCGTCGCCGGGGACGCGACCGCCCTGCCCTTCGCGGACGAGACGTTCGACGCCGCGACCATCAGCTTCGGCCTGCGCAACGTCAACGACCCGCAGCAGGCCCTGCGCGAGATGCTCCGCGTGACCAAGCCCGGCGGGACGCTCGTGATCGCCGAGTTCTCCCACCCGACCTTCGCCCCCTGGCGCACCGTCTACACCGAGTACCTCATGCGCGCCCTGCCGACGATCGCGACCAAGGTCGCCTCCAACCCCGCCGCCTACGTCTACCTCGCCGAGTCCATCCGCGCCTGGCCGGACCAGGACCACCTCGCCGCGTGGATCGACGAGGCCGGCTGGGACGAGTGCCGGTACCGCAACCTGTCCGGAGGCATCGTCGCCGTGCACCGCGCCGTCAAGCCCCTCGATGCGGGCGCCGACGCCGAGCGCCGCGAACAGGCCTCCGCCTACCTGCGCCGCAACGCCTCGCGCCGCGTCCACTGACCGGAGTTGAACGACTGACGTGTCTGTCCTGATTGTCGGCGCGGGCCCCGCCGGGTGCACCGCCGCACGCCACCTCGCCCAGACCGGGATCGAGGTCACCGTCCTCGAGAAGACCGCCTTCCCCCGGGAAAAGGTCTGCGGCGACGGGCTCACGCCCCGCGCCGTCCGCGAAATGCGGCTCCTCGGCCTGCCCCACGAGCCCGCCGACGGGTGGCGGCGCAACCGCGGCCTGCGGCTCGTCGCCGGTGGCCGCACGCTCGAACTGCCGTGGCCCGAGCTCGGCGACTTCCCCGACTACGGGCTCATCCGCACCCGCTACGGCTTCGACGAGGCCCTCGCCCGGCACGCCGAGGCCGGCGGCGCCACGCTCCTCGAGCGACACTCCGTCACCGAGGCCCTCCGCGACGCCACCGGACGGGTCACCGGGGCCCGCGCTGCGGTGCTCGACGAACGCGGCCGGAAGACGGGCCAGACGCGGGACTTCCACGCCGACGTCGTCCTCGCCGCCGACGGCAATTCGACGCGCACCGCGCTCAGCCTCGGCTACGAGAAGCGGGACGACCGCCCGCTCGGCGTCGCCTACCGCACCTACTTCACCTCCCCGCGCCACGAGGACGACTGGATGGAGGGCTGGCTCGAGCTGCCCGACCGCAACGGCAACCCGCTGCCCGGCTACGGCTGGGTCTTCGGCGTCGGCGACGGAACGTCCAACGTGGGACTGGGCATCCTGAACTCCTCCCAGCAATTCGGCAAGCTCGACTACCGGCAGGTCCTGCGCGACTGGACCGCCGGCATGCCCGCCGAATGGGGCTTCACCGAGGAGAACCAGGTCGGGCAGATCCGCGGCGCCGCCCTGCCCATGGGCTTCAACCGCACCCCGCACTACTCGCCCGGCCTGCTCCTGCTCGGCGACGCCGCCGGCATGGTCTCGCCCTTCAACGGCGAAGGCATCAGCTACGCGATGGAGTCCGCGCGCTACGCCGCCGAGCTCATCGCCGAGGCGCACTCCGGCAACCGCGGCACCACGCAGGCCGCCCGCGACGAGCTCTACGCCTCCTACGCGGCGCTCGTACGCGGAAAGTGGGGGAGCCACTTCACGCTCGGACGCGTCTTCGCCCGCCTCATCGGCAACCCCGCCATCATGAAGCTCGCCCTCCGCACTGGCATGAGCGTGCCCGTCCTGATGCGCTTCGTGGTGCGGATGCTGGCCAATCTGACGGACGAAGACGGCCGCGGGTTTGAGGATAGAGTGATCCATGTACTGGAACGCCTGGCCCCTCCCACCAGCAATCAGAAGGCGCCACGAGGCCACCGAGAGCCCCCGACGACAAGTAAGCCGACACCGTGACTGAATCGCAGAGCAACTGGACCACCGCAGGCCACGGAGTGCCGGAGTCGGTCGACCTGAACCTCGAGACCGCGGCGCTGGCCGCCGGCATCAAGCTGCCGCCCGGCTTCCGCGCCGTCGCCGAGGACCCTGCGTTCGGCCCGGCGATCTCCGAGGGCATGGCCCGCGTCGAGAAGCTCCTCCGCGACGCCGTCGCGAACTCCGATCCGCTCATCGACGCCACGAGCCGCCACCTCGTCGAGGCCGGCGGCAAGCGGATCCGACCGCTCTTGGTCATCCTCGCCTCCCTCCTCGGCGACGGCGTCACGCCCGAGGTCGTCAAGGCCGCCGCCGTGTGCGAACTGACCCACCTGGCGACGCTCTACCACGACGACGTCATGGACTCCGCGCCCTACCGCCGTGGGGCGCCCACGGCCCACGAGGTCTGGGGCAATTCCGTGGCCATCCTCGCCGGGGACCTGATCTTCGCGCGGGCCTCCATCATCGGGGCCGAGCTGGGCCCGGAGGCCGTGCGGATCCAGTCGCGCACCTTCGAGCGGCTCTGCCTGGGCCAGCTGCAGGAGACCATCGGCCCGCGCGACGGCAACGACCCCGTGGAGCACTACCTGCAGGTCATCGCCGACAAGACCGCCTCGCTCCTGGCCACAGCCGGCGTCTTCGGCGCCCTCTTCGGCGGCGCGCCGGAGCTGCGCGAGGTCCTGCGGGACTACGGCGAGAAGGTCGGCGTCGCGTTCCAGCTGGCCGACGACGTCATCGACGTCACCGGCGCGCAGGTGCGCTCGGGCAAGACGCCGGGCACCGACCTGCGCGAGGGCGTGCCGACGCTTCCCGTGTTGCTCCTGCGGGCCGACGCCGAGCGCGGGGACGCCTCCGCGGCGGCGGTGCTCGAGCTCGTCGACGGCGACCTCGCCTCGGACGAGGCGCTCGCGGAGGCGGTCGCGGCGCTCGCGGCGCACCCCGTGACCAACCGCGCCTGGGCCGTCGCCCGCGAGTGGTCCGACGCCGCCCGCGCCGCGCTCGATCCCGTGCCGGACGGGCCCGTCAAGGCCTCGCTCGCGGCCTTCGCCGACGCCGTGGTGACGCGCGAAGCCTAGCCGTGCCCCGCCGTCGTCCCCTCCCCAGCGCACTTTAGGCTTCACGTGATCGCCGGCGCCCACGTCAGGGCGCTCCCGGCGCGCGAAACGTGCGCAGGAACGCCGAAAGGTGCGCGGCAACGTTCAGCGCGCCGCACGGAGGCACGCCAGCACCGCGGCCACGAGGCCGGCCGGATCGTCCAGCACGTCCTCGTAGGTGAAGCGCAGGGTCGGCAGCCCCGAGGCCATCGCCGCGTTGTTCCGCCGCCGGTCGTTGCGGAACGCGGCCCGGTCGAGGGCATGGAAGGCGAAGCCGTCCAGCTCGACGATGACCCGCCCCTCGACGAGCAGGTCGACGTATCCCACGCCCGCGACCGACGCCTGCACCTCGACGCGGAACCCCGCGGCCAGCAGCACCTCGCGGGCGACGGTCTCCAGCGGCGACCCCGAGGCGGGCGTGATCCGTTCGACGATCCCGCGGGCCCTGCCGTTGCGTTTCCCCGGGAGCTGGGCCTCCAGCCACGGCCGGGGCACCTTGCCCAGCGCGACGGCCGACTCCGCGACGACGAGCGCCTCGAGCGGCGGCAGGCAGCGCAGGGCGTGCAGCACGGCGTCGTGCACGGAGACGCGGCGGGAGGACGACGGCGGGACGCGCAGGGCCGCGCGATGGCCGCGGACGCCGTCGGGGAAGCGTCCGCGGGCCGACCAGACGTGGGGCACGTCCGGCTCGCGCAGGACCCAGAGCCCGTGGTCCGCGGCGGCCGAGACGCAGTCGAGTAGGCAGCCGCCGGCCAGGAGCGCGATCCGGTGCGGGTCCATGCCGGGGAGGGCGACGACGCCGCGCCGCGGCTTGTCGACCAGGCCGGCGGCGAGGGCGGCCGCGATGTCGGCGCGCTCGATCCCGGCCTTGACGAGTTCGGAGATCCGGGACGCGCCGCCGCGGGCGCCCAGGACCGTCAGGAGGCTGGGGCGTTTGAGCATGCGTCCAGCGTGGCCCGTGGTGCCCTGCCGGACTCCCGGAACCACCGGGCCTGTGGACGACGGCGGCGCCTGGCCCGGTCCGGGGCCGGTGGTGAGGGGCTGGTCGCGGGCGCGGCGAAGTCGCGCACCTTTCGGCGTTCCCGCGCGGTTTAGCCCGGGCTAAAGGCCCCTGACCTGCGCCCGGGCAGATGTTTGAAGCTAAAAGTGCGCTGGGGGTGAGGGGATGCGGGCGAGGGCCTCTCGGAGCTCGTCCGCCTTGCGCGCCCGCACCTCCACCGGAACGCGGTGCCGCAACTGGCGGTAGAGCTCGTCGCCGTGGTAGCGCGGGAAGACGTGCTGGTGGTAGTGCCACACGTGCTGGTTGCCGGCCGGCTCGTTATGCTGCCGGGTCGAGGTCCCGTCCGGATTCCAGGCCAGCTTCATCGCCACGGCCACGCGCCGCGTCGCGAGCATGATCGCCGAGGCAACGGAATCGGGCAGCTCGTAGAGCGTCTCCAGATGCGCCACCGGGATCACCATCGCGTGGCCTCCGTGGGCCCCGAAGCCGTCGCACGCCATGATGACGGCGACCTCCCCGTCACGGTAGACGAGGTCCCCGGGCTCGCAGAGGTTCGACGCCGAGCGGATCCCGCCCGCGAGCAGCTCGCAGAACGGGCAGTCGTACGCCGCGGGCGCGTGGCTCGGCCACCCTCCCGCGGCGGGGTGCGGCGGCCCGCCCGGCGCCCCGGCCACGCGTCAGTCCCCGAGTTCGGGCTCGAGTTCCTCGAAGACCCACGAGAACATGTCCAGCACGTACTCGCTGAACGTCCCCTCCTCGCTCTTCCACGTCCCGCGCGCGTTGTGCCGCCGGTGGACGATGGGGTCGGGGACGTCGACCTGGTCCTCGCGGATGCCCCAGACGAAGTTCTCGTCCTCGTCCTCCATGAACAGCAGGTAGCCGTCCTCGACCTCGAGCTCCTCGGGGTCCCAGAAGTAGTAGTAGGCCTCCATGAGGTCCTCGCAGCCGCCGAGCGCCAGGTAGAACTCGCGCAGCGCCTGCGGGATGTCGACGCCGGCGTCGTCGAGCGCCTCGTCGAGCTCCTCCCCGGTGAGGCCGTCCTCGGGGACCCACGCGTCGTCGAGGTATTGCGGGACCAGCGAACGGAACTTCTCCAGGAACATCTCAGCCATGCCTCAAATCCTAGCCGTCCCGGGACCTCCCCGGACGCGCCCACCCGCGGGCGGCGAGCGGGGCACGCCAGCGGTAGCGCATGGCCAGGGCGCGCAGGGCGTACACGACGACGCCGATGCCCACCCCCGTGCCTGGGGTGAGCACTCCCAGCGTGCCCGCCAAGGCGGTCAGCCCGGCCCCGAGGAAGGCCGGCAGGGCGTAGATGTCGCGGTGGTCGAACAGCCGCGGGACCTCGTTGGCGGCGACGTCGCGCAGGAGTCCGCCGCCGCATGCGGTGGCGACGCCGAGCAGCGCCGCGGAGACGGGCGGCAGCCCGGCCGCCAGGGCCTTCTCGGTGCCGGTGATGCAGAACAGGGCCAGTCCGGCCGCGTCGAAGTGCAGGATCCAGCGGTTGATCCGGTTCAGCCGCGAGGAGACCAGGTACACGGCGGCCGCGGCGAGCAGGGGCGGTGCGAGGTACACGATCGACGTGAACGACGTCGGCACGCCCTGGCCGATCACGAGGTCGCGCACCACCCCGCCGCCGAGCCCGGCGAGGTTGGCGAGCACGAGCGAGCCGATTATGTCGAAGCCCTTGCGCGCCGCGAGCAGCGAGCCGGACACGGCGAACGCGAAGATCCCGATCAGGTCCAGCCACAAGGCGAGGCCGCCGATGTCGGGCAGGGCCGCGAGGCCGGGGAACACCGCGGGCCCGGCGAAGCCCAGGAGGCCGGCGGGGGCGTTCACGAGAGCTCCCGGGCGGACAGGGCGAGCCAGAGCTGCACGCGGTCCGCGGTCTGGGTCGGGTCGTAGCCGCTGAGCTCGGCGATCTGCTGGATCCGGTAGCGGACGGTGTTGCGGTGCAGTCCGAGCGCCGCGGCGACGGCGCCGACGCTGCCGTTGGCCTCGAGGTAGCCCGTGAGGGTCTCGACGAGTCCGGCCCCGTGTTCGGCGTCGAAGCGCTCGAGCGGCCCGATGGCCTCCGCGGCGAGGTCGTGGATCGGGACGTCGCGCGCCGAGAGCAGCAGCGACGTCAGGGACAAGCGGGAGGGTCGGTTGAGCCGCTCCCCGTGGCGCAGCGCCTCGGCGGCCTCGAAGTAGCTCCAGCGCAGGCCCGACGCCTGCCCGTACCCGCCCCCGTATCCGACCCGCGCGGCGATCCCGGCCCCGTCGAGGTAGGCGGCGGTCGCGGCCGCGGCGGCCCCGGCGTCGTCCGCTTCCAGGAGCACGGCGAGCCGGCCGTCGATGAGGGCCCCGACGGCGGGCCCGAGCCCGGGTGGCAGCGGCAGGGTGCGCAGGGCGCGGGCCTCGGCCGCCTCGACGAGGACGACGGCGTGGCGCCCCGCCGCGGCGACCCCGACGGACTGCAGGCGCAGCTCGGCGTCCCCGCTCCCGCTCCCGCGCGCCCCCGTGCCCGCGTGGACGAGGTCCGCGAGGACCTGCCCGGCGGCCTCGCGCCGCGACTCGCGCAGCCGCGCCCGGTTGGCGAGCTCGAGGCCGATGAGGGAGCGGGCGTAGCCGAGCGGCCCCTCGCCGGCCCCGTCGTCCGGGATCCAGAGCGTGCAGCGGTCGGGCAGCCCGGTCGCGATCGGCAGGGGCAGCCAGCCGGGCCCGGGCGGTTCCGGCGCGCGGCCGGGCCCGTGGATGCGGGCGCCGTGCAGGTCGAGGGCGGGCGGGGTGCCGATCCGCTCCGCCAGGGCGCCGAGGAGCGCGTCGAGGCCGCCGCCGAGGAGGGCCGCGGCGAACTGCTGGTGGTCGCGCAGCAGCCGCTCGACGCGGCCCACGTGGTCCGCGGCGAGCGCCTCGGCGACCATCCGCGTGATCGCCACGAACGGGGTCGCGTACGGGACCTCGAACACCGGCAGGCCGTGCCCGGCCGCGCGCCGGACGACGCCGGGCGGGACCTTCGCGTGCGTCAGCCCGGTCCCGTAGCCGAGGGCCAGGACGCCGGCCGCGGCGATGCGGTCGACGAACGCCTCCTGGGCGGCCGCGGTGCGTTGGCGCAGGCCCGTGGTGAGCAGCACCTCGCCGCCGCCGAGGAAGGGGGTGGGGTCCTCGAGCTCGGTCACGGCGGCCCACTGGACGGCGTCGCCGCCGCGGGCGCCCGGGTCCGTGAGGGCGCGGAGCCCGAGGCCGGGCGCTGCGAGGAGGCGGTGCAGGGTCAGGGGCATGGGGCCATCGTAGGGCGCCGCTTGTGCATCCGCCCCATCTGCAATGAACCGATAGGGCATTGTGACGGCACCGGCCCGCCGTCGTTGTGACAAGCCCTACACAGGGCTACCGTGTGGGGTCATGAGCACCGCACCACAAGGGACGACCGGCGGAAAGACCGGCCCGGCCCGTGAGACCTTCTCCTCGCGCAAACTCTTCATCATCTCCGCCATCGGCTCCGCCGTGGGACTCGGGAACATCTGGCGCTTCCCCTACGTCGCCTACGAGAACGGCGGCGGGGCGTTCCTGATCCCGTATCTCGCGGCCCTGCTCTCCGCGGGCATCCCGCTCCTCTTCCTGGACTACGCCGTGGGCCACAAGTTCCGCGGCTCCGCCCCGCTGGCCTACCGCCGGCTCAACCGCGGCGCCGAGGTCCTGGGCTGGTGGCAGGTCCTCGTCTGCTTCGTGATCGCCGTCTACTACGCCGTGATCATCGGCTGGGCGGCGATGTACACGTGGTTCTCGGTGACGAAGGCGTGGGGCGACGACGCCGAGGCGTTCTTCATCGGCGAGTACCTGCAGGCCCCGGAGGAGCCCGCGTTCGGCTTCGACTTCGTCCCCGGCGTCGTCTATCCGCTGCTCGCCGTGTGGATCCTGGCGATCGTCATCATGGTTGCCGGCGTGCGCAAGGGCATCTCCCGCGCCAACGTGATCTTCATGCCGATGCTGCTCGTGATGTTCCTGGTCCTCGTGGCCACCTCGCTCACCCTTCCGGGCGCGATGGACGGGCTCAACGCCTTCTTCACGCCGGACTGGGAGGCGCTGGCGCATCCGGGCGTGTGGGCCGCGGCCTACGGACACATCTTCTTCTCCCTCTCCGTGGCCTTCGGCATCATGATCACCTACTCCTCCTACCTCAAGCGCAAGACCGACCTGACGGGCTCCGGCATGGTCGTGGCGTTCTCCAACTCCGGCTTCGAGATCCTCGCCGGCATCGGCGTCTTCGCCGCGATCGGCTTCATGGCCTTCACGGCGGGCAGCACGGTCGAGGACACGGCGGTCGCGGGCATCGGCCTGGCCTTCATCGCGTTCCCGACGCTCGTCTCGCAGGCACCGCTCGGCTCGCTCATTGGCGTGCTGTTCTTCGGCTCCCTCGTCTTCGCGGGCCTGACCTCGCTCATCTCGATCCTCGAGGTCATCGTGGCGGCGGTCCAGGACAAGCTCGGCTGGGCGCGCGTGAAGGCGTCGCTGGCCGTCTCGGTCCCGGTCGCGCTGATCTCGCTGGTCCTCTTCCCGACCACGACGGGGTTGTTCGTCCTGGACATCTCCGACGCGTTCGTGAACCAGTTCGGCATCCTGGCCGGGGCGCTCGTCGCGGTGGTCGTCGTGGCATGGGTGCTGCGCAGGCTGCCGATGCTCTCCGGGCACCTGAACCGGATCTCGTCCGTGAAGATGCGCACGACGTGGATGGTCCTCGTCGCCGGCGTGGTGCCCGTGGTCCTCGCCTACATCCTGGTCAACGAGATCATCGCGAAGGTCTCGGCGCCCTACGGGGGGTACCCGGCGTGGATGCTGAACACCTTCGGCTGGGGCATGTCGATCGGCCTCCTGGTCCTCGCCGCCCTGCTGACCCTGATCCCGTGGGGTTCCGGCTCCAAGGACAAGCACGATCCCGAATACGAGGCCATCCGGGCCGCCGAGGACCAGGAGGAAGCACGATGACCGGCATCGCCATCACGATGATGATCGTCTCCATGCTCACGCTGTGGGGCGGCCTCGGCGTCGCCCTGTACAACCTCTCGCGGCATCCCGAGGTCGACGAGGACATGCCGGGGGAGACCGCCCCGGAACTCTAGCCGCCCGCCCACCCCCACCCCCACGCATCACTCTCCAGCGCAGGGTTGTCGAGGCTCGGTCGAAACGACGATTCCCCGGAGGGTGATGCCGCAGGGGACGACGCCGGGGCCCCGCCTCCGCTGTGCAGCTGCACCGCGGGCGCGGGGCTCCGTTGTGCGGCGCCCCGTGGCGCCGGCCACAGGGCGGGCAGTAGTGTCGCCGGGAGAACCAGGGCGGCCGCGCCGCCCGGAGATACGCCCCCACCGAGAGGAACCGTCGTGGACATCCAGTACCGCCTCGAGCAGAAGCGCAGCATCAACGGGGCGTTCCCCGGGCCGAAGTCGCAGGCGCTCGCCGAACGCCGCGCCCGGGTCGTCGCCGCCGGCGTCGCCTCCACGGCCCCCGTCTACGCCGCGGACGCGGACGGCGGCGTGATCGTCGACGTCGACGGCAACTCGTTCACCGACCTCGGATCCGGCATCGCCGTCACGACGGTCGGCGCCGGCAACCAGGAGGTCGCCGCGGCCGTCGCCGCGCAGGCCGCCCGCTTCACCCACACGTGCTTTATGGTCACCCCGTACGAGGGCTACGTGGAGCTCGCCGAGAAGATCGCCGAGCTGACCCCGGGCACCCACGCGAAGAAGACGGTGCTCTTCAACTCTGGTGCGGAAGCCGTCGAGAACGCCGTGAAGATCGCCCGCCTCGCGACGGGCCGCACCGCCGTCGTCGCGTTCGACCACGCGTACCACGGCCGGACCAACCTCACCATGGGGCTCACGGCCAAGGCCGCCCCCTACAAGCGCGGCATGGGACCGACGGCCCCGGAGATCTACCGGATGCCGATGAGCTACCCGTACCGCGAGGAGAACCCCTCGATCTCCGGCAAGGAGGCCGCCGAGCGCGCCATCCTGTCGATGGAGAAGCAGATCGGCGGGGACCAGATCGCCGCGATCATCATCGAGCCGATCCAGGGCGAGGGCGGCTTCATCGTCCCGGCCGCCGGCTTCCTGCCCCGCATCGCCGAATGGGCGAAGGAGCAGGGGATCGTCTTCATCGCCGACGAGGTCCAGTCCGGCTTCTGCCGCACGGGCGCCTGGTTCGCGGTGGACCACGAGGGCGTGGTGCCGGACCTGATGACGCTCGCCAAGGGCATCGCGGGCGGCATGCCACTCTCCGCCGTGACGGGCCGCGCCGAGCTGCTCGACGCCGTCCACCCGGGCGGCCTCGGCGGCACCTACGGCGGCAACCCCGTCGCGGTCGCCGGCGCGCTCGCCGCGATCGACTTCATGGCGGCGCAGGACCTCGCCGGGCGCGCCCGCGAGATCGAGGACGCGTTCTACGCGCGCTTCCGTCCCCTGCAGGAGGAGCTGGCCGGGCTCGGCGAGGTGCGCGGGCGCGGCGCCATGCTGGCCCTCGAGTTCGTCAAGGCCGGAGGGACCGAGCCGGACGCCGACGCGACCAGGAAGATCGCCGCCGACTGCCTCGCGCAGGGCGTCCTGATCCTCACGTGCGGCACCTACGGCAACGTCGTGCGCCTGTTGCCGCCGCTCGTGATCGGCGACGAGCTCCTCGCCGACGCCTTCGACGTCCTCGAGCAGGCCATCCGCGCCCACGTCTAGCAACCCCCGGGGGCGCGCCCCGGCGTCGTGCGTTGGAGGGGGAGCGCCCGCGGGAAACAGGCTGTAAAGTCTGAGCCACCACCAGCGTCGGCGGCAACGGAGCCGCCGCCCAGCCGCCCAGGAGGCCCACCGCATGAGTTACCTTGTTGGCTACCGACCGGACGACCGCGGCGCCGAGGCGCTCGCCCTGGGGATCGCCGGGGCCAGGACCCTGAAGACCGGCCTCGACGTCGTCTACGTCGTGCCGCCGGACTCGCCCGCCCTCTCCGCGCACGCCCGTGGAAGCCGCGTCGGATCCGGGGAGCAGCGCGCCCTCAACGCCAAGAACACCGTCCTGGAGACCGTTCCGGACGACGTCCCGGTGCGCTTCCACGTCCGGGGAGGGGACTCGCCCGCCGCGGCCCTGATCGACGCCGCCGAGGAGTTCGGCTCCACGCGGATCGTCGTCGGCGCCTCGCGGACGGGAGTCCTCGGCCGTTTCACGATCGGCTCCGTCGCCAACGCCCTCCTGCACTCCAGCCCCGTCCCCGTGGTGCTCGCCCCACGCGGCTACCGCAACACCAACGCGTTCAGCCGCCTCACGGCCGGCGTGGGGGAACGCGAGGGCTGGGAGGCCGTGCTGAGCACGGCGCTCGCCTCGACGGCCCAGCACCACCGCCCCCTGCGGCTCGTCTCCCTCGTGGCGCTCGACGCCGCGGCCTCGCGCCACGGCGAAGACGTCAACGCGGCCCTCAAGCACGCCAACTCGGTGCTCGTCGAGGCCGCCAGGACGCTCCCGGAGGGGGGCGCGACGGAGATCACCGTGGGGCAGGGGCGCAACGACGAGGAGGCGATCCAGGAGCTCGACTGGGAGGACACGGACCTCGTGGTCATCGGCTCCAGCCGGCTCGCGCAGAAGCGCCGGCTCTTCCTCGGGGCCACGGCCAACCGGATGCTGCGCGCCCTCCCGGTCCCCATGATGGTCGTGCCGCGCGGGGAGTAGTCAGGCCTGCGGCGCCGGAGCGGCGAGCTTCCTCGCCGCCCGGCGCTCCGCCCGCCCGCTGCCCGCCCGGCGGGCGAGGTCGGCCGTGAGCAGCACGATCGCGACCCAGACGAGCCCGAACCCGATCCAGCGCTCGAGCGGCATGTGCTCGCCGAAGACGGTCAGGGCCAGGATGAACTGCAGCACGGGCGCGAGGTACTGCAGCGTCCCGATGAGCGTCAGGGGCAGCCGGCGTGCCGCGGCGCCGAAGAACAGCAGCGGCACGGCCGTGATGATGCCGCTGGCCGCCATGAGCCAGAAGTGCGCGGGCCCCGTGCTGACGAGCGTGGCGCCGCCCTGGGCGAGCAGGAACGCCATGAACCCGAGGGCCGGGAGGGTCAGGACCAGGGTCTCGACGGTCAGGCCGGTCACGGCGCTCGCGGTGCGGCCCACGCGGTTCTTCACGAAGCCGTAGAGCCCGAACGAGAAGGCCAGCACCAGGGCGATCACGGGCACGGAGCCGTACGCGAACGTCAGCACGAGCACGGCCGCGAGGCCGAACCCCATCGCGGTCCACTGCAGCCGGTTGAGCCGCTCCTTGAGCAGGACCACGCCGAGCGCGGTGGAGACCAGGGGGTTGATGAAGTAGCCGAGCGAGGCCTCGACCGCGTGCCCGCCCAGCACAGCGAAGGTGTAGGTCAGCCAGTTCACGGCGATCAGCACGGCGGCCGCGGACAGGCGCAGCATGGACGCCTTGTCGCGCAGCAGCACGCCGAGGTCCGCCCAGGCGCGCGTGAGCGTGAGCAGGAGGGCGCAGAAGACGAGCGACCAGAGGACGCGGTTGGCCACGATCTCGGCGGGCGAGGCCGTGGCGATCGTCAGGAAGTACAGCGGCAGCAGCCCCCAGAGGCCGTAGGCGCCGAGCCCGAAGAGCAGGCCCGCGCTGCGTTCGGCGGCCGCGTCGCCTCCCGTGCCGCGCGGGGATCCGGGGGAGGACGACGCCGGGGCCGCGGTCCCGGGGGAGGGCGTCGCGGAGGCGGGTAGGGGGCTGGGCATACCGGCTACAACGCCGCCCCGACGACGGCTATTCCGTGCCCCGGTTGAGGTAGCTCTGGATGGTCTGCAGCGGCTTGCCGACCTGCACGAGCTGCCCGCGCCCGGGGGGCAGGGCGCGGGCGCGGATGTTGTTGATCAGCCCGCCCTCGGAGCGGTCGCCGGACATGATGAGCGCGGAGGAACCGGAGTCGCGCAGCGTGGAGAAGAACGACTCGTACATCCCGCGGCTCGCACCGCGGACCTTGCGCGTCAGGAGCACGTTGAGGTTCAGCTCCGAGGCCATCGGCAGGTAGTTCGTGAGGCGGCCCATGGGGGAACCGCCGGAGGCCGTGAGGATGTCGTAGTCGTCGACCACGATCACGAGCCGCGCGGTCCCGGGCTTCTCCTTCCCGTCCCCGCCCGTGGTGCGCAGCTGGAGCTCCTTCACGAGGGCGGCGGAGAGCTGCTCGGCGACGGCGGCGCTGCCCGCGTAGCCACCGAGGTAGTCGTCGGGGACGACGTTGTCGAGGCCCTTGCGCGGGTCGTAGACCGCGAAGAGCAGGTCGTCGGCGCTGTGCTGGCCGACCATGAGCTCGATGTAGTTGCGCAGGATGTTGGACTTGCCGCTCTCCTCGTCGCCGAGGACGATCAGGTGCCGTTCCTTCGCCGTCGTGTCCAGCAGCTGCGGGCCCAGGTCGACCTCGCGCAGGCCGAGGGGGAAGACGCCCGGGGCGGGGGAGGGTGGGGCGGCGTCGAAGCCCACCGCGCCGGGGAGGACGCGCACGCGCATGGCCTCGCCGCGCGTGGATTCGGAGACCTGGGCGACGAGCTCCCGCAGGCCCTCCGACATGTCCTCGGTGGTGGAGGCCCCGTCGATGCGGGGCAGGGCGACGTGGCCGATGAGCTTGCGATCGGAGAGGCCGCGCCCGGGGGCCTCGGGGCTGACGCCGGCGGCGACCTTGCGGTCGATCGTGGAGTCGGAGGGCTCGGAGAGGGCCATCTCGATCTTGTTCCCGAAGAAGCCCTGCTGGGCCATCCGGACCTCGGCCATGCGGTTCAGGGTCGTCACGACGTGGATGCCGTAGCCGCCGCCGCGCATGATGAGGGCGTAGACGCCGTCCTGGATCTCGTTGAAGTCGTCGGCGATCTGGCCGTAGCCGTCGATGACGAGGAAGACGTCGGCGCTCGGCAGCTCGGGCAGGCGGCCCGCGGCGTGCAGGCGCCGCATCGTGGTGAGCGAGTCGATCTGGTGCTGCTCGAAGATCCGCTCGCGGACCAGGAGCATGCCGACGAGCTCCTCGACGGTGCGGCGGACGACCTCGCGGTTGGTGCGGATCGCGGTGCCGCCGACGTGGGGCAGCCCGCCGAGCGGCAGCAGGCCGGAGCCGAGCAGGTCCACGCAGTAGACGGCGGCCTCCTGCGGCGTGTGCGTGAGGGCGATCGAGGCGACGAGCGTGCGCAGTACGGTGGAGCGGCCGGACTGCGGGCCGCCGACCACCAGGAGGTTGCCGCCGCCGGCGGTGAAGTCGATCTCCCACAGCCCCTGCCACTGCTTGGCGGGGTCGTCGAGGAGGCCGATCGGCACGCGCAGCCGCCCGCCGTGCTCGAGCCGCAGCCCGTGCTCGCCGGGGTGGACGGCGCCGACGGCGGCGTCGAGGGAGAGCGCGGCCGGCAGGGGCGGGAGCCAGATCTCCTGGACGGAGCGCGGGAAGGTGCGCAGCGTGTCCATGAGCGTGGACATCACGGTGGGGCCCGTCGTGCGGCGGGCGGGAGCGTTCTTCGCGGGCTTCGGCGCGGCGCCTTCGGACGCGGGCTCGGCCTCGAGGGCGTAGAACGGGACGGGGACGACGTCGGGTGCCTCCTGCACGGCGGCTCGTTCCTCGGGCGTCTCCTCGGCTTCGAGGGCGCCGGAGACGTATCCGGACTTGAAGCGCGTGTAGACGGTCGTGTCCACCTTGAGGTAGCCGTAGCCGGGCACGGGCGGCAGGTGGAAGGCGTCTCCCGTGTCCAGGACGGTCCGCGACTCGCCCTCGGAGAGCGTGCGCAGGCCGATCCGGTAGGAGAGGTAGGTCTCGAGGCCGCGCAGCTTGCCGCCCTCGACGCGCTGGCTGCTCAGGAGCAGGTGCACGCCGATGGAGCGGCCGATCCGGCCGATCGAGAGGAACAGGTCGATGAAGTCCGGCCGGGCGGTGAGCAGCTCGCCGAATTCGTCGATGATGACCACGAGGTGGGGCAGCGGGTCCATCTCCTCGCCGCGGGCCAGGCGTTCGTTGCGGTGCACCTGGTAGTCGGTGATGTTGGCGATGTTGCCGGCGGCCTTGAGCACCTCCTGGCGGCGCAGGATCTCGCCGTTGAGGCTCGCGTAGACGCGTTCGACGAGCGAGAGGTCGTCGGAGAGGTTCGTGATGATGCCGGTGACCTGAGGGGCGCCTTCGAACGGCGCGAACGTCGCGCCGCCCTTGAAGTCCACGAGCACCATGGCCAGGACGTCGGGGGAGTGGGTGGCGAGGAGCCCGAACACGAGCGAGCGGAGCATCTCCGACTTGCCGGAGCCGGTCGCGCCGATGCAGAGCCCGTGCGGTCCCATGCCGAACTGGGCGGATTCCTTCAGGTCCAGCACGGTCGGCTTGCCGCGGTCGTCGGGTCCGAGCGGGACGCGCAGGAACTCCGATTCGTTGCGGGGGCGCCACGTGCGTTCGATGTCGGCGCGGTCCAGCTTCGGGGAGAGGCCGAGCATCTCGAGGAAGGACTGCGAGCCCTCGCCGGAGCCCCCGTGCTCGAGGGAGTCGGCGGAGAGGCGCAGCGGCGCGAGCTCGCGGGCCAGGGCCGCCGCGGTGGCGGGGGAGAGCTCGTCGAGGGCGCCGGAGGTCGTCTCCGGGTTGACCGGGTCGCGGCGGTAGTTCTGGATCTCGAAGCCGGTGGGGGTCTCGCTGATCCGCACGGAGACCTCGGAGGGCTCCTGGCCGCGCTCGTGGACGAGGTGCAGGACGCTCACGCCGATGCGGGCCGGCTCGATCGAGGTGTCGGCGACGGGCAGCTCCTGGGCCTGGCCGCCGTGGGAGTCGGAGACGACGAGCAGCCGGGAGAGGACCTGACCGAGCGAGGCGTCGATCTTGCGGGACTCGACCGCGATCTTGGCGCGCTGGAGCAGGTCGGCGGCGAGGATGTCGCCGAGACCGTTCATGTCGGCCGCGACGCGCCGGACGGGGCCGGTCGGGGCGACGTTGGCCTGGTCCGCGAGGTGCGGCAGCCAGGACGCCCATTCCCAGTCCCCGCGGCGGTCCTCCGGGACGGCCAGGGCGATCCCGAGGTCCTCGGGCGAGTGGAACGCGGCCGCGGAAGCGAGGATGTTGCGGGCGACGGCGAGGACGAACCCGCGGGAGCCGACGACGCTGACGTTTCCGGCGTTGTCGAGCGGCACCGTGAGGGGAAGCTCGGGGCTCGTGGCGTAGCGGCGGCGCAGGATCTCGGCCTCGGCCGCCATAAAGGCGTCCTGCTGCTGCGTGGAGCCGGAGGTGTCGGCGACGGCGATGTCCCGGCACGGGCGCTCTCCCGAGCCGACCCGGACCACGAGGAAGTCCTCATTGCCGCGCCGGCGTTCCCAGAGCCGCATGGGCGTGCGGACGATGTCGAAGAGGGCCTGCGGCGGCGGGCTGGAGATCCCGGCGACGCGGACGGCCTCCTGCTCGTCGGCGCGCAGGGCGACGCGCGTGCGTTCGAGGTAGCGCATGTAGTTGTCGCGCAGCTGGGACCGCGTCTTCTGCTGCTTGCCGCGCTGGCTGAACATCATGAAGACCGCGATGACGACGGTGAGGATCATCATCATGGCCCCGACCGCGGCGAAGGGCGAGTTGCGGAACGTCATCATGACGGTCATGGACACGGCCCCGCCGAGCATCGGGACGATCGAAGCGAGGTTGAGCCCGGGCGGATCGCCCTCGACGGCCGGCGGCCCGTCGATCGTGAAGGGCCGGAAGCCGCGCAGCGGCGGCGACGTGCGGGCGGGACGGTGGATGATCTTCTGCGCCATGGACTCAGCGCCTCCCGTTGGCCTGCTCCAGCACCCGTCCCGCGAGCGCCGCGGCGGCGGCGCGGTGCTCCGGCGCGAGGAGCGGCAGGGACAGGAGCGAACCGCCGGCCAGGTGGGCGTCGTAGCCGATCGCGAAGGCGTCGAAGCCGAGCCGGGAGATCCGCCCGGCCTGGTCCAGCGCCCGCAGGGGCGAGGCCTTGTCCGCCTGCAGCACGAGCACGCTGAGCGGGATCCGCGCCAATTGCGGTGTCTGGCGCCAGGCGGCGAGCTGGGTGAACGCGTTGTCGAGCCCGGCCAGCGTGGCGGGCACGACGAAGACGGCGGCGTGGCCGTCGGCCAGCGCCGATTGCGTCTCCGGTGCGGCGAGGCCCGCCGGGCAGTCGAGCAGGGTGACGGGGAAGTAGCGGGACACGGCCGCACAGGCCTCGCGCAGCGACGCGGGCGGCGTCGCCGCACCGCCGAGCAGTCCGCCGCGGGGTCCGCTCGCGGCGAGGTTCGGGGCGGCGTGGGCGAGGAGCCCGGAGAGGTCCGCGGCCGTGGGCAGCCGGCCGCCCGTGGCGTGCTCGACGAGCGTGTCGACGGCCGCCCCGCCGGTGGTCCCGAGCCGCAGCGCCAGGCTCCCGTGCCCCGGGTCGAGGTCGAGCACGGCGGCCGTGTCCTGGCGGACGGCCGCGTAGACGCGCCCCAGCAGGGCGGCCGCGGTGGTCTTGCCGGCGCCGCCGCGCGTCGAGACGACGGCGATGCGCCGTCCCGTCGTGACGGGGGCCTGCGCCTGGGCGGCGTGTGCGACGAGGTCCGAGGCGGTCGTGTCCGCCGTGAACATGGACTTCAGCGCCCGCGGCAGCAGCCGGGAGCCGGCAGCGCGCGAGGCCAGGCGCAGCTTGTCTCCGTCGAGCGGCGTCCCGAGCCCGCCGGGGGCACCGGAACCGGCGCCCAGGCCGCCGTCGTCCGCCCGGGCGTCGTCGAACCCGGTGGGGAACCCGGACGCCGCGGGGGAGGCGGACGGCGCGCCCGGGCGGGGCCCCGGCGTCGTTCCCTGCCCTGCGGAGCGGCGGCGGCGCTCGCGGCGCGGGGCGGGGGCCGGCGCCCAGGGGTCGTCCTGGGGCTGCGGCGCCCACGGGTCGACGGGCGGGCGGGAGGGATCCTGGGGCGTGGTCATCGCTTCTTCCTTGCCTCTAGAACGTCTCGAGCATCTTCGCGAACACGCCGAAGTAGCCGACGACGAGGGGGACCGACGCGAGGACGGCCAGCGTCTCGACGCGTTCGGCGAGCTGCCTCAGCCGCGCCTGCGTGTGTTCGGGGAGGACGACGACGAGGCCGAGCCCGGTCAGCAGCGCCGCCACGAGCACGCCCAGGCCGACGAGCCAGGCCGTGTCCGGGTTGAGCCCTGCGAGCGTCCACGCGCCGGCCGCGGCGCCGAAGCCGGCCGCGGCGTAGAGGGCGTAGCGTTCCAGGGCCAGGGGGAACGAGCGGGCGCGGAGCAGGGTCGCGAGCACGAGCACCGCGAGGAGGGGGAAGGTCCAGACCGGGCGTTCGCCGGCCGTGGCGACGAGCCAGAGCCCGGCCGCGATCGAGGCCGCGACCGCCACCGTTGAGAGCGCCAGGCCGGCATGCGCGGCCTGGATCGCGCCGACGGCGTCGCGGCGGAGGATCGCGTCGCCCTGGGCCCGGCGGTCGTCGAGCCGCGCGAGCCCGGAGGCGGCGAGCGCGATGCCCGGCAGCAGCCCGAGCACGAGGAGCGAGGCGACGGCCGCGATCCCGCCGACCCCCGCCGCCTGCCCGATCCCGTCCGCGGACGCGGCCCACGCGGCCAACGGCAGCGCGAGCGCCCACGCCCCCGTGAGCGATGCCATGATGGCCGCGGCGGTCAGGCGCGGCCGCGGATCGGGGGCGACGGCGGCGAGGCCGGCCGTCAGGACGGCCGTCGCCGCCGCGGCCAGCAGGAGGCGCAGCGGAACGCCGGCGTCCCAATGGGCCAGGCCGAGCAGGGCCGCGGCCCAGCCCGTGCCGAGCAGGGTCGAGGCCACGGGGCGTGCGGCGCGCGCGGTGGCGGCCCCGAGCGCCAGCGCGGCGCCGCCGACCGCGAGCGAGATCCACCACCGCTGCCCGGGCAGGTAGCGGCCGAGCAGCAGCTCGAGCGCCAGGAGGAACCCGGCCGCGGCGAAGACGCCGGAACCGGCCACGAGGTGCGCCCGCGTCCACGGGCCGCGGACCCGCTCGGACTGCTCGACGACCGTGTCGGCGATGTCGTACACGACCGCCGGCGGGGGAGCGTCCTCGTTGTTGAAGAGCGTCAGGCGCTCCCCGTCCAGGACCCCGGCGCCGGCCAGGGTCTCCTGCGAGGGGATCGGCTCGCCGGAGGCGGTCAGCAGGATCTTGGTCGCCACGCGCTCGCCGGGGCGGTCGCCCAGGAGGTCCAGGATCTGCGGCATGAGCGTGCCGACGGCCGCCTGCGAGGGCAGGAGGAGGTCGACGTGCCGGTGCGGGCCGATCAGGGTGACGCGCGTATAGGGCTGGGCCATGGAGGTCTCAGGCTCCCCTCGGGTGCTGGGCGATGCGGGCGGGGGCGTGCGGTGCGGCGCCGGCCTCGCGGGGGAGGACGGACGCGGCGGCGGGCTGGATGATTTCGAGGACGACGGCGGAGCGCTGCTGTTCCCGTTCCTCGTTGTTCTTGCGCTGCTGCTCGGCGATCATGTTGCCGACGAAGGCCACGGCCACGCAGATGGCCGCGATGAGGGCGGCCGCGACGACGCTGAACAGGAACTGCTTCGCCGTGGCCTTCCAGCGGCGCTCGGTGGGGTTCGAGGCGTAGAGCAGGGCGTCCGTCACGCGGTTGCGGCGCACGGCGACCGACTCGATGAGCTGGCTGTCGAACTCCGTGGCCATGGGCGTCCCCTTCCTCGGCGTGTGTGCGGCTTTCCGCAACCCATCATGTCAGTAGTTAATCCAAGAACTGTGCCGCGGCGGCCCGAATGGGGAGTTCTCCCCATGCGTCCGCCTTGACCGGCTCCCCGTCGCTGGCGTTGTATGGAACCACGGCAAGCGAAAGTCCACTTGCAGAAGATACACGAACCCCGCCGCCACGGTCTGACTCCGGGCCGGCGGAACAGGCCGGCCCACCGGCGGCCCACACCGAGAGGCAAGGAAGCAGCTATGACTTTCAAGGGAAAGATGAACGTCCCCGCCATGGGCGACGCCTCGACCCAGTCGGAGAACTCCGGCGCGGAGCTCGTGAAGCTGGTCGAGGAGCTCATCGATGGCGTCGAGGACCTGGAGCAGACCTTCAGCGGCAACGGCGCGGTCAAGTTCCGCTCGTTCATGGCCGAGTCGAACCGCGTGCAGAACGCCCTGATCGGCGCCCTGGCGTCGATCTCCCGCGGACAGGCCGACATCGCCAAGGAATACATCACGATGGACGACGCCTTCGAAGCCGGCGGCTCCGCCGCGGAGTCCGTCGCCTCGGCCACCGAGGTCACGGGCTTCAGCTTCGGCGGACGCTGACCCACGCCCCCGCGGGGCCGCGATGCCGGACCCCGGATGCACGAGACCACCAGAGCAGACCGGCCGCATGAGGCCGCAGTGAAAGGACACACCATGAGCAAGGACAAGGACACGATCTCCTTCGACGCCGGCGCAGCCGCCCGCATCGAGGCCGACGTCCTGCGCATCGCCGGCCGGATCGAGACGATCATCGGCGACCGCGAGCAGCAGCAGAACTTCGTCGCCACCAACTGGGAGGACGAGCAGAACCGCGACGGCTACGACCAGAAGGAGAAGGCCTGGATCACGGCCGCCAACAACACCCTCGAGCTGGTGCGCAAGGCCCGTCAGCTCCTCGACGAGAACCAGGTGACCGCCGCGGAGACCGGCAACAAGGTCGGGACGCGCGTCGACAGCATCTGAGCGGTGTTGCGGTGCCCACGGGGCGGGCGGCCTGAGGGCCACCCGCCCCGTGGTGTTTCCCCGGTGTGCCCGCGAGGATGCCTTCCCGCCCGGTCCTGCCCGGTCGTGGCGCCCGCCACGTTCCGCCGGGAAAGTTAGGGCGCAGGGCGATCCCGAATTAGACTAGGTGGTTGTGCGCTATTTAGCGCGCCCGCGATCCCCTGTCCGGAAGGATTCCCCGTGTCCCACCCAGCCGAGAACCGCCCGCTCCGCGTCGCCATCATCGG
Source organism: Zafaria sp. Z1313 (assembly GCF_050563205.1). Lineage (NCBI taxonomy): Bacteria > Bacillati > Actinomycetota > Actinomycetes > Micrococcales > Micrococcaceae > Zafaria > Zafaria sp. Z1313. Next base: position 223,399 of record NZ_JBNWUK010000003.1, read on the forward strand.
CGCCGGCCCGGCGGGCGTCTACGCTGCCGACATCCTGACCAAGGCCGAGCGCGAGTTCGAGGTCAGCATCGACCTCTTCGATGCCTACCCGGCGCCCTACGGGCTGATCCGCTACGGGGTGGCGCCTGACCACCCGCGCATCAAGGGCATCGTCAACGCCCTGCACAAGGTCCTGGACCGCGGCGACATCCGCTTCCTCGGCAACGTCACCTACGGGCGCGACCTGCAGCTGAGCGACATCCGCTCGATGTACGACGCGGTGGTCTTCGCGACCGGGGCGATCCGGGACGCGGACCTGAACATCCCCGGGATCGAGCTCGAGGGCTCCTACGGGGCCGCGGACTTCGTGTCCTGGTACGACGGGCACCCGGACGTGGACCGGCACTGGCCACTGCAGGCGCGCGAGGTCGCGGTGATCGGCAACGGCAACGTGGCCCTGGACGTGGCCCGGGTGCTCTCCAAGCACGCGGATGACCTGCTCTCCACGGAGATCCCGGCGAACGTGTACGAGGGGTTGAAGGCCTCCCCGGTCACGGACGTGCACGTCTTCGGCCGCCGCGGTCCGGCGCAGATCAAGTTCACCCCGCTGGAGCTGCGGGAACTGAGCCATTCGCGGGATGTGGACATCGTGCTCTACCCGGAGGACTTCGAGTTCGACGCGGCCTCGGACGAGGCGATCAAGACGAACAACCAGGTCAAGACCATGGTGAACACGCTCACGAACTGGCTCGTGGAAGAGCAGGACACGGGGGCCTCGCGGCGCCTGCACCTGCATTTCCTGCACAACCCGGTCGAGGTCCTGGGCGAGGACGGGCGGGTGTCCGGGCTGCGCTTCGAGCGCCAGGAGCTGGACGGCACGGGCAACGTGCGCGGTACGGGGGAGATCGTGGACTACCCGGTCCAGGCCGTGTACCGGGCGATCGGCTACTTCGGCTCCG